>JAJDDX010000122.1 GCA_029260055.1 Phycisphaerae bacterium
CATCGTGCGCGGGACGGGCGTTCGGGCGGACAGCGTCGCCCCGGGCGGGGTGGCGAACACGACGACACTGACGGCCGGCAAGTTCGTGCCCTCGGCGACCGGCGTGAAGGCGAGCTTCGACCGCCTGCCCGACGGCTTCACCACGTCCACCAACACAGGCTGGATGGAGTTCAAGGTCGGCACGAGCACGGCCATCGTTCCCTACTGGACGTAGGGCGCGCAGGGACGGCTTCGCTTCACTTTGACCTTGAATCCGATTCGGCCAACCGCCTAGAATCCCCCTTGCACCCCAGCGCCGCTCATTTCACGCGCATGATCCAGACTACGGAATAGCCAATGGGCCGAGTTTGCCCATCGCCCGAGTCCACCAGTTCGGCTCCCCAGAAAAAACCAAAGAAATCCGATTTTCCGCGAACGATTCGACGCCCTGCGCCCCATTAGTACAAATGGAGACCCGTTCGTTTCTGCGGTGCGTAGTGCGCGCCACGGCGGGCGGGATGGGGTCGAAGCACGCCCTGGGAAGCGCCAACCGGGGAGTTTACCTTCCTTCTCATCGATTCCGTGCGTAAGATCAGTGAGCGCGCAAGCTGGAGCGGTACTTTGAAAGCCAAACCCGAAATCACAAGATTGTCTGCTCAGACCCGCCTGGGGCGCCGCAGCGCGTGCCGCAGGGGCACGCGCTGTACGGGCTAGTCATGGTCGGCTGCGTCGTCCTCGGAGCCCACGTGGCATGGGCGGCTCCGCCACCGCCGGATGAACAGGAATGTAGTTCTTGGATCGAGGACGCCGGCGCTTATGAATGCGACGATGGCAATGGCTGCACGCGGGACTACTGTGTTGACGGCTACTGCAGGCATGACGCCACCAGTGGCAGTAGGTGTTACGAGCCACCATGGGATCCTTACTCGTGCCGTCACGGGCGTTGCAGCAACGGAATCTGCCTAAACGGTGAGGCGCGCCCGGAGTGCGGCTGGTGTCCGTACGGGGTCTGCCAGGGCGGCGTCTGCGTTGAAACGCAATGCGCCTTGTCGGTCACGCCTTTGGAGACAGGCTGCCCCGGAGGGTGTGTTGAGGTGGAGGTTCAGGCGGCTTGCTGGCCGTGGTGCAACTACTGCGCTCACAACGACTTCCATGTCCTGGTAGTTAATTGCGGGGGCGAGGATGGAATTCACGTTTGCTGTGATGGGGAGACTGTCGTAGATACGAGGTGCGTGGGAATACCCGATACAACCCCGCCGGGGCCGTACGAAAAGACCATCGACATGGGTTATCAAGGGTGGTGCACGACAGCGACCGTCGTCATCAACGTCCAGGAACGGGTCGACCTGACCATCGGCGATGTGCCTGCAGTCGATGAGGACACTCTCGGGGTCGTCGTGCCTCGGAACGACGACGATGACGACAATGACGGTGGTGCCGACGTAGACCAAGGGGGTGCGATTCCGGAGGAGAACGATCTGATTCCGCTACGCGTTGAGGTGATGTCGGGTTCAAGTGGCGTCGTGACGTTGGGCTGGACGGTCGACACGCTCAGGGTCTACGAAAACGATGATCGGTCAGGCGCATTGTCCTCCGGGGTATGGTGGCCCGTTTCGGATTTGCCCAAGAACCTACACGTGGAGGGCGTAGAGACTGTGTGGTGGGGTGCGTCAGGGATCGGCGCGTCTCTATCGGAATCGCCGGGAACGTGCGGGTGGTTAGGGTGCGAGGACGGGGTCACGGTGACGGTCGCGAAGGTGTATGCCCTTGAGTGGGAGACTTTTGAGGACAACACGGCCCTGGACACCTTCACTGCGCCCGGTAGTTCCGACCAAGGCGGCGGCGGGATGCGGGTTTTCCCTGGGAAACTGAACCCGAACGACGACGACAACAACGCCCAGGACCGCCGAAAGGTTGTGCTCGTCGCGACCGTCTGGCCGCTCGTTCCGGACGTTACGGTCTACTTCAGAGTGTGGGATGTGGACGATCCGTTCAACGAAAACAACCCCGATCTTCCGAACGTGGGGCTGGTGGACAACGACGCGTCGGGGCCGGACAATCGAGGTACCGACTGGATGCCGCATGTGTACATCGGCGAGACGGATGGCTATGGCCAGGCGCGGGTCGAGGTGGAGGTCTCGATGCAGCCGGGCAATAACTACCGGGCGGGTGCGTCCTTGCTGATGGATGCGGTTACAACTGACCAGGTGGAGCAAACGGATGCAGATGCCCTGAACGTACGCGGTGGCGACTGGTCAGGCTACGAGGCACCGCTCGTTTGGAGCAAGATGCTGACCGTCTGGCGTAAGCTGCACGTGGAGGCGGATTCGATGGCGGCGGAACCCACAACGGCAGAAGATCGGTTTCCGGATTGGCAGGACGTCCATATTCAGAGTATTCCTGCCGCCGGCACGCTGCAGCTCAGCAATCCGTTAAGTGGAAATTCTGACCATCAGTTTGAAGGCGGCAGAATCGTCGTGGAGACAGGGTATACTCTCCCGGTGATCGACCACACGGATTACGCAATCCAGGTAGCGGGGCTGGAACCACCGCTGTGGACCTACATAGCTGGCCACTACGCCGTCATCAAGGATGATGATCCCGACAGCGGGCTGCTTCCACATTACTATAGCATGACGGGTCTTATCGAGAATAGATTCGCGGACGCCTATATCGAAATCGTGGCAATGGGGCAGGACGAAAACCCCAATCGTTCGGTGGATTGGGACCTTTATCTGAGTACAACCGAGACCGCTTTGGGTATTGGCTGGAACAACGCCCAGGACCAGTGGTCATCCGGCGACTACTGGTGTTCTCTCTTGGTGGCAGGATATCAGGCGGCGGGTACGATTACGCCTTGGTCACCGCCCGACCTCGACAACGATCCCGATCCGCTGGTCGACAACTCAACGTTCCCTTTCGGACCATTCTGGGGGGCCGAGTACTCGGAGACGAAAAAGAACGGCGTTACCGCAGGTTTCGGAGATTGGGGGAGCGTCTTCTTTCGCGCGACGATCGTGGACTTTCCAGAGGGGCCTGATCTCGAAAGTAAGGTGATCGCGCACGAGATTGGACACTCTGCTGGCAATACCGGCACCGAGGAGGGGCATCACAGCGAAGGTGGACTGATGTCCCAGGACATGGGGCAGGCATCGGGCGGCGACTACGCTGACAGGTGGCATGGCGAGACGCTCCGGCGATTCAGGGAGGCTGAGAAATGGTAGATTTTCGTGTTGTTGTTGTTGTGGCTAGCTCGTTGTGCTGTGCAGCACACGCGGCGCCCCCATCAGCCGCGTGGCTGGTGGATTCGGTACGCGTGGCGACGGACACCGAAGTGGTCATCCGCCCGTTGCAGATGGTGTCAGTCGTCCTTGATGTAACGATGGAAGGCGGGCCGGCGAACGCGCCGATCCGCGAGGTTCCAGAGTGTCTGTCGCGCACGGTCACAGTCAACGGCGTGGGTTATGGCGCGAGAGTGCGCAGCGTCAACGCCGTGGCGGTGTTCGTGATGGGGCGGCCACCGAAGACCCTGCCTGATGGCCGGACCTCGACGCGCGTACTCGCCCTCCTCTATTGGAACGCCGAGGATGAGAAGTACCTCTTCGCGCAACCGGGTCATTACGAGATCGAGTTTCATGGTGGAGCCACGGTCAAAGTAACAGTCGCCGAGCCCGATTCTGAAGAGCGCGCCATCGGCGCAGAGATGACGGAACTCGGGTTGCCGTTTGCGATGTTCATGCTCGAGATGGGTGATCCTAAGGCGAAGGATATGGTGGGCCGAGCTGACGAGTGGCTTGCGGCGCACCCTAAGACAGCGTATTCCGAAATGCTCTCGGTCTGCGTGGGCCTGAGCAAGCTCCAAGGCTTGATGCGCAAGTACGTGGGGCAGGGCGAGTTCGATCCGGTGGCTTTCCAGGCGGAGCGGCTGGCGCTCGCCGAGCGGTATTTTGCGCCGTATTGCGAGGGGCCGATCAGGTCGTTTCATCAAGTCGGAGCGGCCCATGGGCTGGCGGAAGAACTCCTTAGGGGCATCAGGGCGGCGAAGCGCAAGCCCAGCCCGTCGTTTCGCCAGAACCGGGATCGCGCGGTGGCACTGCTGAAGAAGGTCCGAGATTCGCCATACGCCGTCCAGCTCCGAGCCAAAACGGAGGCCGCGCTGCGCGAACTGGGGAGCGAATAGGGCGAGGAGCGTCCCTATTCCAGGCTGTTGAGCGACGGCGGCGATCCCGGCGATGTTGACGCGGGACTCGATCAGGCGGCCTCCCGCATAAGTGCCAATGAAACGGCACTTGCGGGGCTGACGTCGGATCACGGTGGGCTGGCGGGTCTTTCGGACGATGATCATTCCCAGTATCTCCTGGCGGACGGGACGCGCGATGTTGCAGGCGATCTGCGCGTATCGAACGACGGCAAGCTCGAGTTCCGCAGCGCGACTCAGAAACTCCAATCATCGGCAGGCGGCACGCTCGATCTGGATGCGGGCACCACGCTGAATCTACGAATTGGCGGGGTGCTCGAGGTCGTGCTGAGTGCCAACTCCCTGAC
>JAJDDX010000123.1 GCA_029260055.1 Phycisphaerae bacterium
GCCCCCGTTGTTCACTAGGATCGATATCTTGTCCGGTGTTTCGCCCGTGACCGCGAGGTCCAAATCCAGATCGCCGTCCAGGTCGCCGATTGCCACCGTGTCCGGGCGCGTGGGAAGTGGAATGACCGTTTCGGGTCCGAAGCTGATTTGCCCAAGGCTTGGCGCGGCAGAGACGACAAAGACGAAAAGGAAAGAAACGCGGGTCAGTGTGTTCGGGCGCATCGTTGATTCTCCATTCTACTTACGGATGTGACTATCCGGCCGCGGCTGGCGGGTTAGTAGGTCGAAACACGTGGCTCCTCCTTACGACTGCTCGGAAGTGCCTGTCGATGACTGTGACGTGCCGCGCCAGGCGATGGATGGGACTCCTCCGGTCCTCCCGACCCATAACAAGGCATGTGCTGTGCCAGGCGCGGTGGCACCTCACGCGATGGGAACGCAACTGCCTGCGATAGCGATGCTTACATTCGGATCGGCAGCGGTGCCATGAAGCGGCATTGTGCTCGGTGTGCGGCCGTTTGTGACCGTATTCGCAGCGTGGGGCAAATGCCCAAATTCAATCTAGCGCGACTCGACGATGCGCGGACGGGAACTGCAGACGAATGCGCGCGAAGTCGTGCGCTGTAGCGTGGTCAAACAGATTCACTCAGGAAGTGGTGTTGCCGCGGTCGTTCAAACCATGGCGCAGCTTCAACGCTGCGTTGTGCCCTGTACATTGGGCTGCCGCGGAAGCATCGCTGCCGAACGGACATCCGCCGGGAAGCGTCAGGGTGGCCGTTGTGCCCTCACCGGCGACGGAAGTCACGTCGACATCCCCGCCGTGCCGCTTCGCCACGCGGCGGACCATCGCGAGCCCGATGCCGGTTCCCTCGGCACGCGTAGTGAAGAACAGCTTGAAGATCCTCTCGAGCGTGGCTACCGCGATGCCGGCTCCGCGATCGGCCACTTGAACGCGCAGCGCGCGCGGGCTTCCGTTCGAGGGTTTGTCGCTCTGTCCCCTGATGACGACGGTACTTCCTTCCGGGCTGTGGTGGGCGGCGTTGACGACCAGTTCTGTCAGCGCCACGGTCACCTTCTCGCCGTCGAGGCACCAGATCCGCGGCCCGACATCGTCTTCTACCTCGAGTTCTACGCCGCGCGCCTCAAGCACGGACCGCGCCTCAGCCGCTGCCGCGGACGCGAGGTCCCGGAACGTCACGCAATCGCGCAACAACTCGGTCTGCCGACTGAACTCAAAAAGCTGTGTGATCCGATCATCCATCCGATCCGCCTGACCAATGACATCGCCCAGCATCCCTGCGAACGCAATGTCGCTGTCGCACTGACGCTGCGCGAGCTGAGCGCTCGCCCGAATAGAGGCAAGCGGGTTGCGCAGGCCGTGTGCCACGTTCGCACACAGCTCTCCGATGGCGCTGAGTTCCTTCGCCTCCACCAGTTCGGACTGTTGCTGTGACAGGCTGGACGCCATGGCGTCGATGCGGCGCGCCAGACCGGCCAATTCATCACTTCCGCTCAGCGGAACGCGGTGCTCCAGATCACCCGCGCCGATCGCGTCGGTCGATGCGCGCAGCACGTTGATCGGCGTGACGAGCCAGTCCCGCACGAGGACCAGGTAGGCCACAAACAGCACGACGATCAGTGCACAGGCTACGCCGACCGCCACTTGCGCACGCAGGCCCGCCTCGGCGGTCGCGACGATGGACTCGTGCTCCATGAGTTCGTACATGCTGCGCAGTTTGCGGAGGGCACGCTCGGCCTCTCGCAACGCGGCGTTGACCTCCGACTGCGAAGCCGGCGACACGACCATCGCAGCGGCGAGCCTCGAGATCGCGGCCCGCACGGTGATCCACGCCTCACGTTCCGTGTCATCCTCGGCCAACCGGACTTGGACTTCGATATCATCCAGCGTGTACTCGGGCCATGCCACACGCTGCGAGGCCGGCTCGGCGGGCATCGCCTCATCCAACCCGGCCAGCGTGAAGTACATATCCGTCCTGATGTCCGACGTCAGTTGCCCGAAGGAGCGAAGGCGTGAGTAGAGACGACCGTTCTCGGCCGCCGTGTTGACGGCGCTGACCGCTACGTACGATGCCCCGAGGAAGACAGCGAGGAACGCGAAGAACGTCAGGTTGAGCTTCCAACGGATCGCCATGGCGCAGGTGCCCTGTGCAAGCGGTCGATCTAGAACGGATCGGGACTATTGTAGCAGAACGATCGCCACACGCGGAAGATGTCGAGACTGCTGCCGTACCCGCCGTCGTCCTCCGTGCTGCCGCCGCGGTAGAGCGTGTCGTAGTTCACGTCGTCGCGTTCGTCATCCCAGCGCACCGCCCGTTTCCAGATGCTCTCGTCCGCGTCGTTGTACCACGACGCGCTGCCGTCGGTATAGAGAACGTTGTAGCCGACCTTGTGCGAGTGTTGGCCGATGCCTCCCGACGCGCCTCTGCGACCCGTGAAGTCATCCGAAATCAGAGCCAGGTGGCGCAAGCGCGCTACTTGCGGGCTCTTGCCGGCCCGCACATGTACGGCGTAGGCATAGCTCCCCGCGATCGTGGCTTGGGGAAGGTAGCTCGGGTCTGAGCCGTACCAGAACTGCTTTTGGCTCGGGCAATAGAAGATCGACGGGTCTTCCGTGATTCCCGTTTCGATCAGAAGGCCGAGGTTCACGTAGCGCCCCGTGCGTGACAGCAAAGAGCGCGGCGCGGTCGTACCGGCACGCTTCATCACGGCTGGGGCTCTGTCGTCGGCGTCAAAGGCGTAGGTGAAAACGGCAGCGCCGATTTGCTTCAGATGAGCCACGCACACCGTAGTGCGCGCGGCATTGCGCGCCTTGGCGAGCGAGGGTATGAGCAGCGACGTAAGCACCGCGATCACGAAGATGACCACGAGCATCTCGAGTATCGTAAAGGCGGCGCGTCGATCGCGGCACATGCGCTTGGGCGATGCGGTTCTACATTTCATCATGGCTGGCTCCCTCTCCCGTTCTTGGGCACCGAACGTGCAAAACCTTCTATTGCACCTCGCGTGCCCATTGCTCGATTCGTCATAAGCGACGACCAGGCAAGGACTTATCCGCGAAGCGGATTCGTCGAGCCGCCGGTGCCGCTGTGACGTAGTTCGCGTTTTGGGCGTACGTACCCAATCGAATCGGAGATGCCGAAGTGGCAACAGTCCTGATTGTGGAAGACGAACGAGTGCTGGGGCAGGCGTGTCAGTCCAGCCTCGCGGGCGACGGGCATGCGGCCCATTGGGTGGCGAACGCCGAGGAAGCGATGGAGTGGCTCGAGGGACGCCAAATCGATTTGGCGCTAATCGATCTCGGCTTGCCCGGGATGGACGGCCTCGAGTTCCTCAAACGCGTTCGCGACAGCCACCCGGACGCGGCGTTCGTGATGATGACCGCGCGCGGTGACGTGCCTACCGCCGTCCGGGCGATGCGGCTGGGCGCGTGTGACTTCCTTTTGAAACCCCTGGACCTGGAAACGGTCTCACTCGTCGCCAACAAGAACCTCAGCAACAGCCATCTGGCGCGGTCCTGGAAGCACGAACAAAAGAGCCGGACGCAGCGCTTCGGTCTGCATCAGCTTCTCGGCGAGTGCAGCGCCATCGAAAAAGCCAAGGGGCTTGTGCGTCGCCTCAGTTCGATGGACGTAGCGGCGAGCCAAGAGCCGCCGAACGTGCTCATCACCGGCGAGACCGGAACGGGCAAGGGTATGCTCGCCCGTGCGTTCCACTACGAAGGACCGAGGCGCGGCGGCCCGTTTATCCAGGTCAACTGCGCCGCGCTGCCCGAGGGGCTCGTCGAATCAGAGCTGTTCGGACACGTCAAGGGTGCATTCACCAGTGCCACGTCCAACAAACGCGGCCTGTTCGAGGTGGCAAGCCAAGGCACGCTATTCCTCGACGAAGTAGGCAGCCTGAGCCTGCCGTTGCAGGCGAAGCTACTCACGGCAGTCGAGACCCGACGGATACGCCCGATCGGGGCTACCGTGGAACAACCGATCGACATTCAACTCATCGCAGCGATGAACGAAGTTCCAACGGCGGTCGTGGCTGACGGCGGGTTCCGGGAGGATCTGTACCACCGCCTGTGCGTGATCCAGACCCACCTTCCGCCGCTTCGCGAGCGGGGCCGCGACATCGACCTGCTCGCGGAGCACTTCCTGGCGTCCCACTGCCGCAAGTTCGGCCTGTCTCTCAAGCGTTTGTCACCTCAGGCCAGAAATGCACTGCGCCGCTATCATTGGCCGGGCAACGTGCGAGAACTCGGCAATCAGCTCGAGAGTGCCGTCTTGCTGAGTGACGAGGCGATCGACGCGGATGTCTTGCCGCGCCCGCAGCGAACCGCCATTGACGACGATCCCGGCGCCGACGACACGGTGCTGAACGTCGATTTTTCGAAGGGGCCGGTATCCCTGGCCACGATGGAGCGAGAGCTCATCGTTCGCGCGATGGCCGCCACGGACTACAACGTGTCCCGGGCTGCCGCCTTGATTGACGTCTCGCGTGACACGTTGCGCTACCGCGTGGAGAAGTACGGAATACCAACAAGAAAGAACGGAGCGGGATCATGAGCCTGCAATACCACTACAGGCGCACGAGGTTGTTCAGCGCCGCCCTCACCGCGGGACTCGCACTTGCCGGCATGAGTCACGCCGCGCTCGGCCAAATCGAGACCCTCGTAGAAGACTACGAATTCGCCACATCGGACGAGGCGGCGGAGGCCGGCGTGACCGACCTGACCGATGCAGCCAATCGCCCGACGTTCTATATCGACGGCGAGTGCGACCCCTTGCCTCCACCTTGTGACGCCGTGTCGGAGGGATTTTTCAGTCTCGGCACCGATGCGGCCTTCTGCCAGCAGTGGTGTGACGCCGGCTCGCGGATCGGCTTCCGCCGCTGGGTTGACCAGGCGCGGTTCCCGTCCGTTTGCCAAAACGGACACCACTACGCGCCACTCCAGCATAGCTACGGCGATCCCAACTACCCTGGAACGGGCATCCCCGATTACCTCCTCTCCGAGTTGCAGGTCATCTGCGACGCCTACGGCGACGGTTCTTACGCCGACGGGCCCACCGGCACGCACTTCTGGGTGAACCTGGTCGATTGCGAGGGCGAGGTCTTCGAGTTCATCAACCACTCCGAGGCGGCCCTCTACTCAGAGCTGTGGACGTACGACCTCCCGATGGGCCAGACGTTCCTCCGGCTATCGAGCCAGTCGATCGTGGACGGCCAACCAATCGGTGACGGATTGCTCACCGAGATCGCCGCCACCGAGACGTTCATTCAAGATGACGACGATCCGCCAACCACGTTCGGGAAGTGGTATATCGACAACCTGCGCGTTCGAGAGCCCGCGGGCACCCAACCCGTTCCCACGGTCTCGCAGTGGGGGCTCGTCATCATGGTGCTCTTGTTGCTCTCGGCTGCAACCGCTGTCTTCCGAACCCGGAAGGTGCCGTGTCTGAAGTAAGCACGTTCTTTGCATGGCGTCACGGTCAGGGTGGCACGCAAGCCGGGCATGTTGACGCCGTTGACGGGCAGACGAGCAAGGAGAGAGGGATGATGTTGTCGATCAGATAATTCTGTGCGTTCATCATGGCGGGCGTGTTTCTCTTGGCCGCCGGAAGACCGGCGCTGGGGCAGGACTGCAACGGCAATGGTGTCGATGAGACCACCGACATCACGCCGGAGACCGTCAACTTCGCCTCGGCCGCAAGCTACCCATTGGCGACGGGGTCTTCCGCGCATGCCATCACGAGCGGCAACCTCGACGGAAGCGCCGGCGCCGACCTGGCCCTCCCGACGGCGGACGAGGTGGTAGGCACGCTGGCGGTGTCCTTCTTCTTCAATACCGGCTCGGGTACGTTCGGGCCGGTGGTGGACCACGCGCTGGTGCCGGCCGCGGTGGATGTGGTTGCGGCGATTCTGGACGGGGACACCGACATCGATCGGGCCCGGGCGACGCGCGGAGCCACGGACGCCGTTGTGATCCTCTTGAATGACGGATCCGGAACCTTCGTCGAGGGTGGAACGTTTCCGATTCTCGGCACCCGCCCGCTCTCAATGACGGCCGGCGACTTCGACCGTGACGGCGACCTCGACCTTGCGACGGCGTGGCGGACGCGAGCGATCCTGTCGACCTCGATCCCGACCTGTGCGGCGACAGCGACGGCGATTCGTGCGATGACTGCACGATCGGTACGGACGACTTCGGGCCACCGCCTGACAACGATGCGAACAACGACGGGACGGATACCGACGGGGATGGCGCGTGCGATCAGGGCGACCCGTGCCCGCTCGACGACCCCGACGACACGGATGGCGACGGCGTCTGTGATTCCGACGACCCTTGTCCGCTCGATAACCCCGACGACCCGGACGGCGACGGAGTGTGCACCACGGCTGACAACTGCGATCTTCCCAACCCGCAGCAGTTGGACTGCCAGCCGAACGGCGTCGGCGACGTCTGCGACATCGCGATTGGAACGAGCAGCGATAACAACACCAACGGTGTTCCTGACGAATGCGAGGTTCAACCGCCCGTGGGCGAGGACAGCTTGGGGCTCACGTGCGGCGGCGACAACGATTGCGATCCGCCGGGATCGCTGTGCGTCGGTGGCGTGTGCTACGTGCTCAAGAATCGTCACCTTTCGGTCGACCCGAATCCCGGCAACGCTGGATCACTGACCGCACGTCGAATTAGCCTGTCCGACCTAGGCGGACAGAGCTTTGTGCTCGGCTGGGTCGGTGGGCCGATCGAGCTGACGATCGCGGGACCGGAGGGCAGTGCTCAGTTGCTCTCGCGAATCGAAGAAGTGCCGCACTACCGCGATTGCAGCGTAAACAGCCTCGGTCAACCGTGGGTCGATGCGACGGTTCACATCGGCGACTGCGAGACGTCGCCGGGCGCCGCCTATCTCATCCAGTCGATCCTTGAGGGTATGAATGTGGGTGACGAGGCCAGCTACTCAGCGGCGCTTGCGCTGGGCACCGCCACCGACTTCGGCGATGTCGTCGGCGGTACCACGGGCATGCCCCCGGATGGCTTCCGTAACTTCAAGGACATTTCCGCCGTTGTTCGCGGGTTTCAGAGCACCCAGACCGAGCCGAAGGTCTGGCTCGACCTGCAGGGCGGCACCGCCACCCCGGAGATCCCAAACTTCAGCGACATCAACTTCGCTGACATTAGTCACGCGGTCGCCGGCTTCCAGGGCGGCGTCTACCCGTTCGCCGCACCGTGCGATTGTCCAGGGCAGAGTTGCCTGTAGGACACCTTCTATATGCACATCAAGCCCCGGTCCTCGTAGACGCTACGAAACTCGGTGTGGAGCATTACGCGGGACAGGGCCATGATGAGGGCGACGATGCCGTCGATTCGGCCGGTGGAGCGGTCTTTGACCGGGCGGATGTTCTCGTTGACGTCGGTCTTGACGGTGGCGCTTTCGGCGTGGGCGCGCAGGACTGGGTGGCCGCCGTGCTCGATGGCACCGGCTGTGATCAGGGCTTCGAGCTTCTGCGTTGGTTCGTTGAACCGCTGGATCGTTTGGCGGAACTCGACTACCTCGAAGCCGTCATCCGCGAGGTTCGTGACCATCTCCGTAGCGCCGTATGGATCGAACGCGATCTGCACGATCTCGAAGCGTTTGCCGATGTTGTCGCATATCTGTGAGCGGATCGCGTTGTAGTCGGTGATGTTGCCCTCGGTGGCGGTGATCAGTCCGTCGCGAATCCACGTCGTGTAGGGTACGCGATCGCGCTTCTCGCGCTGCCGCACGTCGTCGGCCGGCATCCAGAAGTAGGGCACGACCTTGAACTTGTCGTCGCACTGGAACACCAGCACGAACGCCGACAGGTCCCGCTTCGGCGCCAGGTCCAGGCCGCCGTAGCACTTCATACCTTCAAGCTCGTCCGCGTCGACATCCCCCTCGCAGGCGTCCCACCTGTCCATCTTGAGCCAGCGCGTGTGTTGCTCGGTCCAGATGTTGAGGTGCAGCCGCTTGAACTCGTTCTCGAACGTGTTCGACTCGCGCGCCTTCTTGAACTTCCGCATAAGGTCATCCATCTTGACCGTGCGGTGCAGGTTCGGGTTCGCCTTGATCCAGGTCGATGGGTCGGTCCAGTCGTCGCCCTCGTCGAGCGTACAGATGTAGGCGAAGAACGTATCGTCCTCGATCGTTCCGTCCAACACCTTGACGGCGTAGTCATGCAACTGCCAGCAGATCGACGTGCGGTCAAAGCCAGCCGTCGTGATACCGTAAAGCAGCGGTTGGCGACGGGCGGCTGTCGCCGTCTCCAACACGTTCCACACCTCAGCCGTCTTGTGGCGATGCAGCTCGTCCACGATTGCGCCGTGGACGTTGAGGCCGTCCATCGTGTCGGCGTCGGCTCCGAGCGGTTCGTACTTGCACCTGCCTCCCGGGATGGCGATGTTGTTACGGCTGATGACGATGCTTCTGGCAAGCCGCGGATCGTCCCTCAGGAGACCCTTGATCTGCGCTTTGGATTCCTCGTGCGCAATCCGAGCTTGGTCGCGCTTGGTGGCGGCTGTGTAGACTTCGGCGCCGGGTTCATAGTCGTTCAGGAAGAGCTTGTTGCCGATGCCGGCTGCCTTGGTGGTCTTGCCGTTCTTCCGCGCCATCTCCTCGTAGGCCACGCGGAACCGCCGCATGCCGTCCTCGATCCGCTTCCAGCCGAACAGCGGGCGGATCACGTCGTGCTCCTGCCAAGGCGCAAGCTCGAAGTGCTGGCCCGCCCATTCACCCTTGGAGTGGCGAAGCAGATTGAAGAACTGCACCGCCTGGTCGGCAGCTTCCTCATCGTAGAAGTAGCCGCGCTTCTTGGCCGTCTTCAGGTCGCGCAGGTGGCGCTTCCGGGCCAACTGCACGTACTTGCAGACATCCTTGTCATGCGGATCGAGGAACGCCAATGCCTAAGAACTCCAAAATGCCACTGCCCTCGCCCGCGCGCTCAGCCGTGACGATTCGGCTCCGCGAGGCCGGGGTGAGGCCGAACTCCTGTTGATAACGGTTCAGCGCCGTCAGCAGGTTCCGCGCAATCGCTACCTGCGGGAACTGTTGGACGTACTTCACCCGACCGACGTCATCCTTGATCGTGTAGACCTCGCCGTTCTCGTGGATGAACCGAACCGCCTGCTTCCACCTGGACCACGTATCGCAATAGACGGCCAGGGCGTCGCCATCGACGCAGGTCAAGACGCCCATGTGCTTCAGCTCTGGTACAACGCGACGCCACGCGGCCTTGGCTTCCGAATTGAGCCAAGCGGGGCAGCGGGGAGCATCCTTTTTGGGCTGGGGTTCACGCTTGTTGAGCGGCCGCTTGCCGGGGTTGCCTTCGAGTATCTTGAGCGCGGTCGGCTTGGGCGGCGGTCCTCTACGTCCCATGGCGTACCTCCCTGAACAGAGCCCCAGCACCCGCGCACTTTGCGCTCGATGTCACGGTGGACACCGTTAGAGTCAGACACATGAGACCCGACCGTCGCAGGATCGAAGACGCATATCCGTATTTCAAGCTTGCGGTCTGGGATGATCGCAACGCCTGCTGGCGCGACGGCCGGCGAGCCCACCCGAGCCTCGACGCAGCCGTCGCGGAAGCCCAACAGACGCCGGGGCGGTACCGCATAAGCTGTGTGGAAGAATCAGGCCGCACTGACCTCGCTCCCTTCGTCATCGAGCCGCAGCTGCACTTCCACGGGCCCACAGGCTGCCGTGGCTCGCCTTGCATCGCCCTTCACAAAGACGAGCACGTTCTGATGCGTTTTGCCCAGCTTGCGGGTCGCGCTGAACGGTTTGCCCGCGCGGATCGGCAGGCTGCCCAGGGCGGTGACGAGGACAGCCTCGTTGTAGAGCCGCAGGCCGGCGTCCAAGAATGCCGTGATCGTATCGCTCACGAAGTTGCGATAGGAACCTTCTGGGTCTCGCAGATCAGCCACCACGAAGCAGGCGAAGCGATCGTCCCGCAACCTGGCTGCCGATTCCGCGATGATCTGACGGTAGGCGAAGAGGAACTCGTCGTACTTGAGCGTGCTCAGGTCGGCTGGATCGTCGCTGTAGACCTCCAAGTCCGCGTACGGCGGGCATGTAAAGAGCAGATCGTAGTCGCCCGGCGCCAGCGACTGGACGTGCCTGCTATCACCAACGATCCAACTCGGCGGGCTGTCTGGTGTGATGCTCTCGGCCTGCTCGACGTTCGCTTCGACCTGCTCAGCCCGAAGGTCGATACCGGTGTACGATCGGCCAAGGCACGATGCGACGATCCCCCGCACGCTACCTCCGGCGAATGGATCGAGCACCGCGCCGTCCGGGGGGCAGAACCAGCGGTAGGCCAACTCGCAAAGGACCGGATCGAATACGCTGGTGTCGGTCTGAGCCGACAGCAACGTACCGTCGGCCAGGCGATGCTGGGTGTCGTAGACCCTGCCGTATCCGTCCCCGCGCCGGGTACGGCCATCGCTCCCGAGCTTGGTGGCCGGGCGCGGTGAGCCGGCCGGGGCCGTGTTGTCGCCTCGCCCTACCTCGCTCTGGATACCCAACGCAAGCCAGGCCCGCTTGCGGTCCTGCCAGTAACCCTGGCGGGCATCCAGCACGCTGAACGGCGGCACGCCGAAGCGATCGGCCAGCGAGGCGTGACCGCCGTTCCCTCCGGCCCCGGAACCACTGGCGATCAGCTGCTCGATCTCCGCAGGCGTGAAGCCGGTGACCAGCTCGCTGATATCGGCATCGCCCTTCAGGCCCGCAAGGACGGCAGCTAACGAGCCCTTGTCCCAGGCAGCCAACTCAGCCGTCCGGTTGTCCGCGATGGCGTAGGCCGTCCGATCGGCCCCGACAAGCTCGGTGCCGACCACATCGACTTGCTCCCAGCCCAGCGTGCGGGCGGCCTCTACGGTCCCGTTGCCGGCCACGACCACGCCATCCGCATCGACCACGATCGGCTTCTGCTGACCGAAGCGAGCGAGGCTGCCCTTGATAGCCTCGAGGTTCCGTTCATCGTGCTGCCGGGCGTTGGCCGGGTCCAGCCTCAACTCCGAGATGTTGATCCGCCGCGTCTTCATGGGCGCCTCCGATCAAGGGGGTACCCCTCGAAACCTGCGGCCGGGAACGCGCATGGGCACAATAGGTTTGCGAAGCGTCCGTTCCAGCGATTGACCTCCCCCTCCCTCCGGTAGGGTGCCGAACCGAAGACGGTAGCGGCGCATCCCGTTGACGACCGTCTTACGTCTTCCATGGCAACTCCTCCTTGACCTCGTCGCTTACGTTCCGTCGGCCCCGTCCAAAGGCACCGTCGTACCAGCACGTCTTGACCGCATGGTGATGCGCGCAGAGCCCTTGCAGGTTGGACAGCTCGTGGGTGCCACCGTCGCGTAGCGAGACGATGTGATCGACCTGCTCAGCCGGCGCGGTGCAGTCGCTCCACCGGCAGATCGGCTGCTCCCGCAGCACCATCGCCCGCAGCTTGCGCCACGTACGCGTGTAGCCGCGGGCGTGCGAGCTGGGGCGGCGTTCGTCGGGCTTACTGGCGTGACGCTTGTGCGCCTCGCACCAAGTGCCGTTGCGCACCAGCGCCGGGCAACCGGGGAACGTGCAGGGCTTGGGGGCGCTATACGGCATCGGCACCCTCCGCTGGCTCGGGCCCGGAATCCGACGGGTCCGCAGCGGCCGAAGCGCCGTCTGACATGGCACTCGGTTGCGCCGCGTTGCATACACTCGCACCGGCCTGCACAGCGGGCACCACAGCCTGCACCATCGCCACGATGCCGCTTCGGAGAGCGAATGGAAGTGAGGGCCAGGCGTTGATCAGGCCCTGCAGTGCGGGGTCGGTCGCGTCGCTGAACGAACTGCTGGGACTACTGCTGGGGGTTGAGTCGGGGCGGTCGTAAGTCTGGTGTTGGAAATCGGTTACGGAATGGGGCGCCCGCTTGGAAGGCTGATGCTCTACCAATTGAGCTACGCCCGCAGCTTCCGTACGGCATGCCGCACCGGGCCGCATTATCGCGCTTACATCCGGAGCTGGCAAGGACCCATCCGCAGCGCCCGCTCGGTCAGCCTCCGAATTCGGTCTGCTACCGAACGCGATCGGCCGCGCCACGTTACCCTCGCGGGTGTCCTTGAGGCTTCCAACGATGCAGGAGATCGCTGTAGCGCTCACGCCAATCTCGGATCTCCCCGCGCACATAGTCTTCACGGATGGCCGGATCCTCGAAGCTGAAGACGTCGCGGGCGCATCCATCTATCTCGATGGTCTCCGCCTCCGGCACCGGAAGAGGGCCACGCTCCGACTCCCAGTCTCGCACGGCCTCCCAGGCGGTCGGATCGCTCAGTTCGAGCAAAGCTGCCCGCGCCTCGTGGGTCTCTTCAAAACGTGTGTCGCGCAGCCGCTCGAGCAAGGCGCGCTTGGCTCCCTCAGTACCGATCGTCGCCAAGGCAGCAGCGGCTTCCACACGGTCATTGGGGACATCGCTGCGGAGTGTATTCCCTAGCCATCGAATCCCGTCGCTCTCGTCGAGCAGGTACAACAGGAACGCCGCCGGTGGATGGCAACGGTCCGGGAACACCGACCGGGAACGGCAACGCTCATCGCTTGTCGTCAGGACCCCGACCAAGCACCTCCGAATACGCTCCGCCGGGGCCCGGCCAAGTTCGGGTTCCGTTGTCTGACGAATCTCAGGCCTGGCGCCGGTTCCGGGAACAGCCGCGTCCCGTTCATCCGTTGGAATGTGCCGTAGGAGGATCTCACATGCACGCACGCGCCAAGCAGGCACGGGGCCGCCGTCGCTCGGCTCTCGCTCGATCAGATCGAGCAGGAGCGGATTCAGCGACGGATCGTCCCATGCGGCAACAATCTCGAGGGCCAGCGGAACGGCACGATCCGCGGGGGTCTCGGTCAAGAGCACCCTTACGTCCTGCTCCACCGCCCCGCGGCCAAGAGCAGCGGTCGCAGCCAAGAAACTCCCGCCCGTAACCTCGCCCGCGCCCTCTCTCCTTCGTTCTCGTAGCGTCGTCATCCGTTCACCGATCTGCGAGTTTGCGTGAGCGCTAACGAGTCCGGTCACGGGGTGGCTTCCACGTCCGGCTAGCATGCTCGCAAGCACGTAGTCGCCAACCGATACCGCGAGATACACGGCTCCGCCCACGCTGCCCGAATCGGAGTCATCTGCGCCGTCACAGAGGCGTTGGACAATCGGCTCGATTCGCTCGCACAACTCGAGGCCGAGGCTCGCTACCTCAATCCGCTCCCCCTCCACCAGTAGCCCGAGTCGTCGCAGGGTCGGGACATCGACGCACCAAGCGTCCTCCAGCGGCGGTGCGTGCGCCACAAGCCGCTCCGGTAGCGCCGGTTTCTCGAGCGAGTCGAGGAAATTACCGAAGAAGAACGGATCGACGACGTCACATCGCCCATCAACGAAGTCCACGTCGATCACCGTCCCGTCGATACGACTCGTCAAGCAGCAACCGCATCCGTGGAAGAAATACTCCCACTCCGGCATCCCGGGAACGAGGCCTTCCTGATCCCGGTGTTGCGGGTGCCCGAAGGCCCCCATGTGCTCTATGGCTTCAAGATCGCCGCCCAAGCGCTCCGTCACGACTCTCGCGACCCATTCCTGGCGCTCCCGGTAGCGCACCAGGGCCACGAGCAACCACAGCGCCCATCGATCCACGCCGGTGATCATAGGTGTTCGCAACCGAGTCTCGGTCAACCCCTGAAGAGCGGGCGGCTCCGCCTCGGCCTCGTGTAGGACCCTGCGGACATCGTCGCGTTCGGGAAGAAGAATTGACATCGCCTGGGCCTTCCGGCTTGGATGTAGCGGCCGCGCTATTGTTGAGTTGCCTGAGTCGTTCGTCAACGGACCGCGTGCCTGCCGGACTCGGTCGGTAGCGCGGGGAAATCGTCCCTCCGGCTGCACAACGCGTCGGCACGCCTCGGGTAAACCGACATGCGTTTCCGCCGTGCGCTGCCACCGTCGAGCGTGAGGGTTGCCTCCACAACGTACTCCTCCGCCCGCAGCAACCGGCGAAGGTGGCCTCACCGGGAAGACCCAGTGCGCCGGGGACCGCGCCGCGGCGAGGATGACCACGGAGGAGCACTTTCCGATCCGCTCGTCGCGCGGTTATCCAGTCGAAGACCCACACGGGGATAGTACAGGCAGGAAAGGCGGCGGTCGGATTCGAACCGACGAATAACGGATTTGCAATCCGTCCCCTTAAACCACTTGGGCACGCCGCCAAAGCGTGACCGCAGCCGCCGGCGATCCGCCCAAAAGGCGAAAAGACACGAGCTGCGACGCCCGGGCCGACCGAAAAGGCACCAGGCAGGCACCTCCTATATCGGCCCGACGGCCGGATGGCAAGACCAACGCCGACCAACCGTCCGAGCCCGCCATTGTACGCGATTCCCGCCGCCAGAAAAGGGGCCGATAACAGCCGCGCCGGCGCGTTTTCCGCTCGGCCCGGGCGGCTGCGATCCGGCCTCAAGGCACGGACGGACGCCCGTCATGCCCTACCGCCGCGCGCGAGGGCACGCGAGGTTGCGACGCATGCTGCTTTTGAATAGAGTCGCCGCCCTAAGGCCGGTGGGAATATACGACCGCGCGCAACGAGTTCACGCCAAGAAAGCATGCAGAAGAACAGACGAAGACGACCCACCGGGACCACCCAGAACACCCTCGCCATCGCGCTTGCGCTGTTCGTGCAGGCCGGCTGCAACTCGACAATGCCGTCGGCGCATCTCGGCAGCCATATCCGACTGCCGGTGCCGTCCGCACAACCCGAGGAGACGCACGCGTCGATGCCGGACAACGACGCCGGTGAACAAGCCGCTCCCGATGACGCCGCCGCCGCAGAAAGCGAACACTACGTCCTGACCGCTCACAATCTGATCGCCCTGACGTTCGACACGCATCCCGATATCCGATCGAGCTATCAGCGATTCAAGTCCGAAGAAGCGCGATACGACTTCTTCTACGCCTCACGAGACTCGCTCACGCCCCGCCTGAGCGTAACGAACAACTTCAGCGAATCACGCGCCGACGAGACCGTCACACGGGACCGCAGCCACATCACCGAGCTGTCGCTGGAAAAACGCTTCTTCGACACGACCGAAATGAACGTCGGCGTCGGCTGGCGATCCGATGCGACCGATCAAGCCATCGGCGACAACCCATACATATCGGCGGACCTGCGATACCCGCTCTGGGCCTCCCGCGAACGCCTCGAACGTACCAGTGAGGAGATCTTCCGCAGAAACGAACTCAATGACGCCCAACTCGATTACATCCAGAAGGTCCGACGGCAGATATCCTCGGCCCAGTTTCAACACCACGAACTCTCGCAGGTCGGACGGACCGCCGACCACAATCGCGCCTGGCTCTCCGACCTCGAGGCCCTGGCTCGACGGATGGACGAGGCCGCCAACCGCGACTTGGCGGAAGACCGCAAGCGCATCGAGGCCGAGATCACACGCATCGCGGCCGACGTGGGCGTGGCGGAAGGGTGGTACGATGTCCAGACCGCTCATCTCAAGCTCGAAACAGGCCTACCGTTCGAGGTGACGATCGAGCTTCGCGACGAGCACTTCAACCCGTTCAAAGGAGCCACGCTCGAGCAACTGCTGGAGGCCAGCACGAAGACGGACCCGGAGATCGCTACCCTGCGCAACGCCATGCAAAATGCCCAGACCCAATACGAATTGGCAAAGCGGGGCCGGTGGGACATCGCACTGCTGATGAACGGATCATCGAGCTTTGAGGGAAGAGGCGAGGACGAAGGGGTATCCGACTGGGCGGCATCCGTCGGGATCGACGTGAGCGTCGTGGACTCGCGTGTCACCGACAGCCTCATGCGACAGGCACAGGCCAACATCGCCCGCTTCAAGTTCGCCATCGACGAGCGGAAGAACGGCATCTACGTCGACACGCTCGAACCACTCATTCGCCTGGAGACGATCGGGGCAAGCCGCGACGAGTTGGTGGGTAACCTACCCCGCTACGAACGTGACTATCAGCAGGGTGTCGAGGAATTCCTAGCCGGTGCGTTGAACGTGGACGACTTGCTCAAACGGCGTGAGGACCTGTTCGACCGACAGGAGAACATCTCACAGCAGACATTCCTGCTCCGCGCGAACGTCACCCAGTTGTGCCGCGCCACGGGTAAGTTCTTCGAGTTGCTCGACGGGCGCAACGGGCCGGCCTCCGCAACGGGAACCGGCTCACAACCCGCCGAATAGACGATCAGTTGTTGTTGCGGAACCAGACGAGCGCGTCGTTGGTGATGCCGCTCAAACCGCTACGATCCAACGTCGCGATGAAGTCGTTCGATCCATCCCCATCAAGATCGACCACCTGCACCGAGTTGATGAACGTCGTGCCCGCCACCTCAGCCGGCGTGACGTTCGGATCGGTCGTGGCAGGATCGGTATTGGGGTCAGCCGGGGAATCGTCGATCACGAGCATCTCCACCCACTGATCGAACAAGCTCGGCGCCGTTACCGAGTCGAACCACGCGATGCCGCCTTCCGCGGTGGCCACGAGTTCGAGCTGCCCGTCGCCGTTCAAATCGCCCAGCGCGATGGCTTCCGGCGTCCGATCGGTGAACTCCGCCAGGGTGTAGACCTGCCACGGAATGCTTCGCACCGGAGCCGTAGTCGGACCGGCTGGGCCCTTGAGCCACTGCACCAACGCGCCGGCCGTCGAGCGGACGACCACGTCGAGAATGCCGTCATTGTCGATGTCGCCGAGTTCCACCACGTCCGCCCCAGTCGCGATTTGTCCCACGGTCCCGACCTGCCACTCACCCGTCGTGAAGTGAAAGTCGTCGGCCGCATCAATGGCCGGATTGCGGAACCAGCGAATGTTCATGCTCGGAGCGTCCGGGAAGGTCGCCACGATGTCCATGTCGCCGTCGCGATCGATGTCACCCAACTTCACCGATTTGACGGTGTTCTTCGGGAAGTCGTTCTTGAGGACAGCAGCCCGCCAGGTCTTGTCACGGACAGCCGCCGGACCCTGGTTCTCGAAAATGATCACATCAGCCGCCGTACCGCCGCACGCAATGTTCGAGGCCAGCACGATGTCCGGAGCCCCGTCGAGGTTGATGTCACCGATCGCCATACTCGTGTAGCCGGCCACCTCAGGCGTGCTCGGCACGGTCTCCGGCGCAGGCAGACGCGAGGTCTCGACGATGAGTTCCTCCCACGCCAAAGCCTGGTTTGCCGTTGTCGCATCGCCCGGACCCATGTAGAGCAGCACGAGGCCGCTCAGCGTGCCCTCATCCGGCACTTCGCTGTCGAGACAGCCAGCCTCTGCAAGAAGACTCATCTTGATCAACACCGCAATGTCGACGTTGCCGTCCTGGTCGAAGTCCGCCACGTCCAACGCGGCCACCGACACCGCGGGGATGTTCCCCGCCAGCGTAACCGTCTCGAAGCTCACGTCCCCGTCAGCCGTGCGACGTTGCAGATGGATCTGCACCGGCTGCGACTGGTTCCACGCGGAGACGAGGTCGAGCATGCCGTCACCGTTCAGATCGGCGGTCGTCACGAATTGCGGACCGGCCGAGTCCTCACTGCGCGGATCGATCTGGATCGGCGTGAAGAAGCTCAGCGACCGCCCCGAGGCGAGAAAGTCGTCGGGGTCAGCCGTGATCGTGTAGCGACCGCGACAGCCCGCGACCGACGAGACCGAGACGAGTGCCACGACCAGCGCGACTGCCACCAACCCGATTGTATATCGTTGCCAACCGTTCATAGAGACGATCCCCATAGCGATAAGAGCACGCGAAAGGCGCGCACCAGGATTCCGCTCTTGGTTATCGGTTCCCTGGGGTGGTCGCTTTGGAAGTGAGCAAGGCTGGCTGGCTCACCGGACAAGTCCGATAACGGTGCGTTGCAGGGTGTTGGGGCCGGGTACGAGGGCTCAGCCAGCGCCCGGATCGTCGGCGCTGTCCGGCGAGATCAGCGTGGCTTCGGTCTCCGTGCCGTCGCCATCGACGGCGACGGCCCACGACAGCCGCACCGGCACGCACATCCCGCCGCCGGCTTCGGTGCAATAGGCCAGACTCGCAGTCACGCGCCAAGGCGCCCCGAACACCACCGTCTCGGCTGGGATGCGCACCGACAGCGGCAACTTACCCGACTTACCCGTCTCCTGAAGCAGCGTCATGCCGTCGGCCTCGACATGCACCGACCACGGCGCATCGGCGCTTAGGTGAGCGCCGGCCGGCAGCTTGATGTCGAGCGTCAGATCGATGTCACAACCGGAGGCGATCGACACGGGATCAACCCGGATCGCGTCACCGATCGAATCAGAGCCGTCACCCGGCGCCGTCAACCCCTCGAAGCTCAGTTCAAGCCAGTCGTGTGTCAGGAGGTTGATACCCACGATGCGATGGTTGTTGGTGTCCGCGACGAACACCGTATCGCCCGCCACGCTCAACCCACCGGGCTCGAAGAACTGGACCTGCCCGCCCGGCGTGGACGCGCCGGCCTCGCCCGTGCCGTAGAGCGTGCGTACCGATCGGCCAGCCGGGTCGACCATCTTGATCTTGTGGTTGTACGTATCCGCCACCAGCAGCGCGACCTTCCAAGCGTCGATGCCCAGCGGATGCTGCAGCTTGGCCTTGGGATGTTCGCCGTCCACGTCCCCGAAACTGAACAACCCCTCGCCGATGACGGTAAAGACTCGCTCGGCGCCCATGTCGATGCCGCGCACCGCGCTGACCTCGCTGTCGGCCACGTAGAGGTTTCCGCCCATCGAGCAGATACCCGAGGTTTGAGCCAAAGCGGCCGTCTCGGTCGGCCCATCGACGAGGTTCTCACGCCCGGTACCGGCGAACGCGCGACCGAACCCCACCGGCAAATCGACTCGCCAAATCTGATGCACACCGGCCATCGCCACGTAGAGCGTCGCGCCTTCAATGCACAAGTCCCATGGTGAGTTGAGCCCCTGTTGCGTGCCCATCGCCCCACCGGCGCGATCGTTGGACATCTCGCCCGTGCCGACCACCGTGCTCGTCTCGAACGTACTCAGGTTGATGCTTCGAATCAGGTGGTTGTCGGTATCAGCAACGTAGAGATTCCCCTGACCGGCCGCCAATCCCTGTGGATGGTTGAACGTAGCTTCATCGGCCGGGCCGTCGTCGCGCCCGATGCGACCCGTCCCGACGACCTGCACGACCTGACATCGCCCCGCCTCGTCAGGCGGCTCGGCGATGACGATCCGATTGTGGTTCGCGTCGGCGACGTACAGACGTTTCGTCTCGGGATCAGCCAACACCTTGCCCGGAAACGCGAGGCCCGTCGTCGCGGGCACGTTCGACTCTCTAGGCAGTGTCAGCGGGCCGTCAGCCAGTTCGCCTTCCGCCCTGCCCTGCGCGAGCGTCTGCTCGATGGCCGTGTCGATGTCCTCACGGTGCCCCTCGCCGCCGACCGCACAGACGACGAAGCCCTGCGCATTGACGACCACCTGCGTCGGCCAGGATCGCACCGAGTACGCTCGCCAGAGCTTCATCTCGTCGTCAATGACCACCGGGTGGTGGATCTCATAGCGCAGGACAGCCGCCCGAATTGTGTCGCGCGATGCCTCGTTGGTGAACTTCGCGCTGTGCACGCCGATGAAGGTTACCGGCTCGTCCTTGTACTTGTTTTCGAGATAGACCAGGTCCGGCAGGATGTGCATGCAGTTCATGCAGCAATAGGTCCAGAAGTCGAGCACGACCACTTGACCCGCAAGCTCGCCGCCAAAACTCAGCGGGCGATCCGTGTTGAGCCATCCAAGCCCGGCGCTCAATTCCGGGGCGCGTACCAAATCAACCATCATCATCCTCGAAAGTGGAAGCGTCGCCTCGCCGCGGGTACCCCCATCGATCCCCGCGAACTCCTATGCCATGTACTATCGCTGGGAGACCGTCTCGGCAAGCAGGCGCGGTGCGTTCTGGAAACCGAGCGGAAAAACGCTGTCGGAAAGCGGAGCCACCTTGAATTCCTGATCACCCAACAGAACGATAGCCGGTGAAGCTTCATCCATCAGCGCCGTCGCGTCGGTCACGTGGTGCAGACCAAGCAGGTGCCCCGCCTCGTGAGCGGTCACATTGCCAATCGCCACGCCGAGCGACTCAGCCGTCGGCGGAAACCCGAACACCAGCGGCTTGAACGACTCCGTAAAGACGATGCCGTTGTCGCACGTGTCTTCGTTGAAGATGTCGACGCTCTCCGAAGCGCCGAACACCCGGCCGCTGAACGAGCCGAGCAGAAGCGTCGTCGCACAGTCCGGCGGTAAGGCCATCTCGTCCGACGTAATCACGTCCACGCCGAAGCCGTCGAAAGCGTGAACCACGCGGTCGATGATCGCCTGCTTGATGATCGCCGTATCGTCCGCGTAGCGGTCCGCGATCGCCCCGCCGTCGAACGGCTCGACCGCACTCACGCCGAGGATCGAACGGTCCAGCGTACCGCCGTCGAAATCGAGAAAGACGGTCTGCGGCCGCGGCTCGAAACGAAGCAGCTCGCGCTCGATCTCGACGTGCAGGCGATAGGATCCGATCGTGATGATGTCGTCGGGATGCGTCACCGCGAGGAAGTAGGTCGGCGAGTCGTGCCGAATCTCCTGGTCCACCACCCGCACCCGGGACGAGCCGAGGGGCACGACACCCTCCATCGCCACGAAGACCTCGCCGATCTCGTCGTATACTGCCACAACGGGGCTTAGTGCAAAGTCGACGCGTTCGAAGTCGATCACGATGCCGTCCCCTGCCTCCAGGCCACCGAGTTCGAACACGTCGATGTCACCGGGCAGGTCGATGCGACCGTAGAACGCAAGTGTATCTTCACCGACTACGTCGAGGACGACCGCTTGTCCGAACGAATCGTTGGGTTCCAGATCGTTGCCCGAGCTGAAGGAGCCCGTCGCCGCCGTCGCGGAATCGCCGAAAGGATCGTCCAGGTCGGATACGCCGTCGTGATCGCTATCGGTCACGAGAGGCGAGGTGCCGTCGGACAGCTCGACACCGTCGGTGACCCCATCGCCGTCCGTATCCCGATCGTCGGGATCGGTGCCGATGGACCGCTCGAACACATCGGTCAGCCCGTCAGCGTCCCGGTCTGCCTCAACGCCCATCGCATTGAACGTGGCAGGACCGCATCCACTGACCAGCACAGCCAACTGCACAGCAGCCAAGGCCAACCCGCGAAGGCTGATCACTATCCGCCGGGGAGGTCTAATCATCATCCCTGCCACGCCGTGCGGGTGTCTGATCCAAATCGCCACTCATTCGGCCACCGCACTCCGGACAAACGCCGGAGGTGTTGCCGGTCAGATTGTAGCCGCACGACAAGCATAGACCGCGTCGACGCCGGGAACGCCCGCGGATCGACGACGGAAGACGCAGCAGACCGGGAACGACGAGTATCGCGAGCGAGGTCAGAGAGGCGAGTGCAATAACCTCACAAATGAGCCTCCCGATGCGCACCTGGAGGCCATAATAGGAAAAGAAGCGCTTCGGGTCGCTAGGCAAGGGCATGGGAACGATGACGCGCTCAGGCGGATTCCAGAGGAAGAAACGTCCGACGTCATGGCGATAAGTGGAGTCAAACTGCGACGCCCACCACGGCGGGAACAAGGCAGCCAGTGCGATTAGAGAAAGGCCGAGACACAGAATACGACGTTGCGACTTGCTCATACCACCGTTCCCGACTCGTTGCAGACAAAGGACTACGGCGTTTCCATTATGCCATCGCTTCGGCTTCGGACAATCCCGAAACGACCATGGGATGGAAACCCGGGTGGCATGGGCAAACTCGTTTCCCGTGCTTATCCCGGTTTCGACACGGGCAAGCTGCTGCTTGTCCATGCCACCCAGCATGTTCGGCTAGCGGCGCGTGTCAGGCGGAGTCCATCTTCTTATCAGGACGAAGGACCCCGCTGCGGGGTTGGCCGGGCCGTCCCGTTCGGTTAGCCTGTTCGCACGTGCGACGCGTGACATTCGAACAAATCAGAGCCGCGTCGCCGTGGACACGACCCATGCTGGAGGAGCCCGGTCCGTGCCGCGTGGTATGGCAGGGGCGCCGCGTGAGTGCGCCGACGAATGCCCGTACGTGAGGGCCAACTCGAGATGATCCGGAGGAAGCCCGGGTCAATAACATGGAGAAGAAATCGATGTGGAAGGCAACTAATCTGCGATGTGGTGGTTTGTTCCTGGTTGCGGTCTTCGCGTTGGTCTTGACCGGATGCACCGCCGCCCCTCCCGCAGGAAACGGCAACGCTAACGATGGAAACACCAACGCCAACGAGGGCAACGAGAACGTCAACGTGAACGACAACGCCGACGAAGACGTGACCGCCAACGCCGGCGCGCATCAGAACGTCAGCGGCGCCGAAGTGGTCCAACTCGACGCTTCGGCAAGCAGCGGCGGCGGAGACGCCGGACTCAGTTTCTCGTGGATCCAGACCGAGGGCACCCCTGTGGCGCTAACCGGAGACAACACGGCCACGCCGAGCTTCACGGCCCCGAATTTGGACGAGACGCTCACCTTCGAGGTGACCGTCGATGGCGGCGGGGGCAATGTCGATGCCGACACCGTCGACGTGAATGTGACGGCTCTGTCGGCAACCCTCTTCGTCGTCAACAACAATCAGCCGATGACCACTTACGACGACGCGACCGCGCTGGACGGTGAAATCGCCTTTACCACCCGCTTGAACCTCGGAAGCGCCACGTCCCTGTTCCAGCCTCGCTCGCTCGTGGTAACCCGCACCGGAAGGCTCCTCGTCAGCAGGCAAAACGGAGGAATCGTGGGATACGATTCCGCGCTGACCGCCACGGAGGACACGCCGGCCGACATCGTCACTGAGGGCGACAACTCGGGACTCGAAAGCCCCATCTCATTCGCGTACGACGCGACGAACGACCGCCTCTACGTCGGCGACGCCAACGCCGACGGTGGCATCCTCGTCTTCGACGCCGTTTCCTCCTTCACGCTCGACGGTGATCGTGCCCCGGACCGCACTTTCGGACCTCCGGATCGCATACCGTTCAACACCGAGGCCATCACGATTTCCATGACCATCGACGCCATGGACCTCGATAGCGACGGGAACCTGTTTGTCAGCGATACGTCCGGCCTCAACGGAAACCAAAGCCGTATCCTCGTCTTTGTCGATCCCGGCACAGCCGACGGCGCCGCAGTGCCCGCCCAGGAGTTCACCAGCACGGCCTGGGACAACATCGAGGACCTGGTCGTAGACGCCAACGGTGCGCTCTACGTGGTCGCCAGCGGCGACGAGGTATGGATGTTCGCCGCTCCGACGACGCTCGAGGGAGACGTGTTGCCCGACACGACTCTCGTCGTTCAAGGTGATCGAGTCGATATCGAAGGGATCGTCGTGGGCTCCGACGGCACGGGATACCTCGCGGACAGGGGCAACCACGCGATCTATTCGTACGACAACCTCGGCACCCTCTCCGGCACCCTCGTCCCGGACCGTACGCTGGAGGGATTCGGGACCCGCCTCAGCGGACCGCGACAGATGTTCCTCCTCGAGCAATAAACACTTACCGCTATCCGACCGACCCGGTGCCTGCAAGGCGCAGGCACCGGGCCCGGCTACGGCGCAACGTTCGGGCAAGGCTGAACACTCCGGCGGGTGTGCCACTGCTCTTGAGCAGTGCTCTTGTCGGGTGGCATGGGCAAGCAGCAGCTTGCCCGTGTCGAACGTTGTGTCAGCACGGGCAAACAAGTTTGCCCATGCCACCCGGTAGATTCACTCAGCGAGTCTGATGGCGCGTGACAAAGCAGCAGGAGTAACCGCGATGCACATAGCTGTCACCGGCGGAACCGGATTCCTCGGCAGGTATATCCTCAATCGGCTCGCCGGTAGCGGCCATACCTGTCGCTGTTGGCACCGCCTCTCGTCCGACCGTGGCGGTTTCGATGAAGTGGAAAGCCTCATCGACTGGCTCCCGGGCGATCTGACCGACATCGACTCGATGAACGCCCTGGTCGAAGGCGCCGACGCAGTCGTCCACGCCGCCCTCGACCGACCAGGAGCCGGATTCCGCGGCGCCGAAGGCGACATACCCGCCTTCGTCGAGCGCAATGTCGTCGGAACCATCAGACTAATCGAAGCCGCCCGCAAAGCCGAGGTGAAGCGTTTCATCTTCATCTCGACTTGTGCCGTACACGAACGCATCCTTGATGACCGCAAGCTCGACGAAGCTCACCCGCTCTGGCCCGCGTCGCATTACGGCGCCCACAAGGCCGCCATCGAGAAGTTCATCCACAGCTACGGAATAGGCAACGGCTACGACATCTGTTCGCTCCGCCCGACCGGCATCTACGGCCTGGCTCGCCCGGCACCGGGAAGCAAATGGTATGACCTGGTCCAATCGATCAAGCGCGGCGAGCCCGTGTCCAGCCCGCTCGGCGGCAAGGAGGTCCACGCAGCCGACGTAGCGAAAGCGGTCGACATCCTCCTGACAGCAGACGGCATAGCGGGTGAAGCCTACAACTGCTACGACATGTACATCGCCCACCAACAAGTCGCCACGATCGCCAGGAAGATCACCGGAAGCGATAGCACCATCGACATGACCAACAAGGGCCCGAAGCACCAGATCGACACCTCGAAGCTTCAGGCACTAGGCATGACGTTCGGCGGCGAGGCACTGCTCGAGCACACGGTCCGGCAAATCGCGGAGTGAGCCACCCGGTACGAATTGCAGGTTACGAATTACCAGTTACGAGTTACAAATGACGCGTCACATCCAGCTTGGAAAGCGACCGGACGTCGCCTGCTCACGCCGCCTGCGTAATTCGTAACTCGTAATTCGTAATTCGCTATTCGCTATTCCGTGTCGCGCCTATCGATGTCCAGAGGCGAGTGATGATGCCCCTCGGGTTGGTCTTTCTCGCCGAGAATGCGCACCATGCAGAAGCTCGCCAGCCCCAGCACCATCAAGATGCTGCCGGCCATGATGACCGTACCCGCCACAGTGAGTCCACCCGGCTCGCCGCCCGCCTGTGCCAAAACCGCTACAACGTGATTCATGACCCAGCCTCCAGACCCGCTCCCTCTTTTTCGGCGACGGCGATCATCCTGCCGATCCTGTTGCGACACGCGATGTCACTCAGCACCACGAGCAGAATGAAGAACACAATGATGCCCAAGAACACCAGACGCGCGATGTTCGCGTCGGCGGCGGCTTCCTTACGTGCCTCCGCGGCCGCGTCATCCGCCTCGCGCAGCCACTCCACGAGAGTCGTCGCGATGACCGTCTCACCCTCGGGCCCGAGTATTCCCAAGATCTTGCCGTCCAGCACCTCTTGAGCGAGGTTCTCCGGCTCGAAGTGCGCCGTGATCGCCTCTACGTAAGCGGCACGCTCCGCGACTTCGCCCTGCTTCTCCGGGTTCATCTGCTCGAGGTAGCCCGGCAGCTTGTTATACGACCATGCGCCCAGGATCACGATCAGGAAGGTCGGCGTTACAAACCGGATCATGATCGCCACGCCGCGCGGCACGCGCACGTCCGCCCCGCGGTTCATCTCCTTGACGCCCTTTTCCGCGCCGATCACCCAGCCGAAGATCAGCACCTGGAAGGTGGCTGCCACGATCATCATCAGGTTACACCAGAAGTCGGTGTGATCCATCGCAAGGGCGCCCTTGCTGAAGTACATCACGCCCGCGGCCCCGATCGCCGTGATGACACCGAGCATCGCCACGCTCGCCCGGCGTTTGACGCCAAATCCGTCTTCCATAAAGGCGATCGCCGGCTGCAGCATGCTCAGTGAACTCGTCACCGCCGCGAGGAACAGCAACCCGAACCACACCGCACCGAAGAAGTTCCCGCCCGGCATAAAGTGCATGATCGCCGGAATTGTGGTGAACCCGAGGTTGAACGTACTCTCCGACGCTGCGCCGGCCCCGAGGAAGAGGAAAGCCGTCGGCACCACGATCATGCCGCCGAGGATGACCTCGCAAAACTCATTGGTACTCGACGCGCTCAGCGATGTCAGCACCACGTCATCGTTGCTGCGCAGATAGCTGGAGTAGCATAGGATCAGCCCGAATCCAACGCTGAGACTGAAGAATATCTGCCCCGACGCAGCCAGCCAGACTTGCGGATCATACAGCTTGTCCCATTGCGGGTTCCACATGAAGCCGAGGCCGACCGTGATGTCAGGTAGTGTCAGCACGCGAACCAGGATGATCACCGCACAAATCAGAAGCGCAGGCATGGCCCACTTGCAGAAGGTCTCGATCCCGCGCGTCACACCCTGATAGATGATGAAGAAGTTGACAAGGAAGCAGAACAGCACGAGCCAGATCATACGTCCGCCGCTAAACAGCGCGCCGTGCTCACCCATACCGGCATGTTCGCCGAAGTGCGTGCCCGTGGCGCCCACGATCGCATCGACCTCAGCCTGGTGGTTCGCCGTCTCAGCGGTGGCCTTCGCGAACGTCTCGGCGAACCCGCCTTTGAAGAACTCGATGCAGTAGTCGAGGCACCACGCCTCCAGCACCACGTAGTACATGTAGATGACGACGGGGATCAGCAGCGTCATCGCGCCGACGAACTTCGCCGGTGTCCGTCGGTAGAGCGCGTACATGATGCCCGGCGCGCTGTTCTGCCCGTAGCGCCCGCCCATGCGCCCCATCGTCCACTCACACCAAGCAATCGGGATACCCAGGACCAGAAAGCTGATGATGTACGGGATCATGAACGCCCCGCCGCCGTTATTCACAGCCTGACCGGGGAAGCGCAGGAAGTTACCCAGCCCGACAGCAGAGCCGGCCACCGCCAGCACCACGCCGAGCTTCGAGTTCCAGTTTTCCTTCTTCGGCAGGGCGAGTTCGGGCGTATCGCTCATGAATGGCTACTCGTGAAAGGGCCGCGCCAAAAACCTCGGAGAAGGTGACCTCCACGCCGGAAATATCCTACACGATAGCCCATCAGCCGCAACGGTTGCCTGAGCGCAGGTCAGCCGCTATCTTCACGCCTTCATGTGGCCGCCCCGGCGGCAAGCGCAACCACAACCACGGAGATTCACATGCTCGCTTTCGCCCTCGACCTCGGGAAAATCGCCGGCGATATGGTGAACCTCGTATGGGGCCCATGGCTCTTCTTCCTGCTATTGGGCTGCGGCCTGCTCTTCTCCGTGATCAGCAAGTTCGTCCAGGTGCGTATCCTGACGCACGGCTACGGTTGCATCAGCGGTAAATACGACAACCCCGATGACACCGGCCACATCAGTCACTTCCAGGCGCTTTGCGCGGCGCTGTCGGCGACGATCGGGCTGGGCAACATCGCGGGCGTGGCTGTGGCGGTCAGCGTCGGCGGACCCGGAGCCGTGTTCTGGATGTGGGTCGTGGGTGTCTTCGGCATGGCCCTGAAGTTCATGGAGTGCACGCTGGCGGTCATGTTCCGCGACGTACGTGACGTACCCGACCCCAGCGCCCCGGCACTCATGGAAAAAGACGCCGAGAGCCGCACGCTCGAATACGAGGGCGAGCAGCCGCCGGAGCCGGGAGCCAAGCCGACCGCGCGCGGCGAGGTCCGAGGCGGACCCATGTGGTACATGCAGAAAGCCCTCGTCGAGCCGCTCAAAGCTCGCGGGAACATCCTCTGGGTCGTCTTCAAGATACTGGCCGTCCTCTTCGCCGTCGCGACGATGCTCAACTCGTTCGGCGGCGGCAACATGTTCCAGGGCTGGAACGTGTCGGACATGCTCACGCGACACGTCTTCGGAACCTACAAGGTCGCCGGGATCGAGCCGAAGTACCTTGTAGCTCTCGCGTTTTCGTTCCTGGTCGCGATGGTCATCATCGGCGGCATCAAGCGAATCGGCGAAGTCGCCAGCAAGCTCGTCCCCTTCATGTGCGTGTTCTACGTGGCCGGCGCACTGTTTGTCATTCTGAACCATGCAGCCGACGTGCCCCATTACATCGGTTTGATCTTCAAGTCCGCGTTCACGCCGACCGCCGAGGGCGGCGCGTTCGCCGGCGTGACCGTCTGGATCGCTTTCCAACAAGGCCTGAGGCGGGCCTGCTTCTCCAATGAAGCCGGCGAAGGATCAGCCGCCATGGCCCACGCCGCGGCGCAGACCGATGAGCCCATCCGCGAAGGCGTCGTCGCGGGCATCGGACCCTTCATCGATACGATCATTATCTGCACCATGAGCGCCCTGGTGCTCTTGATCTCCGGCGTCTGGCAGCGCCCGGCCGTCGGCATTGTGGCATCGGTCGATAACGGCTCTATCGTCGTGGAACGCAACGACGACGTGCAAGAGAAGTACCAAGCACTCTACGCCGACATCGTCAACAACGACGACAAGCTGCGCGTGCAGTTGGCATCGGGTGTCGGCGTCGAGTTCGCCGACCTGGCTGTACCGATCGCCTCGGTCGACATGGGTGAAGGCGGCGCTTGGCAAGATGTCAAGACCGTGACGCTCGATGCCTCCGACCCTGACACCGTCGACCAGACGGAGGCGGCGAGAATCCTGCCCGGCATGGAGGTCCACCTCGACATCGCCGGGGCGGACATGACCGCATTCGCGTTCGACACGACGTTCGTTGGCCTGGGCCGGTACGGCGTCACGCTTGCCGTCTGCTTCTTCGCCTTCAGCACGATGATCTCGTGGAGCTATTACGGAGAGAAAGGCGCCGAGTACCTGCTCGGCCCCGGGGCGATCCTGCCCTACAAGTTCCTCTTCGTCATCTTCGTGTTCCTTGGCATGGTGCTCGAAGAATTCAAGACGGTGTACGACTTCTCGGATGCCACGACGGGCCTGATGGTGCTGTGCAACCTGCCGGCCGTCCTGATCCTGTCGCCGGCGGTCCTGCGCGCAGCCAAGAACTACTTCAAACGCCTAGATAGCGGCCAAATGAAGAAGTTCGAGTAGGGTGAATCGATGGATCCGCCGAACGGGTGCCACTGCTCTCGAGCAGTGTCCGGACTGGGTGCCACGGACAAGCGGAGCTTGTCCGTGCCGGTGCGGTGCGAACTCCCGCCGCCGGGTGCCACTGGTGGCTTGACCACCAGTGCCGAACCGCTGGCATGAGCCGGATGGGTGGCATGGGCAAGCAGCAGCTTGCCCGTGTCTTCACGTTGATTCCGACCGCAGGGCGCCGCGTGCCACTGCTATCGAGCAGTGTCCTACCTATACGATGGACGCCGGGTGCCACTGGTAACTTGCTACCAGTGCCGAAATCCCGTCACGTGAACACCGCGAATCGAACTAGCCGCACTGGTCAGCCGCTCGCCGAAGCGATTCAGCCAACTCCTCAGGCCGCCCCAACTCGCAGTGCGTAACCCCGTCCGATCCGGTCACCAGAACCTCGATCGAACCGACCGCGGGATTCACGACCTCGACCCGCAGGCCGCTTGCTTCCATCTCGCCGACCAGACGCCGTGACTCCGAATCCATCAGGTACCGTGGATATGGCTTCTTCGCGTCGGAAGTTCGAACCAGAAACATCTCGTCCCCCCCTTTGCCGAAACTTACCCCCACGTCAAACGCGTGCGAGCCATGGCCCGAAGGAGAGCCGAGGCCACGCACAACGCCTACAATGCTCCACCTTGACTATACGAAATGAAACAAAGCGGTGCGGCGGAATGCCGCTTGCGACATGTGAGAGGCGCTTTTCTCGGACGACGCTACCCGACCGTCTCGGTCTTCTCGACAAAGCGAATGCCCAGCGTCGCCAACTCGTCGAGCACCGGCTTGTAGATCGCCTCTTGTACCGGCACGCACACGCCCGGCAGCATGATCTCACCCGAGAGGGTCATCTTGGTCGCGATGGCCACCGGCAGCGTCACCGTGCGCGCCATCGCCGAATCCCCGTCAGGCTGACCGTACGCGATCAACGTCGAAGTGATATGTTCATCCGGCGCGTCGGGGAACGTGGCCGTGAAGTAGTGGCACAGCACGACCATGTCGCGCTCGCCCGGCGCGTACGCCAACGTCCGTTCCATGCGCAACGCCAGCACATCCAGCGGGGTCGTCTCCTGCTCCGTGATTGCGATCGGCTCATCACTCAGCAGCCCCAGCCACTCGAACCGGTCCAGGATCGCCGAACCCTCCTCGATGCCGAGGTGGTCCGCGAGCCTCTTCCGAAGGTTCCCGGTCGACTCCGCATCGAATAACGTCGCCATGAACTGAGCGTGCGTGGTGCCGGCCGGGTACGTCACCGGAGACTCGTCCAGCAAGCCGAGCTCGGCGATCTTCTTCATCGTCTCGCACCAGCCCGGATAGCGGAACGTGCCACGAAGCATCGTGTCGATACCCGCCAGGCCGTAGGTGTCAATGTAGACGAGCGAATCACGATTCGGGTAGGCATCGAGTGTGCCGAGACCCTCGACCTCCATCTGGGCGACGTTCGCGAACAGCTCCGCCCCTGGAATGTCGATCTGCTTCCCGTGCTCGCGATACCTGGCCGCGTTCTTGCCCGCCGTGCAGACGCCTCGCGGACTCCAGGAGAACTTGTAGCCCATCGGGTTGTTGTTGTCGGCCGGCGCCGGCAGGCCGCCGCAATAGGACCTGAAACTGGTGACCTTGCCACCGCGACGCTTCACGTCGTCGATGATCCTTGTCGCGGACATGTGGTCGATCCCGGGGTCAGCGCCGATCTCGTTCAAGATCATGAGCCCCTTCTCGCGGGCCTGACCGTCCAACGCCTGCATCTCGGGGCTCACGTAGGACGCAGTGACCATATGCTTGCCGTGCCGGATGCAGTACTGTGCCACCATGGGGTGCAGCGGCGCGGGCAACAGGCTCACCGCCAAGTCATGCTCGCTGACGAGCCGTCCGATCGTCTCATTGTCCCCCGCAACCAACGCTTCAGCCGCCCCGTTAGCATGGCCCTCAACCAGCGCCTCAGCCTTGCTCGCCACGCAGTCCCCCACCGTCACGCGGTAGTCCGGCTGATCGAGCAAGTAGCGTACGAGAGGACGCGTGACAAAACCGGCACCGAGGACAAGGACTTTCTTCATCAGCCAGTCATCCTGTGTGTGTAGCTTCCCGGTGTCATCCACCGGCTGCGTTCGTCGAGAGGAAACAAAGTCGCACGCCCGCGGCCACGCCCTTACGTATCGAGGCTCTCTTCCAAATATCGGTAAGCCTCGGTCAGTTCGCCATGGTAGAGGACCGTCGCAGCCGCCAGCTCCGGCGGCAACCCCGAATCGGCGAGTGGGGCGTTGAAATCGGTCTTGGCAAGACCCGGGATGAACGGGGCCAGCGACTCGCTGAATTGCCGCGACGCGTCGGCCGGCAGTTCGCACGGTAGGTTGTCGACGGCGAGTATCACCGGGCCGCTACCGGCTACGCCGTCGTGCGTCTTGCCGGTTGACGGATCGTACATGTAGACGGGGTTATCCGATTCCGTGGACCTGACCGTGCATTCGATCGAACCCTCTATATCGCACGAAATGTCGCCGATCACCCGCAAACGCGGCTGGGCGCCGTCACGGTACATACCCGTCAGCACGTCCTTCGTCACCAGACGCGGGTACTTCGGTTCCCAGTAGATACCGGTCACCAACACCGTCAGGTGTGGAAGGTAGTTGGCAAAGACGCCGCGGTAGCGTTCGGGGTTCTTGTAGTACTCCTGCAACTCGAACGGCGACGACGTATCGATGCGTTCGACCATGTGCTCCTCGTGGAAGACGACCTTGTGGCACGTCTTCATCGAGCCGGACACGGACGCGAGGTCCGCCGGTGCCACCTCTTCCACCGGAAGAAGATCGAAGATCTCTTGGGCGCCTTGCGACACTTGGCCATAGCCGGCGAACCCGCAGATCAGCGGCGAGCACGCCTCGGGCAGACCCTTCGTGCGGATGGCATCACCCGCGCTGGCTATGTCGCTCTTCGCCTCGTCAAGATTGTCGTATTGATACGCCCGACGGAGCGTCGAGAACGGATTGTCGATTCCTTCGTGCAACAAACGGCGCCCGAGTGCGGCGAGCGTGTCGATCATCCCCGCCAGGCCCGCGAAGCGCCCGAAGAAGACGAGACGGCGACCCTGCTCGTCGGCGATCCGCTCATAATCGATGAGCTGGCACTTCAGCTCCATCAGACGACGCAGCATGGGCATGTTCGCCGCTTGGCCCTTGATCGTGTGAGAGAAGAAGACGTACGTCCGCTCCGGTAGAAACTGCTCGGTCGGGATCTCCTTGACGCCGATCACGATCGGGCAGTCGGCCAGATCGTCCACCACGGAAGCACCAGCCTCGACATACTGCGGGTCGGGGAACACGCGAATCGGTGATGATTGCACCCGGAACGCAAGGCCGTAATCACGGATCAAGGCACCCACATCATCCGGTATGAGCGGGACACGTGCCTCCCACCTGTTCTTGTCTTCGTGCCGAATGCCAATCATGGATAGTCCCAATTCCGAACGGTAGATCGTAGCGATGAACGCCGGAGTTCAGCCGACCGTGACACGTCGAGGGTATGCTCACGCGATACTTGGGTCCCTCTTTTCCCTACCCCAGCGGCGAGGGAGGCGTGATCCTAGGAAACTCGAACGACATGGTCAACCGCCCCGCGGCGCGCGCCGGAGCCCCCTGACGGCCCGCCCGATGGCAGCTCGGGTAAAGCATCCAGGACCACTTGGCCGACAAGTTATCGGGCATGCCCGCGTGTGGGCTGGACGGCATGCCGGGTCGGCCGCCGGACCATGAGACGAGTCGCGACGACGATTCAACTGACGTTCCGGCGCAGCCGGGCCGATAGGCGTTAGGCTGAAGACTAAGAGGCAGCAATAGCATGCTCGGAATCAAGCAGGACGAGAAGTCTGAAAGGCCCGATGAAGGATGGATTGGGCCGGCACCCTGGCTCGAAACACCGCTTCCGGGACCCATCGCACGGGAAATCATCGCTCGCGACACGCGAGTCGCCTCGCCCTCCTACCCACGCTGCTACCCGCTCGTCGTACGCCGCGGCTCCGGCTCGGTCATCGAGGACGTGGACGGGAACCGGTTCCTCGACCTGGCAGCCGGCATCGCCGTGTGTGCCACCGGACACTGCAACCGGCATGTCGTCGAAGCCATCAAGCATCAGGCACAGACGCTCATCCATGCTTGCGGAGCGGACTTCTACTATCCGCCGATGGTTGACCTGATGGAAACGCTCGCGCGGATCGCCCCTGGCGACCACCGCAAACGCGTCTTCCTCACGAACAGCGGTACCGAGGCCGTCGAGGCCGCGTTCAAGCTCGCTCGCCATCATACGAACCGCAAGTGGGTCATCGCGTTCCACGGAAGCTTTCACGGCCGCACGATGGGTGCGTTGTCCCTTACGTCATCCAAGACGCTCCACAAGGAGCGGTTCGAGCCGCTCATCCCCATGGTCGCTCACGTCCCGTACCAGGACGTGGATGCGATCGAGTCGCAGCTCTTCAAGCACGAGATGAACCCGAAGGATG
>JAJDDX010000124.1 GCA_029260055.1 Phycisphaerae bacterium
TCACGACTCCGCACCCCGCGCCGTGATCGCAAAACGAGGGCAGGCGTTCTAGCCGCACGCTGAGGGTGGGCGACCTGTTCGCAGGCTGAAAGCCTGCTCGATAGTAGCCGGGGGTGCGGGCGCCGAAGGCGGACGCCCCCCCCCCCGGATCGCAGGACAACGAACACAACGACCCTGAAGGGGTCGAACACGCACCGGGCGACAGTACGACCCCGACGGGGTCGGTTCGTGGGAGGGAAAACGGTTCCGTGGGCGGCGTTCGCCTTCGGCGAACTTACCCACGGCTATGATCTCTCAGCCTCTCAGGCTGGGGCTGGGTTGCGCTTTCTAGAGCGCAGGGCGCCACTTGTGGCTTGGCGAATAGCGCAGCAGCATCGCCCTCACCGGCTGTGCCCGGTCAATCGGCGCGCGCACGGGCTCGCTGAGGCTAGCCCCGCCCTCGCCTACTGCACGCCGTGCATCATCTTCTTGAGCTTCGGCACGACAACCGCCATCAACACCGTCCCCACGCCGCACATGACCACGAAGATCAGGAAGTAATTCCCAGGCGGCATCTTGCCCCAATACGCTCCGAAGACCTGAGCGAGCTTCTCAGCCACCGCCGTCGCCAGGAACCAGCCGCCCATCAGCAGGCCCACGTGCTTTGCCGGCGCCAGCTTCGTCACCAGCGAAAGCCCGACCGGCGAAATGCACAACTCGCCCATCGTCAAGAACAGATAGAACGCAATGAGCCACCAGACGCTGACGCGGAACTGAGACGACTCGAGATAAACCTTATCGACCGCCACCTTGAAGGCGGGATCAGACGCAGCCGCAAGAAACTCGGTACGGGCACGCGTCTTGATCTCGCTCAGGGCCGTCAGCGTGCGAGCCTCGGGATCCCACCTCACGACCATCTTGCGGCTGGCTCCCTCGCCTTCCATGATCTCGAACGCCCCCACGCCCTGCGGGAAGTGTGCCAACACCGTCGACAGCGTCTTATCTTCGGAAAGCTCCTCCTCACCGGTTCTTTCCGCGAACGCCTCGACCTCCGCCACCAAGTCGGTCGGCGCTGTCGCCGCCAGCAAGCGGAATCGGTCCAGGTCCACGAAAACGCCGCTCATTTGAAGCTCGCGGGACCCCGTGTCGTAGCGCAGCCGCTTGGCACCGTAGTACTCATTATCGGCATCGTCGTCGATCGTGTAGACGAAGCCTTCCGCATCCACAAGCACGCCACTCGGCATGGACGCCAGCGGCGCGCTGGATCCGCCGTTTTCGACGTTCGCAGCCGGCCACATGACCCCGAACGCGACGACGACCAGCGCGAGCCCCATCGCCATTTTGGTGGGCGTAGATGGTTGCAGGCCGCGCCGACCGAGCCATATCCACAGGAAGGCAAGGACCGGCGCCAGGGTGATAATGAAGAACGGATTGATCGACTGAGTCTGCCCCGAACTCATCGTCGGATCGCTGAACCAACTCGATGCCGCACCATCAGCCGCAGCCGACTCGACATCCAACGTCGCGGGAATCACCTCAGAAGTGGTCAGCCGCAGGTTCGTGTGCTTATCCGCCCACACCAGCATGGCGTTGGCTTGCTGCTCGAACGCCGCCCAAAAGATGATCACGAAGACGAAGATGACCAGCAGCACCACGATCCGATCCCGCACGACACCGAAGGGTACGGCCGCCTGCGCCGCGCGAGCCTTCTCGACCTTCGCTGCCGACTTCGGCCCCGGGCCGTCCTGCTGGAATTCAACGAGCTTACGCTGCCCGATCACATAAACGATCAGCCCGAGAATCATGCCCACGCCCGCGGCGCCGAAGCCAAAATGCCACCCGAAGGTCACCCGCAGCCAGTCACACAGCAGCGGCCCCGCGAAAGCCCCGAGGTTGATGCCCATGTAAAAAAGCGTGAATGCGGCGTCCCGACGCGGATCGCCGGGTTTGTACAGGCTACCGACTTGTGTGGAGACGTTCGGCTTGAGCAATCCGACACCCGCGATGATGAGCCCGAGAGCCGTGTAGAAACACCATAACGGCTCGAATGCCATGGTAATATGCCCGGCAGACAGCAACACGGCTCCGTATATGACGGCCTTCTTGGCGCCGATATACCGATCAGCCACGAAGCCGCCAACCACCGGCAGGCCGTACGCCAGCGCGGCATACCACCCGAGCAGGCTCGATGCGTCCTCCTGACTCCAGAAGAAGTGATTGAGCATGTACAGGATGAGCAGGGTCTTCATGCCGTAGAAGCTGAACCGCTCCCACAACTCCGTGAAGAAGAGCACGTAGAGACCCTTCGGGTGGCCAAACAGATCGCCGGCTTGCTTGCCCGACGAAGACGAGGACGTGCCGAGGGCTTGCCCGCACATCGCGCAGAACCGCGCTCGCGCCTTGTTGGCGTGTGCACAGCTACTGACAAGGCACACGTTGGCGGTGTCGTCCGCCGCCTGTATCTGTTGTCCCGCGGTCGCCTCGACCGTCTCCGCCTCATCCAGCGAACCGCCGCACTGCGCGCAAAACTGCGCTTCCGGCGGGCTGAGGTGATCGCACCCCGATTGGGGACATCGCTTGGCCTGATTGCTGCCGTCGGGCATGAGCCGTGCTCCTGAAGATTGCGTGTGTGGGCCGTGCGCTCGTTCCTGCGCCCTCCGTCGATCGCGCAAGAACGAACAAGGCACGTAGCCGGTGACCGCGCCCGTGCGTGGGCGTTCGCGCATGGGCGATCGAAGGATAACGGACGACCGAGCCGCAGGCCAGCCCGAGCAAGCCACAGGCCGACCAAGGCCCTCATGGCAGTGCAGAAGGTCCGATCATGCGATGGCAACACGTGCGCGTAGACCGCCAGAGCCACCGCAAACGCCCCAGCTTGTCATGCCGCACCGTGGCAAAGGACTCTATCGGACTCACCCGCATGTCGCGGGCTGCGGCGACGCGCAAAGCATCGTTGCCGCTGCTGAGGCGTTTCTGGTACGATGATTATCGTACGTCGGCCGAACCGCCGGGACCGCGGAAGCCGATAGCACTACACCGGATGGAAGAGGGAAATCGCCGCCTTTGAGGACTGTGGCCGTATGATGGGACGTTCGCTGAGCATCGCTCTACTTCTTGCCGCCGGTCTGGTCACCGCGTGCAACTCGCAGGTGGCGCAAACGAATTCGCCCTGCACCGACGACCCGGACTGCGCGGATCAAGCCCTGGTAGACGAACCGATCGACGGCGCAGACGGCACAGACGACGCGGCTGATCCGTCCCCGATCAATCCCGTTCGCCCGCTCGATACGCCGGCAGAACAGCCCCTACCCACGAACGACGATGACCCGGACGCCAATGGCACGCCGCCCGACGAGCCCCCATCCGACCCACCGCCGGCGGACGGCGATCTGGACGATCTGTTCATCGATCTTGATGGGTTGTACGACGACCCGGGTTCGACAAGCGCCGGCACGTCGCCCTACAACCCGTTCGGGACGACCTACACCGGCGGCTCCACCTGGGATCTGCTCTCACTTTGGCTCGACGGCATGACGATGGGCCTGCTCGATCCATCGGCGGACACCGGCGGATCGTCTTACACCTACCTCGAACTAATGTGCCTCGACGGCGACACGCCCGACAGCGTCTGTAGATCACGCTACGGAAACTGAGCCCACGCAGCGCGGTACACGAATCATCCAAGCAAGAGCCAGATGCCGTACAGATATCCCGTCGCGATCAGAAGCTGAGCGAACGCAAAAACCCCGCCGATCTTGACGAACTCCAGGAACGTCAACTTCAGCCCGTGCCGTTTGAGGATCGTACAGGCCACCACCGTGCTGGCCGACCCGATCGGCGTGATGTTGCCGCCGAGGTTCGCTCCGAACACCACAGCCCACCATTCAACCGATCCGACGGCCTCAGCCGCCTCCGGCGTCGGGCCGAGTATCTTCGCCAGCATCGCCGCCAGCGGAATGTTGTCCGTCACACTCGAGAAGATCGCCGTCAACCACATGAGCCCGTACGGCCCCGTCTCATCCGTCACGCGGGTCAGCAAGTCGCCGATCTCGAGCAGCACCCCCGCCTTGTCCATGACCCCGATCACCACGAACAAGCCCACGAAGAAGAAGACCAGCGACCATTCCACGTCGTCGAGGTCATGCTCGACATCCTTGGCGTGGAGCAACAGCATCAACACCGCAGCCAGCATGGCCACGATTTCGATGCCGAAATCCCGCAGGATCGGAATCTGAGCCTTCAGCGCGAAGCCCAATATCACGAGCACGACGGCCACGATCGACGTATAGAAGAACCGGCGATCCTCCACCGTCTCCCACTCATCGAAGGCCGTCACCAGCGCCAGGTTGTGCGCTTTCGCTTCGGTATCGCGAAGAGGCCGCACCGTCTTGCCGAACATCATCCGTGCAATCAGCAGCGTCACGATCGTGGCCACGACAACGTACGGGGTGGCGACGAGGACAAAGCTCAGGTAGCTGATGCCCGCCGCCTTGCCGATGATGATGTTCGGTATCGAGCTGATGAGCGTCAGCAGCCCGCCGACGTTCGTCATGATCCCCTCGGTAATCAGAAACGGCTTGGCGTCGAGGTCGAGCTTGCGACATGCCACCACCGTCAGCGATCCGATGATGATCATCGCCGTGATGTTGTCGAGAAACGCGCTGAACACCGCCGTCAGGACGCTCAGGAAGATCAGCAGCTTGAACGGATCACCCCGGCTCGCCTTGAGCATCTTCACGCTGACCCACGTGAACACGCCGCTGCGCGCCGCGATCTCGACGAAGACCGTCGCGCCGATGACGATGCCGATCACCTCCCACTCGATCATCTCGATGTAGACCGGAAGATGATGGCCCACCTTGTGCGGGAAGAACCCCCAGTAGTCCGCCAGGAACAGACACAGCAGCCCCGACAGCAAGACCAGAACCGTCTTGTGGATCTTCTCCGTCGCCAGAAGCAGCAGCGTCACGACGAGGATCAGGCTGAACGTAACCGTCTGATAGCCGGGCACCGCGCCGCCGGCTTCCGCACCACTTGAGGCGAGCATCGCTGTGTTCAAACCACCGAACATCACGTCAGGTCAACCCCCGCATCACAGCGCCAGCACCGGAATGTCCCGAACCGTGTGCATCAATTGATAGTCGTCGGCGGAGATGTGGCTGTGCCCTTCGACATGATGCCCGACAACGAGAACGCTGTACCCACCCGCCTCCAGCTCCGTGCGCACCGTCTCGACGATATCACCGACCGCCAGGCGGTAGCTCGCGTCATACGGCGCCTCACGAGCCGCAGCCACCACGCCCTTGAGAAACCGTTCGCCATGATGCGACAGCTTCTCCACCAGCTTCTCCCCCTCTTCGGTGTCCACCTCGGGAGACACCCGCATCGCATCACGCACGTCCGCAACCTCGGCCTCGCTGACGACGTGCAGCAGCAGCACTTGCCCCGCGTCCTCGACCAACGTAAAGGAGTGAGAAAAGTTCTGCGTCTGCTGGAAGCTGCCCGTCAGGCTGTGAAGGACCCTGCTGAACACCGAGGCCGGCTCGTCGATCTCACTTCGAACCAGCAGTATCGGTGGCGAAGTGCCCTCGACGAGCGCATCGACGCTGACCACGCGCCCGGCCTCATCCTCCGGCTCGGGCATCAGGACCAGTTGACTTCGCCCGATGCTGACCTGCCCCACTAACTCGGCGGTAGAGCGAAACGCCGCAGGCGCCGCCGCGAAGTCCGTTACTGTGGTAGTCGCTGCGACGGAGTCCTTCGACAGTGTGTCCGGATAGTGGACCTGAACCTCGGACCCGAACCGTGTCTTGAGATGCGCCGCGAGCCGACAAACCGACGCATCCAGCGCGTCGTTCTTGAGGACAACCGCCACGCGCGCGAGTGTCACCGGTTCGATCTCGAGCACCGGAATCGACGCCTGCTCGAAGATCGACTCGAATTCATCCAATGATTGTTCGCGCATCCGCGCCACCTCCCGAAGCCCGCACTTGATCGCTAACTTAGCCCGCAGGATTGTCACCACGAAACGGCGCAACGCAAGACGCCGCCGCCCTTACGCCCGCAGACGAACAACGCGCAGCATAGCCGGCAACAGCAGAAGAGTCGCAGCCAGGCATCCGATGATGCTCAGCACCACGAGCCCGCCGAGGCGTGCGTTCGCCGGCACCTGTGACAACGTCAAGATGCCGAAACCGAGCGCCACCGCCACGGCATCGATCATGATGGCCGGCCCCGTCGCAGCCACCGCGTCCCGCACCGCCGGCTCCACATCGAGCCCGGTCGACCGAGCCCGGCGATACCGTTCAAGTAGATGGATCGCGAAGTCGACGCCGATGCCCAGCGTCATGCCGGCGAACATCGAGGTCGCCACGCCCAGCGGCATGCCGACCAGGCCCATCACGGCAAAGTTCACAAGCACAGCCAGCGCGCACGGTACGACCGCCAGGAAACCGAAAGTCACCGACCGCCCGAGCAGCGATGCCACGATGAGAATCCCCACCAACGAGATCACCAGCGATCGCGTCTGCGTCTTGACGATCGCTTTGATCAAGGTCTGGCTGACCGCCACGTCACCGGCGAAGGAAAGCTCGACACCCTCCGGCTCGAGGTGCTCTCGCTCGTAATCGCGGATGGCGTCCATCAGACGCGCCGTGTCCACGAAGTTCGCATCCGTCAAGAAGATCGTGGTGATCGCCCGGTCGTAGTCTGCGCTCACGATCTGGTGGATTCGATCGGCGCCCCGTATGCGCTCGTACTGCGCCCAAAGCCACCGGACGCGCTCCGGCGTCGGCGGGATACGCCGCGATTCCTCTTTGAGAGCCCGGGCTATCAGGTTCGTCGTTCGGATGTAATCCGCCGGACCGATCACCCCTCCCACCTTGTACGCCTCGAGCCCTCTGATAAAGCCCGCCATGGCGGACATGCGCCCGATCAGACTCGGCCGAAGAAAACGCTTCGGTGTAATCTCGTACTCGAGTTGTTTCGCTTTCGCCGCCTGCATCGTCAGTTTGGGTGAACCCACTTGCGGCGGCAGCGTCACGACGACTCGTGGATCTTTGGCCGCCGCTGCTTCCTCGAAAGCCGCATCGCTGATCCACGTCGTCCGGTCACGGTACCGCGCCTCGCGCTCGCCTTCCTTTCCGGCATGCTCCGATTCGCTCACCGCGTGAATGCGGATGTGCTGCCCGGTCAAGACCGAGGGGTCGTCAGCCACCGTCCCGGGAAGCGACAACGTGTGGTGGTTGACGTGCTCCTCGTCGAGCGACCCGCTGATGTGCCCGTGCCCCGCATCCGCCTGCAAAAGCAGGATGTGCATCCCGAGGAACGCCTCGTTGAACGCATCCGTGGCCTGGCGAAACTCACTCGACGGCGAGAACCCGTCGATCCAACTATCCTGCACGACGATCCGGCGCACGCCCCAAGGCGCCGCCAACACCACGATCAAAGCCATCGCCAACACGGCATACCGCGCTTTCAGCACGGCCCCACCGAATCGCGCGAAGGACCGTAGGCCGCCCGCCGCTGTCGCCCGAAGGCAAGCCTTGCGCGACACGAACCACCGCTCTGGAATCACCGCCAGCAGCGCGGGGATCACGGTCAATGACCAAAGCATGCAAAAGACCACGCCGACCGCCGTGAACACGCCGAACGCGCGCACCGGCCCGATCGGCGACAGACCGAACGACAGAAACCCAACGGCGGTGGTAATCGAGGTCTTGACCACCGGCACCCACATCTCCGACATAGTCGCGTCGAGCACTTCAACGCGGCTTCGCTGCCCGTCCTCCAGCAGCAGGTCGCGATACCTGGCAAAGATGTGGATTTCGTCCGCCACACCGATGGCGGTTAGAATCACCGGCAGCACGGCGATAGTGAGATAGACCGGAACGCCGCACCACCCCATCAGGGAGAACACGACAACGATCGCCGCACCGACCTCCGCCAGCGGAAGTGCCATCGCAACGACGCTGCGAAAGAAGACCAGAAACACCAGCGCCATGACGCCGATGGCGACGGGAACCAGCCCCACGTGCCGCGCGATCCATTCGCGAAGTGCGTCGATCGCACTGATCGACATATCCGTCTCGTCCGACCCGCCCGCCTCGGGCGCGTGCCCCAATAGCGCCGGCGGCACGCCGAGGTCCTCCAGCAGATGGGTGCCCAAAAGCGCTTCGGCGACCGGTGCCCCGATGACGTGGGTCTTCTCGTCGAAGGGCCTGTGCGCGTCGATGATGCCGTGAATCGTACGGTACAGGTCCGCCCGGTTCGTGCCCTTTGGGGTCCCGACGAAAACCGTCGTCGCCGATTCGTCGTTGGAGATCAGTGTTCCGCTATATAGCCCGATAGTCCGGAGGTCGTCCCGTAGCGTGATGAGCGTCTTCTCGTCCGTCGGCAGCGGATCGAGGAACCGGCGGAAGTCGAGTGAGCCCGGCTTGACCCGGTGGCCGGTCTCCGTGGCGAGGCTGAACACGTCCGTGGCCCGGACGCCCTCGATCTCCCGAAAGGCCTCGGTCAGTTCGGCGACCAGCCGCAGTGTATCGGCGTTGAAGATCCCCCGGGAATGCTCCGATTCGATGACCACCACGACCTGGTCTTCGAGCCCGAACCGGTCCCGAATCTCCCGATCCAGCACGATCTCAGGGGCCTCAGCCGGTACCAGAGCGTGACCGTCCGTGCGGATTCTCAGGCGCAGGGCCCCCGGTGCCACCGCACCCGTGGCCAGCAACGCCACCACCAGCACACGCCAGGGATGGCGAATCGAATACCGATAAAAGCCTCTCAAGTGTACCTCCGCAGCCGACTTCCCTGAGCAATTGCGATATGCCCGCCAAAGACCCGATGCTAGGCGCTGCCCTTGAGATGGGCAACTGGCAGGTGAGCGGGCCATAGCAGCCGGTGGAGGACTGAATCGGGCCTCTGGAGCCCCGCCTGCCCAGATTAACGTCCGAATTGCCTGTCAAAAGATCGTGAATATGCACTATAATAGGTTGGGCCTGCGGAGAGAGGCCACCGAACCTGCGCCGGCAGGTCGGTCGCCCGCTTTTGATTGGTCGATCTGTGAACAGTCGTTCACCTTCGCCGGTCGCGCCCTTCTACGACGCCCGAACGAGGCCGTGTCGCCGAGCGTTCTTGACGCGTCTGATGTACCGTACTTCGGTTTGAGTCGACTGAGGCAATGAACGTCCTGTTGATCATCTTGATCGCCTTGGCCGCAGTCGCGGCCGTCGCCGGGTTCACCGGCAGATGGCGCATCGTGCTCAAACCGTTCTGCATCAACCCCGACAAGATGACCGTCGACCGCCTCGGGCTCCGGGTCGCTGACGGCGCAAATACCGACCGCGTAGACACGGTACTGCGAAGCTTCGCCGGCGGCTTCAACGCGATGCTTACGTCGCCCACACCCACCGGCTGGGAAGACTACTGCAACTCGCTGCCGGTGCTCTATCAGCCATTCGGCCACGAAGGTGCCGCCATGGGCTTCGTGCCGGCCAGGCTGTTCCGGTACGACCCGGCCGACTTCGAGAACCACATCGTCAAGCACTACCCCGGTATGCGCTACCTCTACTATGTCGGCCTCGGTTTCTGGTCAGGCATGCGGGACCACAGCCCGGCGCGGCTCGCCCGCATCGCCGCGGCCCTCGACCCACTGCACAAGTACCTCTGCTACGATGGCTATGGCTTCAAGCGCGCCTTCTTCGACTATCCGACGAACGCCCAGGCGTTCGACCGGCTCAACGAGCTGGACGGCTACGCACGCAGCGCAGCCTATCAGGGGGTCGGTCGCGCGTTCTACTTCTTGTTCATGGACGACCCCGACACGCTTGTCGAGCACATCTCGAAGCTCGGGAGGCACGCTCCGGACGCGGCAGCCGGGCTCGGTTTGGCATCGGTCTTCGTGAATCCCGATCAGCTTGCCAAAGCGCAGGAACTCGCCGAGAGGATTCCTGCTGAGTGGCGCGCCCAGTTCCATTTGGGCATGTGCTTCGCCCTCAAGGCACGGTCGATCAACAACAACGAACAGTTCGATCGGGACCTCGGCAACGTGCCGGGGCCCACGCGCGACGCCGCCTACGCATCCATTCGCGAGTGCGATCGCGTTGAACTTCAGATCCGATCGGAAGAGGGCCACGACTCCTACCGTCGGTGGCGCGAGCGCGTCGCTCAGTGGATGACACAGAATATCGAGTACCCGCTTGCCGGCGTGAACACGAACTTACGGCGTGACACCTCAAACCCGGCCCGCCAGGATGCAACCGTTTAAGAGAGGCTCTGGAACCCATGGTTGACTTCGAATCCGCCAAAGCTGAAATCCTGACCTGGTTGGCCGACGCACTGCAGACTCCGTCCGATCAGATTGATTTGAACAAGCCGCTCAATGAGATCGGGCTCGACTCGCTCGACGCGGTACACATGATCGCCACCATCGAGTCGATCATCCAACGCGAATTGCCGGAAGACATCATCCAGCGCGTAAGCTGCCTGAACGACATCTTCGAAATGATGCGTCGCAAGATGGCCGCCGCCTAGTTATTGGCACCGTAATCGGAACCGGCACCGCTCCCACATGGCTGATCAGGTCGTCATCTCCGGCATGGGCATCATCTGCCCCATCGGCTTCGGTGAGAAAGCCTTCTGGACCTCACTGACGGAGGGACGTAGCGGCGCCGCACCCGTGGATGGCCTGGATACCTCCGAGTTGTCGCGGCAAAACGCCTGTCAGGTGCGCGAGCCTATCGACATCGGCTCGGCCACCGGCGGCCAACCGGGTCGAGCTTCCCAACTCGCCATCGCCGCTTCGCGCCAGGCGGTTGCGGCGTCCGGGATCAGCCCCTCCGACGTGCCGCGGGGACGACTCGCCGTCACCATCGGCACGACCATGGGCGAAACGGAGTTCATCGAAAACCAGCTAGGCGCGCCCGATGACCAGTGGCTCTGCAGTGATCACATGCAGCAGATCGCGCGTGGCAAACCCGGCTGCATCGCCGCGAACGTACTGGCCGATCTCGACGCCTCCGGACCGGCCGTCGACCTATACGGTGCCTGTGCTGCCGGCAACATGGCGATCGCCACGGCGCGTCAGAGCCTGCTAGCCGGCGACTGCGATGTGGCACTTGCCGGCGGCGCCGACGGCTTCAGCCGCCTGGCCTTCATCGGATTCATGCGGCTTCGCGTGATGGCGGCTGAGGTCTGCCGCCCGTTTGACGACCAACGCGACGGCTTATTCGTCGGCGAAGGGGCGGCGGTGTTCGTGCTCGAGCGCGAGTCATCGGTCAAGGCGCGCGGTGGTACCGTTCGCGCTCGCGTCCTGGGTACCGGTTTGACATCCGAGAATTACCATCCCACCAGACCCGACCCCGAGGGCGACGGCCTCACACGGGCCACCTTGCACGCGCTAAGCGACGCCGCCCTTGATCCCGCGGACATCGACTATGTGTGCGCCCACGGAACCGGCACGCCGCAGAACGACGCCATCGAGGTCAAGGTGCTGGAGAAGTGCTTCCCCAAGGGTATCGCGTTCAGCTCCGTCAAGGCGCTGACCGGGCACTGCATGGGCGCCGCCGCCGCCGTCGAGGCTGCGGCCTGCGTACTGAGCCTTCAGCACCAGACCTTGATTCCGACGTGGCACCTTACCAACGTGCTCCAGCCGTGCAGCCTCGACGCCATCCAGGGCGCGACCCGAGAGGCAGCCACTCGATATGTACTGAACAACTCGGCGGGGTTTGGTGGATACAACAGCAGTGTGATCCTCGGCGCCGCATGAACGTCGACACCTACCTCAGCACCCGGCGGATTACGCCGGCTATTACGTTTGATATCGCGAGGCCGTCGACCGACAATGGCGACCGATTCACCAAGGGATGAGTCCCTGCTCGAAACGAACCACGGCTTGCAGCCGTCGAGGATGATCTATGGCGTTACGTGCTGACGATATCGTAATCACCGGCCTCGGACCGGTCACACCCGTGGGCGTCGGGTGTGAAACGCTCTGGGATGCCCTGACGAACCGTCGCACCGCCGTCGTCGATCGTGTCCTTCCCGTCGACATAGGCGAGACCGTAGAGTTGCCAATCGCCTCCATGCCGCCCCTCGAGCGGGTGCCGGGCCTCGACAAACACCACGCCCTACTGGCCGGCCAAGAGCTCGATCAGTACCGCGACCTGGCGTACGCCCTGCTCGCCACCGAACTGGCGCTGGCGGACGCCGAACTCTCTATTGATCGCAGTGCGAATCGCGTCGGGATGATCCAGGCGTTCGAAGCACCCGGTGTCGAGGTAACCGTCGCGAACCTGTTCGGCATGTTCTCGGGCCCTCCGCCGACGGACGGCCCGCCGAAGGTCTACGAAGTGCTCGCCCCGAAGTTCTACGCCATGCAGCCCTTCCTCTATGTCCACGCCATGGCGAAAGCCTTCGGTCTGCACGGCTACAGCACCAGTGTCCACAATGCCTGCTCGTCCGGCGCCTTCGCCATCGAAGCGGCCGCCCAAGCGCTGCACCACGGACGCGTGGATGCGATGATCGTCGTCGGCGGTGAGGTGTTCGAGACGGCCGCTCGACTGGAGTGGTTCAGGCGATTAGACCTGTACGCCCGCACACACACGATGAGCCCCTTCGCCTCGACGCCGTCCGGTTTCTACGTCGGCGAAGGCGCGGGGGCGATGATCCTCGAAACGGCTGAGCACGCGCGCAAGCGCGGTGCCTCGGCCTACGCGTCCTACCTCGGGGGCGCATTCGCGCACCAAGCGTGGAAACAGACGATCCCCGATGTGCGCGCCGCAAGGCTCGCGGACGTGATCGCCGAGGCATTCACGGCAACGGACGTAGCGCCCGCCGATCTCGACCTGATCATCCCGCACGGCACGGCAACCACCCTGTCAGACGGCTACGAAAGGGAATGCCTCGCCAAGACGCTCGGCGGCCGCGCGAAAGATGGGCTCGCCACGACATTCAAGCCCTATCTAGGCCACATGCTCGCGGCTAGCGGAATCGTCGAAATGATCTGCGCACTGTTGGCGGCCAAACACCAGGCCGTGCCGCCGACGCTCAACACCGAAGCCGGCACCGACCGACTCGACGTACCGTTGGCTTACGACACGACCGCGCGACGCGTCGAGACGGTGATGAAGCTCTCGACCGGTTTCACGGGCCACGACGCGGCGTCCATCTACCGCCGCTGTTCGGACGGCGCCTAGCAGCGCGCCGACGGAGCCGGCGCGCTGCCCGTATGCCGCGTTCGAGCTACTTCTTCCGGATGTACTTGCCCTTCATGTCGAGCTTCATGACGGTGTGCAGCGCATCCGTCCACTCCGTCATGCGCCAATCCAACGTGTTCTTGTCGGTAACCTGCATGGTGTAACACCCGGTGCTCGCTGTGCCGTCGAGCCCGACACTCGTGTAGTCCATCGTCCACTTCTTCGCGGACTTGTCGTACGTAGCCGTGCCTTCCTGCGGATAGCCCCAGTTGTTGAACATCCACCAGATGTACTGCTTCTTCGCGGGGTGCCAGCTCCAGACGCCGGCCGCGTTGAACGCAGCCTCCGCGCTCTTCGACGACATCACGCCGTGCAGGCAGCGACTGTCCAGCGTCCACGCCCATGTAGCGCTACCGCTCCACTGCTTGGAAGCCCCCTCGGTGTTCACGACCTCGGCCTTCCAATCCCAATCACCCACGAACAAGTTGTAGGCATCCAGCTCGGCCGCCCGTGCCGGCTGTTTCATCGTCGAGAAATCGACATTCGGTGCCGCGCAGCCCCATGCGGTCGCCATCGCCAACGGGGCCAAGAGGATTCCGAGTCTCCGCGCCTTCATCATCACAAACCTCCAGTTGATGTGTATCGTATCCAGAGCGCCCGCGCGTACCGGGCGATCGACCGAAGAATAAGCGACAATGACACATCAACGCCAGAAAAAAACTCAACTCGGCGGCCGCGCCGCCAATCTGCGCTGGTAAACTCGGCACTGTGACGTGGCCGGCGTACTGCCCGGCGAGACGAAACGCCAACGCCGATCGCACTGTCGAACGCATGGGATATCGAACTGATGACGCAGCTTACCGACGATTCCGTCCTCATCACCGGCTGTGGCTGGGTCACGCCGTTTGCAGCCGGCACGATCCGGGACTGCCTCCAGGCCGCTCCTTCAACTCCGCCAAACGGTGTCGGGGACGAGGGCTTCTGGGCGGTACCGGAGGAGATGCGCAATACATGTCCCGATTTGACCAACGAGCTCAAACGCGACAGAGGGGCCTGGGTGACCGCAGTCGCGTTCGAGAAGGCCCTCGCCGACGCCGGCGTCGATAAGGCTAAGCTCGACGCCAACAGCTTCGGTCTGGTCCTCGGATGCGCTCTGGCGGGCCAGCTCGGCATGATTGCCTTCGCCAGTGAAGTTAGGGACCAATCGCCGCGCTTTGTAAGTCCCATCCACTTCCCCCAGACTGTCGGAAACTACGTCGCGGGCGCGCTCGCACGCGCTTACAACATCTGCGGACCGAATATCACCATCGCAAGCGGGTCCGCGTCCGGACTCGAAGCGCTGATACAGGCGTGTGGTTTGCTGCAGAGCAAGCAGGCGGACCTGATCGTCGCGGGTGGCGCGGAAACGCTGACAAAGGAAATGGCTGCCGGTTTCTCCGAGCCCGGCACCACATTGAGTGAGGGTGCGTGTTTGTTCGTGCTGGAGAGAGCGGCCTCGGCGGCCGCGAGGGGCGCTTCGGAACTCGCCCGCATCACCGGATTCGAAGCCGTGGCAGGCGATCAGCGGGCTGCGACAGTAGGCGCCGACACCGTTTTCTCGACAGGCGGCGCGCCCGTCCCGGGAGCCATAGTGATCGAGCATTCGATCGGCCGCTGCTTCGCGGCGTTGGGTGCTGCGGTGGTCGCGGCGGGGATTGGCGCTCTCGCGGGGCTCCCGGTGCCTCACACGCCCTCAGGCGAGACAACCGCGGTCGAATCCGCGCCGCTGCCGGGGCAAGCTGAATCTGGCTCTGGGTCGAGTGCGGCGGTCTGCGTAGCCGAGGATGATCGCGGACAATGCAAGACCCTGCGGCTGGCGGCGCCCGGCGGCTCGGCGTCGTGAGTTTCGAAACTGCGGCGTCCGCGCATAGAAAGACGGCCCGCCCGGTCATCCTCTTTGAGTCGAGTTTGACCACGCGAGACCGTCTTTCGGCGCGTTCGACCGTCGCTGGCGCTTTGGGCTGACTACATTCCCTTCGGTGGGCTGTTGCGTACCCACCGTTCGATTGCGATCTTTATATCTTTTTCGGCTGTGGCCGCCCCGCCGCCGCCAAGCGCCCGCTCGACGATGGCGGACGCCACGCGGCCCTCCGGCCCCGAACCCAATCCCGAGCCCCCAAAGCGGTGATCGAGGGAATGCCCCGCCGCCTGCGCGAGCTCGCGGATCTTAGCGACGATTGCACCGCAATCGTACGGGTTCACGTTCAACTGTTGCCGCAGGTAGCCTTTTACTTTCGCTTCGACGATGCCGTCCATCTGGCTTCCCTTTCTTAAGCGAGCGGTTTCGGTTCACTCGGAACCGCGCTGCCTGTCGGGTCCGATGACGTTGGACGTACCGAACCGATTACGAACCGCCGCCGGGCGAGCGCCACTTGTCCATCTCTCCCTCGCCGGTCGTCAGCTTCCACTCGATTTGCTCGTACACGAAGCTGTACTGCACCATATGGCGGTACGACTCGTTCGGCGGGAGGAAGCTCATCGGCATGTAGGGCGAGCAGTCCACGATGCGAGCCTGCGTCAGGACCATACGGTAGTACTCTTGTTCCGAACGACTCGTCGGGTCGATGTGGTAGAAGATCAGGTCCACTTGGGCCAGGTTCTCCCCCGTACACAGAGCCTTGTGCAGGCCGGGCGTGGCCTTGTCGATCGCGCATACGACGCGAAGCGGGCTGTGAACGCGAACGCCCGTAGCCTGGCCCGTCGTCGGCTCCGTGGGCTGATGCAGATGATGCTCAATCTCGAACACATCGCTGGTCCCGTCGCGGTCCTCCTTCTCGCTCGAACCGGGATAAGCGGCGACCTGCAAGTTACATGGGGTTGGCATGATTCGATCTTCCTTTCGTCCTGTGGCCGTGTCCGAAACTCACCACGCGAGAGCCTCTGACCTTGGCGAACCACAAACGTCTCTCGTCTCTTCCCGCGGGTTGCCGGCGTGTGGCTTCCCAGCCGGTCAACGCCGTTCGGGCAATCTAACTGACATGAATGCAAGCCTTGTGCCGCCGGCTTCCGTTTGAAGGGATGGGCGGCGGCGTCGATCGTTAGTGCTTGCGAAATAGGTGCTTACGAATCGGAATCCCCGCGGAAAGCCCTTCCGCCCGCCGACCGCAGGCCCGCGGGCTGGGGTCATCTGCGCGCCGCACGTAACCGGGTGGGTGTATGGCGCCACCTGTCAGCCCGGGCACGCAGCGCCCACCGCGACCACCGAGCGTGACAGCGGGGCGGGGCGTCTTCCCGTCTCGACGTCCAACGCCGTACCGCGCGGGGCGGCCGGGCTCTGCGCTCCGGGCACCCCGCGGATACGGGTTGTCGTCATTCCGAACGATTAGGACGGCGGTGGGTCGAACTGTCCGACCATCGACAGCTCGATTTCCACGCCCTTGAGCCTAAAGTGCGGAACCATCTGGATTTCCGATTTGTACATGCCCGGCTTTCCGGGCACCGGCTCGGCTGTGACCTGGATCTCCTTGAGCGGATACTTCCCGACCAGGTTGTCATCCATGGTCCCCTGGCGGCAGTACTGCCTGAGCCACTTGTTGATCTCGCCGACCATCTTCTCGCCGTCCATGACCCGACCCATATTCTCGCGCCAGATGACCTTGAGGTAGTGTGCGATACGGCACGAGATCATCAGATAGGGTAGGCACATCCCGAGGCGGGCCCGCGTCTCGTCTTCCTTGCCTTCGGCCGTGTCGGGGAACTTGCCGACTCGCTTAGCCGACGGCGCGTCGAAGAACGCCGCGTTGTCGCTGCCTTTGCGCATGACCAGCGGGATGAAGCCGAAGTTGCACAGGTCCACGTCCATATCTTCCGAGATGAGCGTCTCGGTCGGGATCTTCGTGTGGTACTGTCCGGTTGCCTCGTACTGGTGAAGCGGAAGGTCCGGAACGGTGCCGCCGCTGTTGGGTCCGACGACCGAGTTGTACCAGCCGAAGTCGGCGAAACTGCTCGCCATTCGCCCGGCCATGGCGAACGAGGCATTGCCCCACATGTAGCGGCTGTGGTCCTCGACGCGCAGGTCTTCCTCGAACGTGAAGTCCTTGACGTCCTGATCCTCCACGGTGTACGGCTTGCGGAGCAGGAAACGCGGCATGCACAGACCGACGTAGCGCGAGTCGTCCGAGTCCCTAAAGGCGTTCCACTTCGTGTACTGGGGCTGCTCGAAAATCTCGTACATTTCAGCCATCTTCGGCAGGCCTTCGAACGACTCTTCGCGCTTGCCGAACATGGTCGGGCTTACGCCTCCGAGGAAGGGGCACTTCGCTACGGCGGCGACGCGCGACACCTCGGAGAGCAGTTCGCACTCCGGATTGCGCTGGTCGAAGGCGTAGTTCGAGACCATCATGCCGTACGGGTTACCGCCGAACGTGTTGTACTGATCGCGGTAGACCGTCTTGAACAGGCCGGACTTCTGCCAGTCCTTGCAGTCCTGGAAGTCCTCGAGCAGATCCTCTTTCGAGGCGTTGAGCACTTCGATGCGGATGTTCTGGCGGAACTCCGTGTTGTCCACCAGGTACCACAGGCTCCGCCAGGCGGATTCGAGTTTCTGGAACTGATCGGTGTGCAGGATCTCGTTGATCTGCGCACTGAGCTGCTGGTCGATCTCGGCGATGAAGTCGTCGACGACCTGCTTGTTGACCGTGATCTTGTTCAAGTCGAGGCCCGCAGCCTTCTGGACGATGCCGGCGATCCCTTTGCGGTAGAGATCGCGGTATTCGTTGTCCAGATCCCAACTGTCGATCAGGGCGTCGACGGCGGTGGTATCCGCGTCGGCGGCCCCGGCCTGCGCTTGTTGTGGTTGTTCTGCCATGGGAATTCGTCTCCGTATACCGCCGAGAACCGTCGACTGGGCGGTTCCATCGGCTAGGTGATTGCTGGCTGCGAAACCTACTCCGCGGGCTTATCGTCCGACGGCTCATCTCCGGAAGGCGCGTCACTCGGTGGCGGATCGCCCGAAGGCTCGTCAGCCGGAGGCGCCGCGGCTTCCGGTGGCGGCGGTGCGGCGGCCGGCTCCGACGTAGCCGAGGCGACCATCTTGAGGATCTGCTCGCGCGCCTCGGGATCCTTGATCTTGCCCATGAGTTCCTTCTGGGCGGCCTTGCTGCCCAGCTTCGGACGCAGTGCCTTCATCGCGTCGCGAAGCTCGACGAGCTTCTTGAGCTGGGGCACCTGTCGCGCGATCGACTCCGGGCGGAAGTCCTTGAGGGTGCCGAACTTGAGCGACACCGGCATCTCGCCGGCGCCCGCGAGTCGATCCGGAATCGACGCGTCCAACGACAGGTTGAAACCCTGCATCACCGAGTCGAAGTTCGACTTGTTGATGTCGAGCGGGGCTCGTTCGTCGATGGTGCGCTTGTCCTCCTTGAGGGTGTAATCCCCCATCACCAACATGCGGAACGGCAGTTCCGGTTCGGCACCGCCGCGCAGGCGGTCCGAAATCGAAATGTTGACCCGGGATTCGCGGGCCTTCGAAGGTCCTTTAGCCATCGGTCTGCTCCTTCTCCGTGTGCGATCTGGGGATCACTTGCCCGAAGGCTCGGCGGCAAGCGCCGCCAATGGATCCAGTTGACATAACCAGGCGAACGTTTCACGAACGCCGTCAAGCGCCTCGGGCCGCGCGTCTTTCGTCGCAGCGGCGAGCCCTTTACGGCATCGGTACAAAGTCTGAGCTACATCCACGGCGAGCATGGGCTCCCACTCGTGGATGTGGTGACGTTTCACTTCTTCGGCGCACTCCTCCAGGAGGGGCGCCGCCAATTGAAGACGCTGGGCGTCGAAACAGAGCTGCGCAATACGGAGCCGCCACAAGAACCGGTCTCGTCGCTGCGTGCAGCAGACCAGGCCACCCTGGAGCTCCTGCAACGCCTCTTTCAACTTGCCGGAACCCGCCAGCTTCTTCGCCTTGGCCGACGCTTCGGCCAGTTGTCCGTTATCTTGCGCGCCTCCGGAGCCTCCTCCACCGCCGCCTTGGGCGGAAATCACCTCCGACTCGATCCACATCCGCGTTTCGCCGCTGCAGAGCGGCGTGCCGCCGCGGAAGCGTAGATCGAAGATCCCCTCGCCGAGTCGCTGCACGAGGGCGCCCGTCAACGCCATTATAGTCTCGCGCGCCCGATCGTACTCGGATCCCAGCCCCGACATCGCCGCGCAACTGAAACGCTGCAAATCAAGCCATAGCGGATCGTTGGAGCGGAACGCTGCCTCCGCCCCTTTCAGCAGATGATCCCACAGGCTGTTGCTCAGTTGGTGCGGCAGCGCATCCAGCACGGTCGCGTCGGGTGGCTCGATCTCATACTTGGCAGTATCGGAGGTGGGGAGCGATATCTTTGACCACTTCACGAGACGGGGGATGGCATACGACAGCGGCTCCAACGCGTCCGCCTTGCGCAGGAAGGTCGCGGCCGCGAGGATGGAACTGATCGCGCCGCTGACGTCGGCGATCTCTCCCGCGGCGAACGTCGCGCCGCCGGCAGGAGCCGTGCCTCCGCCGGCCGGTGCCGCCGCCGCGGGGGCGGGCTCGTCCTTCTTGGGACGCTTGGCGGCATGGCTTTTGAGGCCTTCGATGAACTTCCGGAACTCCGGAGGGTCATCCGGCATTCTCTCGGTGAGCGCGTTTTTCAGCTCCTCTGCACGCGTGACGCAGGTGTCCAGACCGTCGAAGTCATCGGGCTTGGGTTGATTCTCGCGGAACCACTCTCCCTCCGTGAACCGGTCAGCCAGGGTTTCGATGCGCGCCTTGCGACGACGAGGGCGGGGCGGATACATCCCGTCCCAGAAGTTCTTCGTCATCTCGATCATCAGCGCGAGCCCGGCCGACAGTCCGGCGTAGCCGCAGCGCTTGAAGAGGGCATGGCCCAGGGCCGCGGCGATCTCGACGTCCTTGGACTTCGTGGAAAGGACGTTGATGCAGTCCTGTTCGACTTGATACCAATCCGGTTCGTCGGCCTCGATTCGCCCGATCTTGGCGATCTCGGCGACGGCGAACATGTACTGCTCGTCGTCGCCCGCGTCGATACCGCAGGGTTCGCCGCCGGGGATCGGGGTCCGGCCGAGTTCCAGGATCGGCGTTTCGTCAAGCTGCGCCATAAGTGGCATCCTGCCCGCAAGAACAGTCCAAACAACAGACTCGGACCCCCGTCACGGGGCCGATAATAACGTTCGCTGATTCGCAGGGGCCGATTAGCTGCATCGGGAGGCCCAAGAAGCGTTACCCAAAAGGTGATAACTCAGACCCGAGCGATCGGCTCGGCGCCGAGCCCGGTTCGTTGCGCTGCACGATGTGCGACCAGGGAGATGACGGTGCGCACACAGACTGCGAATCATCAAGAATAAGTCCCACGCGGTTGAAGTCAAGTCGCGTGGCTCGGTGTCTGTACGAAGTCGGCCCACGTTTGGGTGTTTCCCCCGCCTTCCTTGGCCGACCTGCCAGGAAGCGGATCGTCGGTGCCCGCGTCTGATTCGGCGTCGGGCCCATCGAGGGGCAAAACCTCGCCCGGGGCGTCGCCCGCATCTGCCGGTTCGGCCTCGTCGGGCTCCGGGGCGCCGAGGTCCGACAGGTCGTCGACGTACGGGAGCGTATCGGACACCGGTGTCACCAGCAGGAAATCGTCCGGCATGATCTCTCTGGCCACGATCGTAAGCTGGGCGACCTCCCGGTTGACGTCGCCGGTCACCACGACGGAGACCGCCCGTTGCGTCAGATCCATGCGCGACTCGAGCCACCTGAACCATCCGGCAGCCTGTACCTCGAGCGGCAGCCCGGAGGCGAGCGGGAACCGGAGCGTCGGCTCGAAGTCCTTGTCGTCCCGACTGGCGACGCTATCGCCCCAGGCGGCCACATGTTCGAACCAACGCTCGTACGCTTGCGCCCGGAGGCCCTCACGCGCAGCTTCGAACCAGTCGCTCAACGTAACCGTCTTCGCGCGGTCGAGCCACGAGTCATCCGCGCGGCCTTCCTCGATGTCGACGAAATCGACCTCGCGATGGGCGAACACGGCCTCCAGGCTCCCGGGCGAGTTCAGGAACTGTGCAACATCACGGGAGAAGCCGAGCAAACGACGGAGGACATCGGCGGCCGACATGACTCGATCGCTGGTGGGGCCCGTCCACTGGGACGTCGGAACGCCGGCGTAGAAGCACATGGGGAAGGGACGATTCCGCATGTCACCCCCGAAATCCAGGATCGACGCGAACACCGTCATCCCTGATTTGGGAAGCCGGATCACGCCCGCCGACACAGGCAGCCGGGCCTTGCGGCGCTCGTCACCGCTGAATCGACCGCTATAGAGTTCGTAGCCTTTGAGGACCCAGGTGTTGAACTCGTCCGCCCATTCTTCGTCGGTGGCGGATCGGTAATAGTCGGGGTAGGTGGGGAGCTTTCCGAACCACCGGACCCTCGGATCCGGTTTCGGTGCGGAAGACTTGGATTTGAACAAGTTCGTCCAACTCATCCGGGTCGTGTCCCCTTGGTCCACTGTCGACGCGCGCGGTCAATCGCGCCGCCCGTCGCCCGCGCAAGCCGTCAGGCGCGCGGTCGTCCTGCCATCAGTCGCCGGCGGATTCCTCTTCGCGGTCGGAACCCCGGTCCGCCTTCTCCAGTTTCACGATCGGGCCCGGCAGCGGCCGGTTGAGTGTGAACGCGAAACTGAGTCCATGGTACTTCTTTCCGGTCTCTTCCACCTGACGGGCGTAGTCCCGTTGGCCCTTGTCGCGGATTCGGTCGGGCAAGTGCATCGAGTGCGTGGTCAGCCATTCCGTAGCGCTGCCCTTGCCGTGGCGTTGCAGGTAGGCACAGAAGGCTAGCGGTGCCCCATCGCCCAGACGTAGTTCGAGGTTCGGGTACGGCTTCTTGCCTTCCTTGGGCGTCATGCCTCCACCGAACCTGACCGTCAGGCCGAGCTGGTCGGACGGCGTCTTCCAACTCCATTGCGCCGGCGGGGTCTTGTTCTCCGCCTGTTTGTCCGCCTTCGTGTAGACCTTCAAGGCTGCCTCGCCGTACCTCCCGTCTCGCTCAACCTCCAATCCGAGTTCGAGTTCCACGAAAGCATAATAGTGCTGCGGCGTATCATCGACCGGCACATTCCCCGACGCCTCGCGCATGGGGTCGCGACGATCGACCTCGACGCGCAGCGGGTCCGTGCCCAGCTTGTCCGTCAGATGCAGGAATTCCTTCCACGCCTTGCACTCGCGATAGAACGCCAGCCGTTTCTTGAGCAGGGGATCGTCGCTCGAAATGCCTTCTTCGAGCTGCTTGAACGCCGTCTTCGCATAGCCCACCTCGCGAATGAAGCGCTTGAACTCGGTGAAATCCACCGTCTCGAGCCCGTTCTCGCCGTCCGGGCTGGGGAGGTACGGCCAGCCTTCTCGCGGTTCCTCCCGTGAGAAGTACCTTGCCTGTATTTCGGCGAGGATAGTCGTGAGTTCCTCGCTGAGCAGAGACTGAGCCTTCTCCTCGAAGCGCACCAGTTCCCCCGTGAGCTTCTCGTTCTCCAGGCGGGCTTCGCGGCGGAGCTGTTCGATGCGGCCCCACGGCATGTGCTGTCGCCGCAGATCGCGCGTCGAAGGCGCGGTGTCGAATTTGCGCGGGAGCCTGGCGTTTGCGCCGATCGCGCTAGCCAACTCCGCCCAGCGCGCCCCGAACTCGGTCGCCAAGGCCTCCCACGGCGGATCGTCTCGTTTCGTCCGCAGTTCGGCGATCGGAAGCCTCGCGTCATTCTGGAACTGTCCGAGACTCGAGTCCCATTCGCTGTCGATCGCGCGGTTCATCCACGATTCGACGTCCTGCCAATCGGAGTCCCCGGCCTCGTGTTCGGAATACCATTCGCCGTTCTCTTCGTCGTAGCTCCAGTTCCAGTAAGGCAACGCCGCGAGTATGCCCGAAAGCGCGGCGTGCATTTCTTCCGCTACGTCATCCCGGCCGGCTGATCCGTCGTCGCCGCGCCGCTGCATGCGGGTAGCGAGCGATGACCAGCGATCAGCCCGTTCGATCAGGCGGCGGAGTTCCGTCAATTCCATGCGGCTGTACCCGTCGCTCCACGCCCGGACGTAGGCCCGCATGAACTTCTCGCCCGCGTCCTCGACGTTGTTCTCGCAGACGATGTTCAAGGGGCGATTGTCCTCGTCGCTGGCCAGATGGAAGTTCGAATCGAACCCCTTCAGGTAGAACAGAAGACTGGAGCAATCGTAGGCGGCGTCGAACAAGAAGCTGCGCGTGGCGCATGTCGGGATCTGTCCCGCTCCCTGGCGGACGACCCGTTCGCGCGCGGGAGCGGAGCCGCGCTCGGAGCGGTCTCGCCGCGGACGCTGGCGGCGCTCGCGCCGCGGCTTGCGCCGTTTGCCCTCATCGCTCTTCTGCTCGACGTCCGCCTTGGCCTCAGCCGGTCGCTCGGCGCGAGGCAGCGCGATCCGGAAGACGGACGGAACTTTGTCGGCATGGTGGGGCACCAGCTCGGCCAGTCCCCATTCGCCGACCTTCTCGAGCGCCCCGTTCATGGTAAGCAGCAGGAGCCGCCCCTGGCCGCGCATGATTACGTCCTGGTGGGAGTCATACAGATACGCGAGGTCGTCCGGACGCCAAGTGGGAGCGAGTTTGGCCAACACCAGGCCAACCTCGTCGTCCTCCGGCGGTTCCTCCGACAGCTTTTCGACCCACTGTTCGGGCGTGCCCGGGTCCTCGGGTGGATCGAACTTGGCGCTAGCGAGGTTGCCCTGAATCTTCGAGAGCGTGTCTCGAACGGTGATGACGTCAGGCGTCGCAAGGATCGAGTCGTTGGTGGTCTCCTGCCCGGGGTCGAGCGTAAAGACGTGACTGTATGGCGTGGTCAGTTCGGTTACCGCCCGCTTGAAGCCCTCGGGCTCGAAGAACAACGGATCGAAATCCCTGTCGGTCAGTCTGATCTGCTTGAGGCTGTCCCAGAGCAGCCGGTCGACGCCACGGATTTGCAGCTCGGTACTCCCGCCGCTCAGTGCGCCGATGGCGGCCACCGTGGCCGGGTCGTTCGGGAGTTGGCAGACGGCGTAGGCTTCTTCGAGCGAGGCCTGGTACGCGATCCACCAATCACGTTGCCTGAGGATCGCGGTGCGCAGATCGGGGATTCTGACGGCGAGCGACGTGTTCGGGCTCCTCCATTCGAGCTCGGCGACCGCGGCTGCGAATGCCTGGTAGCCTCCGCTGAACTCGGCCTGAAACGCCTTGAGGTCCTCAAGGGTATCGGGCAGGTCATCCGCATAACTCAATATGCGTTCGTAGGTGCCCTTGATGGTCGAGCAGGCGGTCTGAATTCGCATCCACTGCTGGATGTCCGGATCGGGATGTCGGTCCGAGAGGGTAGCATACCCGCCGAGGTGGGCGTGGAGGTGGAACAGGGAGGACGAGATCGTCTGGCGCGCATCGATCTTGTCGTTATCGAGCACGCGCGCCGGGCTCGGCCAATCGTCGAACCCCTCGACGATCCCGAAGTACCTGGCGGCCTGAAGGGAGAACACGTCGCCGTACTTGTTGATCGGGGATTCGGGATTCGCGACGATTTTGCACATCGTCATGAAACCCTCCATCCCGAGATGTTCCCGCGCGGTCGTGCCGTCGACGCAGCCGTACCACTTGAGGTACTCCTTGAACGCCGCCATGTACGCAAGGCCCGCATCCTGCGCGGGCTGCCCAAGGCCGGGGTCGGCAAGGCCTCCCGATGCGAGCGCGCCGCTGATATCCACAAAGGCCTCCCGGAGCAGGACGCGTTCGAACAGGGCGGCCTGGATGGTCTTGAGGTCTTGGATCGGGCGGTCGGCGCCGACGAACAGCGAGAGGATTTGGGCCCAGTGGAAGTTCTCTTCAAGCGTGCCTATCCCGGTTTCGAGTTCCTTCGCCAAGGCCAGGGCTTGGGGCTGAATCGGCGGGGCCGCCGTAGCGTCGGCGTTGGTCGCCGCGGTGCGCGGCTGACCTATGACTGTCTTGAAACGCCAGGTGCTCAAGCCCAACAGGCCGAAGAGAAGAACCGCAAGCGATACACTTCCCCATTTCATCAGTCGAGCCACTTTGCGGTTCCTGACCGCCTGCTGCTCGTTGCGGAAGACCAGCCCGTGCTCCGGAAAGATCTTCCGGAATAGAAGATCCTTGATGAAGTAGGGCCGCTTACTCGGATAAAGATCGAGCGGAGCGAACTGGCTGGCGGCCTCGGCCCCCAGCCGTTCGGTCAGGTGCTTGAGAATGAGCCCGCCCTCGCGCGTGGCACTCGTGAAGAAGAGCCCGCGGTAGAGGAGGTTCTTGATGGCGCGCGGGTTCTTGATCTTGGGGAACAGGGTGCGGATGTAGGTCTGGAGCGGATCGGTGAGCTCGCGGAACTCTTCCGGGAAGCTGTAGGCGAGCCCGAGGTCGTTCTCCTCCGCCTCGTCGTTGAGGCGGCGCAGCCGCAGTTCGTAAAGACGGCGGTACACGTCGTCGAAGTCGTTCGGGAAGCCCTCGGGGTCGTAGAGTTCGCTGAAGTCGCCGGTCTTGGACCAGCCGAACATCTGGTTGAGCACGGTGATATCGCGCTCGGCCCGGTCGAAGAACTGCATGAAACCGACGATCTTGTCGCACTTCGTGATGACCAGGTAGGTGGCGAACGTGACGCCGAGCTTGGTCTGCACGTCGCGCAGACGTTCCAGCGTCGTATTGGCGTCCTGTTCGATCTTCTCCGGCGGGTCCTGGAGCAAGTGGTCGGCGGACACACACACGATCGCACCGTTGATCGGGAAACCCTTCCGGCCTTTGGCAACGGTGTTGAGAAAGGCCTCCCACTCCCGGCGGTCAGCATCGTCGCGTGGGTTGCACAGGCGTCCCGCCATGTCGACGAAGACGGCGTCCTCCGTGAACCACCAGTTATAGTTCAGTGTGCCGAGCTGGTAGCCTTCCGGTTTTCCGGTCGAGAACTGCAGACCGCCTTCGTTGATGAGCTTGGTCTTACCGCACCCCGAGTCTCCCATCACGATATACCAGGGCAGGTCGTAGACGCTGATACCGATGTTCTTCCGCATGTCCTTGATGGCGGTGAAGAACTTCTCGTTGTTGGCCTTGATGGCGGCCCCCACGTCCATGGAGACGCGGCCGCCTTCCGAATCCGCGGCGAGGTCCGCCGCCATCTTCTTGGAACGCTTCTTTCCACCGCGTTTGAAGATCTTCGTGAGGATGAACCCGATCGCGCCGATCACCAGCATGACGCCGATCATGGCGAAGATGATGTACCTGACAGGCTTGCCCGGGAAGAACACCTGGTTGAGCAGGTAGAAGATCCCGAAGGGCGAGCCCAGGCCCGCCATCGCGATCATCATCCGAACCTCGCGTGGGAGGCTCTTGAACATCTTCAACAGTTTTCTCATCGTGCGCTCCTCCTAAGGGCGTATCGCCCTGGGCGACCCCGGTGCTGGGTTAGGGGGTCTGTCCCGAAGTCTCGGCATCCATGCCGGTGGCCGGCGCGCTGTCCGAGGTCTGTCGCCAGGCGGCGGCGGACTCTTCGATCTGCGCGACTGCGCTATCCCAGGCAAGCCGGAACGTGACGAGCGACAGGCCGACGATGACGGCGAAAGTCACCATGACCACCGTCAGGCTCATGCCGAGGTTGTAGTTGGCTTTGACTTCCTGGTTATGTGCGTAGCTCTCCGGGAACATCTCCTTGGCCCGCGTCGTCGCGTAGGCCGGAAGTCGTGTGAAAAGCCGGCGCGTGTAATCCGCCAGTTCTTGCGGACGGTCGTGATACTGGCCTTTGAACCCGAGCCGCAGGCACACGAAGTAGAGGCCCAACAGCTCGCCGAGTTCGTGCCGATCACGTCGCTCGCGCCTTTCGGCGAGTTCGAATTCACGCTGGATTTCGTCGCAATCGCGGAAGAAATCCTCGCCGCCGGTGCTCTGGGCATGGTCCAGAATCTGCGGGTCCGTCTCGAACGGATTGTCCGACCAATACTCAGGGCCCGCCCATTGCGTGTTGATCATCTTGTAGTCGATCAGGTAGACCATCATCGCCTTGACGCGGTCATTCCAGAGGCGTTCGACGGCCGGGTCGTCGCGTGCCAGGTCCTCGGCATCGCGCAGCGCCGAGAGCGCTTCGTAACGCACCTGTTCGGGCGCCGGAGCGGAGCCATACTTGACCTGCCGACCGAAGTTGGTGGCGAACTCGAGCACCGGCCAGCACGCCGTCGTCAAATGAAGACTGGGGCGGTCGTCGTTGTTCTGGTCTGTCATGCGCGACCCTTCAATACCACGTAGAGTGTAGGATTGAACTTGTCCATGGCGGCGATCTGCCCCTCTTGCAGGCTGATACGGATGCCGCGCTCCTGCTCACATTCCCGCCAGTAGTCGGTTCGGTCGGTCCCGATCGTCTTGTCGACCTTGAAGTAGTGAAGACCGGGGCGCCGAGGCAGCGTGCCGGCCGGAACGGACTTCACGTCGATCCGCAAGCCGCGCACCGCGATATTCGCGATCTTCGGAGCCCTGGTCGGCGACGCGAGTTTGAAGTTCAAGCGGTTGTAGATATGCCGTTGCAGTTCCTGGATGTCCATGTCGTCCGAGGTAAGGCCGACGAACATCTCGAGGTTCTCGTCGATCCAGGATCGGTCCAGTTCGACCTCCAGCCCTTCGCGCCCCTGGGCGTCTTTCTTCCGGTCGAAACGGCGTTCCGCATAGGCCATCGGACGCATGGCCTCGAGCAGAATCTCGATACGGGCGCGCAACTGATCGAAGGTCTCTCCGGGGCGATCGTGATTGTATCGCGGCAGAATCCCCGGCACCAAGTCATCGTGGAACACAGACAGGTGCCCGATCAGGCGGCAGAGCACGACGAACATGTCGTAAGGATGCAGCACGGGGGATTGCTGAAGCGCCTTGAGTTCCCCGCGCGCCTGATTCATCGCGTGCAGCTTGAGCAGGTGCTCCGTGTTGACCGCCACGCCGTCGGTGAAGAGCATCCGGTGCTCGCGCGCCTCGCGGGCGAGCACCTCGTCCTTCGCCTCGATCTGGTCGATCAGCGAGTTGATCAAGCCGCTCAGGCCCGCGTCCGCCTGAACCGCGATCAACGGGCCTGCGCCGAGCGGATCGAATTCGGGCAGGGCTCCGGGGCGGTCGGAACGCTTCACGCGACCGAGCGCCACGGTCTCGTAGCCGGTCATGTCCTGGTCGGCCGTGAAAAGCCGTCCCCGCATGCGCCGCACGTAGATCATCTGTGGATTCGCGCCGGTGTTCTCGTCCCGGCGCAGAATCGAGTGGGGTTCGAACCTCGGCGTGCCTTCGACTTGCTCGGGGTTCTCCAGCGTCACCGAGTTCGCCCGCACCTCCTGCATCTCCGGGATGCCGAGGTGGATCTCCACCGAACCGTGCCCCCTGTCGAGTGCGTCTTCGAAGTTCAGCGGAGGGATCTGCGTGTTCTCGGGAATCTGGACCCACGTGCCGTCCTTCATCCGGATCGAGCAGTTGTCCACGCGGAGCGTGAAGTTCTCCAGCGGCTCCGCCGCGACGTTCAACTCGATGAAGCCCCACATGAAGGGATGCATCGAATCCAGCCCGCCGCGAAACACCGTCTCGAGCCAACGCTGGGAAGTCTGCAAGTGGTGTGGTCGCAGGAACAAGCCCTCCGACCAGTGTACTTCCGTCCAAAAGTTCATACGGTCAGTTCTCCGACCCGCACATTGAACTCGTGCCGGGCTCTAATCCCGCTCGACCGTGGCCGCGGCCTGGCGGGCGATCCGTGGTGTCGTTGTCATGGGCCCGCGTGGCGCGGGCAAGAGGGGCTCCTTCAGCGTCTGGGCACTACTCGCTCTTGCGACCCAGCTTCCGTTCCGTTTTCTGATCGATGTACTGCCCGTGGTTGTCCCGATTCTCGTCTACGCCGATCTCGACGAAAAGCTGCTCCTTATAATCGCCGGGCGGGTGAAACTTGACCGGTGGCACCGGCAGCGTTTCGCCTTTCGCATCGATGAACTTCGGGAATACATAGATGACTGACCGGCGATCGTGCAAGTTCGGGCCGAAATCAAACCGGACGGGGACTTTTTTTCGTTTGTCGACGATCGCACCACGCAGCCAAGGGCCCTTCCGCACGCCGTAGCACTGCTTCTCATCGGTCAGCAGGAAGATCTGGTTCGCGGGCAAGCGCATTCGGTCGTGACCCTCGTCCTCGATCTTGTCGCCTGGCCTCGGCCGATGCTTGTACCACAAATCCGAGGTGATGCTTTGCTTGGGGTCCAGCAGGCTGTTCAGGTCGTTGTCCAAGTCGTGGGGGTGGACGCAAACGACATTCACCTCGAGCGGCTCGCCGGTCAGCTCGCCCGAGGTGCGTCCGAACTGGACGGCCGTATTGATGTAGTCCATCTGGGTGATCGTGAGCGTCCTGCCGCAACCCGTTCCCGCCAAGACAATCCCAGTACATGCCATCGTCAGGGCTAGGGCTGATCGCCCAAGACGACGACCACCCGCGAAATTGAAGTGTTGATTCATTTGTGTCACCTTTGCGAAGTCTGTCGGAGTTCCATCTACCGCATTGACTATCCGCCGCGCCCGAAGGCTTCCCCCAACTTCACGCTCCGGAGTTCGCGCATGTGTTGGAGGAATAGTTCGTGTCCGTCCTCGCGCAAGAAATCCATGATCTTTCGGTTCCGATCGGAGCCGGCTCCGATCGGTCCGCGCAAGTGGGATTCCAACTCCGAGGCAATATTCTCAAACGAGCTGTCCGAGGCAATCATCGCGGCCACGATCCACTGGTTGAGGAGGCGAAGCCGCATCTTCAGTAGGCCGACCGGTCGGCCGCCCGTGACAGCCACTGTGCGCGATGCGATCGCGTGAAGGTCATCGCCCTTGGCATACGCCTCCCAGGGCACGCGCACGGTCGGATGGTGCTGCGTGTAGCGTCCGAGGAAGACGCGAATGCTCTTGTCGAATTCGTCGACGAATCTGACCAGTTCTATAAAGCCATCGACCAGACGCTGGGCCGATTGGAGTGTGGGGGCGACGTGCCCCTCCGCAAGCGGGGGATTAGCGGCCGCCAGCCGCTCCCAGAGCCCCGCGAGGGCAGCCTCTCCTCCTTCGGCGGCCGAGGTGCTGGATCCTCGCAGATCCTCCTTGAGCTTCTCGATCTCGGCTTCCTTCTCGAGTCGGAATTGCTCCTTTTGTTCCTGCAGGCTTTCGATCTGGGTCATCAGATCGCGTTTGTCCTCTTCCCAGGCCGTGACTTTGGAGAGGTCGTGGGTGGCCAATTCGGCTCGCTGAGTCGTGAGGGTCAGCTCATCGATTTTGACCTCTGCCTTGTGAAGTTCGGCATTCCTCGCGACCAGTTCCGCCTCCATCGTGGAGGCGTCGTTCTGCATGGTTTGAAGTCGAGCGCGCTGCTCGTCGATGAGTTCTTGGAGTTCCTGCGCCCGTGCCTGCTCCGCTTCGAGCTGTTTTCGGGACCGGTCGAGATCCGCGCGGGTCGTCTTGAGCGAGTCATCGAGGGTGGCCCGTTCATGGTCGAGCGACTGGACCTTCTTGGCGAATGCTTCGAGTTGGTCGGCGGGGGCCTTTGTGCCGCCGCCATCGCGGCCGGTATCGGCAAGTTGAACAAGCAACGACGCGAGCAGGCGGTATCGGTGGGGCTCATCCGCCTCGAGCAGTGCCGTGCGGACGGGCTCGAAAAGCTTGAGCGCGTCCGCGGCGACCGACTCGCTCAGACCGACCTGTTTGTCTTCGGCATCCATGTGGCGGCCCCATCCCTACCGGCAGCGCCTCCGGCAACCAGTGACTCGGAAGCGGCTTCCGCGCTTGGCCGACGGTAAAGGTCGATGCATAGATTCGATCCCGTTCTCAAAGGACTGGATAATATACGCAGCATACGCGACGATGTCGACAGGGCGTTTGACGTGCACGTAGATGCCGTGACGCGCCCGAGCGATTACCATGTGTGCCGGCAGCACACAAACGCCGAATGATGGACCGAAGGCCGACGCCAGCATGCCCGAAACCTATCGACGTGTCATCCTCAAGCCCGCCGGACTGCCGGAGGAGCAGCGCGCGCGATTTGCGGACCAACTGGCGACCGCGGTGGCCTGGCAGCAGGAGCTGGCCGGGGCATCACCCCATGTTCTCCAGTTTCTCGGCGCGCTTCGGGAGACGGACGCGGCGTTTGTCATCGACCATGAGCCGGCGGCGCCACTCCTTGCCCCCGCGTCCCTCTTCGACGGCACCGCGCCGGCGGTCGACACGAAGCAACTGCTCCGTCTGGCTGCCGCGATCTTCGATTCACTGAAGGCCGCACACGCCAGCGGCAAGCGGGTCAGTGCCCATGGCGGCCTTTGCCCCGGAATCCTGCTGACGACCCCGGACGGCATAGAGAAGATCACGGACTTCGGGCTCGCCGCCGCGATCTGCAGCGCGCTGAGCCCGGAGCAATACCTGAATGCCGCGGTGAGCGCACGAACTGACGGTGCGGAGGAACTGCGGTCGACCGGTACGTGGGAAATCCTATCGCCGGACGAATACGACCGCGAAGACCGCATCTGTGCGTTTATCGATCCTGAGAAATACGGAACGTCGGCACATGAGAGCTTCGAATCGGGCTCCGACGTGATCGCGGCCGGCTTCCTATTGCACATGATGGCGGAGCATCGTCATCCTTATCTTCCGGACGACGACGCGCACCGGCTTGTCGAGATGTCCGAGTTCATGGCGATGGCGCGATACAACGGCGCGCGGCGCCAGGATCTGCGCGAGTCGAGCGATGGCGCAGTCGCCGCATGGTGTGAGATCGTCGCGAACACACTCGGGCGTCTCCCGCAGAACCGACCCTCGGCGAAGGAAGTGGTCCAGTCGCTTAGCGCTTACGTCAAGCCCGTTGACGTGGGCGAAATCCTGCGAAGACGCCTGGAGCCGGCGGACGAGCTGGTCAAACAGAAGGCGTGGGACGAGTTGCGCGCGTTGGTGAAAGGGATTGCGGCGAGCGATGACGCGCCGCCCGACGTCGTCCAACGCGCGAACGAACTACTTCGCACTGCGGACGCAAGCCTCCTTCTCGAGCGTGCGGTGGATGTCCTCAAGGGCGAGGCGTGGCGCGACGCGAAGGAGCCACTCGATCAGGTGCTCGCGCTGCCGGCGATCCCGCCGGCCATCCACGAGCGTGCGAAGAAGGCGAGTGGGGTGCTGGAGCACAGTCTTGCGGCCGACGCGGCGTTCGAGAAGGCGATGTCTCGGACGGGCGAAGGTGGAGGCGATGACCCGGCAGCAGCTCGCACACAGGTGGAACAGACAATCTCTCACGTAGAGAAGCTGGCTTCTGACGAGAGACTTCTGCCACAAGTGCAGGGCAGACTCGGCGACGTGCTGACCGCGCTGAACGAGCGGCTCTCGGCCATCAACACCGAACTCGAACGGTTCGAGGCGCACAAACGTGAGGAAGAACAGCGGCTCCGGCAGGAGCGAGAGGCGGACCACGAGAAGGCCGGTGCGTGGCTTGCGGACCTGGACGCGGCGATCGCGGCCGCCGAGTGGGAGATGGTGCCCGAACTGCTCGACGATCGTCCCACGCTGACCCACTGGCCTGACGGCAGCGACGCGCGCGTCGAGGAAATCCGACGAGCGCTCGAAGCTCATTTGGCCGAGCAGAAGCGTCAGGCGGCCATCGAAGCTGATCGCACGGCGGCGATCGAATGGCTCGCCGCGGTCCGTGATGCCGTCGAAGCCGAATTCTGGGACAAAGCCGAGGAGGCACAGCGCAAGAGGCCCCAGCTTGCCCATTGGCCAGAAGATGTCCAGGCCGAAGGTCGTGAGCTTGCCGAGGCCGTCCGACAAGCGCGCCGGCGCGAGCAGGACGCGCAACGGGCCACCGCGTGGCGCGACGAACTCGCGAAGCATGTCGAGGCGAAGGCGTGGGATCGTGCGGCGACCGTGCTCAGTGAGCGGCCGGCACTCGAATGCTGGCCTGATGACGTGCTTGAGGACGAGAAGGCGTTGCGGGCGAAGGTCGAGTCGGAACTCGAGGCGGTTGACCTGCAGCGCCGGCAGGTCGTAGCGTGGATCGAGTCGGCTCAGGAAGCCAGCGCGGCTGAGCGATGGGATGAGGCCATCCGCGTGCTCGAGGCGCCGCCGGTGGATGCCGCCGCTGTTCCGAAGGATGTCCGCAAGCAGGCCGACGCGTTGCGGGAATCGTGCCGGAAAGCACGCGCAGAGCAACTCGCGCGGCTGGTGGAGGAGCGGGCGGGAGCCGTTCTGGAAGCTGCCCAGGCGTTTGTGCGGAAGGCGGCCGATGCTGAGCTCTCGGCGTACCTGTCATCGCAACTCCTGACGACCACGCTTACGAACGAGGAGTTCGACGCTCCTGACGAGTTTCACGAAGGCACTGCGGAGCTTTCGGTGAGGGTTGCCGGCGATGCGGGCGAAGCGGCCGGTGGCCGGATGAGTGCACCGATCAGTTTCGAGCGAGCCAACGGCGGCGTCCGCATTCGTGACAACGGGAGCCTGAAGAAACAAGTTGTCGATCACGTCAAGAGCGCGCTGAAGGCACTGCAGAAGACGCGACTCGCCGATTTCGCGAAACCACTGCGAGACGGGGCGTTCCCCAAGACGCAACTGGCTGTGAAACTGGCCGGCCTGTCGGAGCGGACGAAGGCGACCGTGTGCCTTCTCGGCGGTGAGGCGGAGCATGCCAAGATCAAGACGGAGTTGGAGTGGGCTCCCGACACGTTGACGTGGCGGCAGAAGGCCCCGGCCGAGTTCGTGAAGAAGGCACTCGATATCGGCGCCGCCGCCGCCGAGGCGGCGGTCGAAAAGGCGTTCCTCAAAGACACCGACGCCCTGCGGCGATACGAGGGCGCCCTTGCGATCGAGGTGGTGCCGACGCAGCTTCCCGATCCGGCTCGCTTGCCTGAACCACTTGGCTTTGAAGGGCGTCTGACCGCGGCGACGGGCACGTCGGAGAAGCCGCGGCTTCTCTGTTCGTTCACGATCACCTGTCCCGAAGTCGGTCGCGCCGCTCCCGAGCCCGACGTGCGGGAGGCGATCACGGCGCTCAACCAGTTGCTGGTGGAGACGCAGACGCGCTCCCGCGACGAACTACAGAAGGAAATCGACAGCCGGATTGGTGAGGCGGGCGTCAAAGTCAAGGTCGTACCGAGTCCGAGACGAATCACGGAGCCTTCGGACGAAGTGCGTTTCGAGCTGAGCCGCAGGCGGCACGCCCCGGTGGCGGTGGCTGCTACGTGGAACGCCGACGACTTCTCTTATGCGGCGGATGGTGACTGGGGCGAAGCACTCGGGGACATTCTCGCTCCACCGACTAGGGCGGAGAAGCGGGCGGGCCTGATGCCGATAGGCGTTGGCGCGGCCGTCGTCGTGGCGGCTGTCGCCGTGGCTTACGGGTTGTGGGGCCAAAGCGAAGAGCCACAGCGATTGGCGCTGGTCACGAACGCGAAGAGTCCCATTGACGATACGCCCACCACGCCGAGCGGTGATGGCAACGAATCGGAGGATGACCGGGGTGACCCGGTGCCGACGGTTGACGACACGGACCGCCCGACTGAATCCGGCGACACGACGACCGAGCAGGACCCCGGGGGGCCCACGACCCCGCCCGGCGGCGATGAGGACTCCACAAACGACAACGGGCCCGAGCCGCCGGAGCGTGAACAGCCGACGGACGTGGCCGGCACGCCTCCCTCGATCGACGAAGCGATCGCGGACATCGAGGATATCCTGAAGCGTTGCGAGGCGTTGAGTCCGGCGGCGGCACAGCTCGTGACGCGGCCGGACGCGGCGGCTGTGGGGACGCCGACGGTCACCGTCCGCGTTCCGGGCTTGGAGGGCGCGAGTGTGGAGGTGACGCTCGAGGCGGATGAATCCGGTGGTTACTGGCAGTTGTCGGACGCCGATGCCGGGAGCCTCGAGGCCAAGGTAGACTCGCTGATTGCGCTATTCCGGGCGTTGGACCGTGGCGACACAGCAATCGCTCTCGGTTCGGAACTGGGCGGTGCGGTGTCAGACGCTCGGTACGGCTCGCTGCTCGACGGCTCTCGCCTGGGGTTTCGGATTGCCGGCGAGCCCGTGTGGGTGCCCGAGGGGAACGACCTGGTGGCCACGGAGGTGGCCGGTGCTCTGATTCAAACGACGGTCGACGAGTCGTTTGGGGTCGAGATCATTCCGACGCAGGTCTCGTTGCGTGCGTCAAACGGGACGGTCAGGTTGGATCGGCTCGACGCCGGCGCGATCCAGACCGCGCGGCAGCAGATCGACGACGCGATGAAGATCAGGCAGACAACGTCGTCGCAGGATTGTCAGGACGCGCTTCAAGAGAAGCTCGGCTCCACGATAGGCATCGCGGCGCTGACTGACGTGGGCTCGGGGCCGGCCCAGGTGACCGAATGGGAAACTGCGGCGGAGGGGCTTCTTCCGCGCAGGTTTTCCGCGACGTGGCAGCCCGAGGGGCTTTCGTTTGTGCTCGGTGCCGTAAGCGGCTCTCCGTGGACTGACTTGGCGGATTCACTCATCAGTGCGCATGACCTGCTGGCGGCTATCAACACGCGGCCCGACCCGGCGAGCGATTGGCTGGGGCGTGCGGTCGGAGGGACGCTGCGCGAGGTCCAGGCGCCGGGAGCGGACGGCATCTGGCTGCTCGCGGTGCCGGCTCCGTGGGCCGTGCAGGAAGGCGGGGAACCGTCGGCGAGTGACCGTCTCGTCATTCCCGTTGACCGTAGCATGTTCGAGACCCTGAACACTGCCGCGGCTGCGTCCGCGTTCCTCACCGGCGCGCCGCCGGCCTACTGGCCGGGCGTCGAGTGGTACCACGTCAATCGTTCCGCACCCTATTATGTCCCGCCCGAGGAACTCGGAGCGGAACTGCGATCCCGGGCGCAGGGGCTGAACCACCTGCAAGTGCGACTGGATGTGGCCGATGCGCCGCCGAGGCTGGTGTTCCAGGGCGGCGGACTCGTTCCGGACGCAATCGAAGTGACGGCGACCGCCCGTTGGGCTGTCCGGAGTGTCCCCGAAGGGCTGAATCGAGGAGCGGCGTCCCTGGACTGGGCGGCGCAGGTCAGATTGCCGCAAGTGGCATGCCCGTTGACTCTGCGCGGTTCCGCAGACGGAGGCCTGATGACCTCCGGATTCGAGACGGCTGAGATCGTCGAGCACTTCCGGACCGGGGTACCGGAGGTGACGGCTCTGGACAGGCTCATGGGCCAGTGGCCCGCCCGTACCGAGATTGAACGAACGTTCGAGGCCCGGCTGGCGGGCCAGAACGTCTTGGACATGTCGACGAACGCGCAGGTTGCGGATTTTCTGGGTTTTATCTGGGAGGCGAAGGGGGTCGGCGACGGTACGGCTCCGGCGCTCGAGGAAGTGGTTTCGACCATTCGCGGGCGGAACGGCGTGACACGGTCTGACAAAGCCGCGCTGAACGTGTTCAAGCCCACGATCTTCGCCGAGTACTTCTGCGGGCCGACGGCTTGCTATGCGCTGGCTTGGAGTTCGGCCCCCGACGAGGCCGTAGTGAAAGAGGGGCCCTTCTTGATCAAACTCGGGCCCGTGGCAGCTCTTACCGGTTCGCAAACAGACGGCCTCGGGGAGGCGCTCATCGGGGCAGTGCTTTCGCGATTCCGGGATGCCGTCCTCGCCGACGACCTCACCGACTTCGAAAAGCAGGTCGGGCTTGCCCTGGCGCCCGATGAGCCGATGGCCCTTGTCGCTTTATCATCCCTCCAGTTTGAACCCAAGCGAAGTTCGCTCAGGCCCGTTAAGGGTGCCGGAGCGGGCGTCACGGGGGAATGGGAATCGCTCGACAGCCTGCGACGACGGCCTTTCGTGGACGCGGCCGGCGATTTCTGGCTGCTACAGACGCTCTCGACGCCCCAAGCGGAGTGGTCCCAGCAGTCCGACCCCCGGGCCGGCGAAGCGCTTCGATGGGCCTTGGAGGCACTCGGGACGCCGGGCCTGCCGGCGCCCTAGCGGCCAAAGCTCACCTCTATCCGCCAACCGAAGAAAAACTGCTTGACAGTTTAACCCGTGTCATCTTCAATACTTATGGTCTCTGTCCGCAAGGACCCGTAAGTGCTCGTGGCGTCGGTACGGCGGTGGTGACACCAAAGGCGCGGTCGGCCGTACCGACAGGGCACGCCGGGAATACTCGGTGGTGCTTTGGAGCAGTGGAAGAAGCGCGCATCCGCGAGGATGCATGGCGCCGACTTCTGCTCAGGCTTCCGGGTCGGCTTGATGCGGAGCGCGGGAGGCGAGACGACCTTTCACTTGCTCACGGCGACGTCTCGCGGTCGTCGGCGATAGTCTGATCGAATAGGTTTCTTACTGTTGTTAGGTGGCATGCGCATGCGGATACGTAATGCAAATCGGTGGCGGCGATGGTGGCAATTCGCGAGCGCTTCGACCGGGATCGTGCTGCTGCAGGGTTGCACGGTCGATCCGGATCTGTGGCTGCGCGCCGCGATTTCGGTCGGGTCGGACACGGCGATTTTCTTTCTGGAAAACCTCGCCGCTGGGCTCTAGGCCCTCCAGTCATAAGAAGGACTCACCAAACCATGAAACGAACGAAATGGCAACGCTCATTGTTGGGTGTGATGCTGGCCGGCGGGTGCCTGTTCAGCGGGCCGTGTGGTATCACGTCCCTGCAGCTTCAGGACTTCGTCACATCGACGCTGATTCGAACGGGCGTCGTAACGATTGCCAGTCTTGTGGAGGCGGCGACGATCGATGCCGCCCAGGATACGGGCGGATAGCAGCGCCAGGCCGCGCCTTGATCGGGCACGTGGCGGATGATCGGACCGGGTCCGTTCGTCGTCGCCGGCGTGCTTCACGCCCGGCTCGCGTGCTTGGGGCGGCCCCGTGGTTCCACGAGCCCAAAAGGCCAAAGTCATGAACGGACGGATTCGTAGCGGGCCTCTTCTGATTGCCCTCGTGCTCCTGACGGTGCCGGCGGGCCCTGCCTATGCGCAGGAGGAGGCGCCCGAGGTGAATGTCGCGATACACGACGGCGTCTACTTCTACCTTCGCGGCACCGGCGACGCGGACCCTGAGCAGCTTCGCGCTGCGATCGAGCGGTTTACCGCGGCGTTGGATGCGCATCCCGATCACCATGCGGCCCTCCTGTTTCGCGCGCTGTCGCACGGGGCCATCGGGCTCGAGCTCCGGCGGGCCACGTCGGGTGCGAGCGGCCGGGTCTTCGCCTGGGAGACGGTGATCGAAGCAAGATCCGACCCGCAGCGACGACCGAAACTGACAGCCGAGCGCGACGGAATCGAGCAGCAGTTGGCTGCGGAGTCACTCTCGGCGGCCACGCGTGTCGCGCTTCAGCACCGCAAGTCATTCCTCGATGAGCTCGCGAGTCAGCTTGATCGGTTTGAGAAGGTACCTGACGAGGAACTCGCCACCAGGCTCCAGGCGGCCAGAGCGGCGAAGCACGAGTCCGGCGGCAAGGAGCGCGCGGCCTACCGACTGATGGCTGTCGATCTGGACCGCTTGATAGGGCTGCTCGATAGCCCGGAGACGATCATCCGGCTCCTGGACGTGGTAGCGCATACGAAGGTGGCGCGGCTCAACGAAGAGGAAGCCGCCCAGGTTCTCAAGAAGGACATTCCGTCGCGCGACGCATCCGGAAAGCCCTCGGCATTGCGGGATGAAGCGGGCGCCATTTTGGCTCGGGCGGCGGAAGGACTCGAAGCCGCGCTTACGGCCGGCGCGACGGCGGAGGACTCGGTGCGGGCGCGGTTCTTCCTCGGCGTGGTGCGTTTTCGGCAGGGCGTTCTTACCCGCATTCCGCCGGAAATGGCGGAACCCGACATGGTGCGCCTGACGGAGGCTCGAGCGATCTTCGAGGCTATCGCCGACGATGAAGGCGTAGCGCGAAAGTGGCGCAGCTATGCAGCGTTGTACTTGGGCCTGACTCTGCCTTTCGAGGCGGCCAGCGAACTGGACGACGAGGCCGCGCGAGCTGCCATTCTCGATGCGGCGGAGGCACGGCTTTCGCAGGCGTCCGTTCTCGATGCGGAGGTACAGAACGATCCCGTGACGGGTGAGCCGAACCTGAAGGATGTGCTGTCGTCGAGTGGTGCGATCCCCGCGATCGTGTGGCGGCAGCGCGACCACCTAGATAAATTACGCGAGGGTGCTCCGCGGGTATCTCAGCCGCGCAGGGATATTTATCTGAACCTGTCCGCGGGCGCACATCGCGACACGAACGTCGTCCTGCTCGGTGAGCGCACCGATCTTCCGCGAGACGTATCGCGAGCGAAGGACTACGGATTCACGGCCGGTCTGGCGCTCGGTTATACGCACGACCTCGATGACAAGTGGACGCTCGGGCTCGAGGGCCGTGTCACGCAGCTCTGGCACGCCGACGTGGACGAGTTCGACGAGCAAAACTACGGCGGCAGCGCCGCCCTTCAGTATGAAGCGGTACCGAACAGCGGCAGCTTCGGGCCAGTGCTCCTGCGCCTGCAATACGATTACGGCTACACGCTTCTTGGGCGTTCCGCCTTCCTGTCGACCCACGCGCTGACGCCGAACCTCCGGATCTACTGGGCGGACTATCGAGCGGAAACGGAGTTCTACTATCGATACGAGCTTCGCGACTACGCGGAGCCGTTGTTTGACCGCCGCTTCGATCGGACCGGTGTCTACCATGCCCTCGGTGCTACTCAGAAGTTCCACACCATCGACATGGCGGCTGCATATTCGGCCGCCGGTATCGAGCCGTGGGGGCATCCGGGCGATCCGAGCTTCTCCCAGGACGACCCGGACTATCCGAAACGGTACCTGACGCCGTACATCGGCTTCGAGTATGGGTGGGATCAGACGAACGGACGCGAGTTCGATCAGAACGCGTATCTCCTGTCCCTCGGCGTATCCGTGCCGTTGCCGCTGGGCCTCGTCTTCGATGGGGGCGCCAGCTTCGAGTGGCAGGATTATCGGCATCGCGGCAGCCTGGTCGATTTCCATCGCCGGCCGCGGCGCGACATGATCCAGCGCTACGACGTGGCGCTGTCCCGTACTTTCGTTCTTCGCGGCGGCCGGTTGGAGAACCGCTACCAGCCCGAGATCGATCGTGTGCTCATGACGATTCGTGCGTACGCTTCCTGGACGCTGGACGACAGCAATGTCAAAGATCGGCTCGGACAGGCTATCTTCGAGTACGATCGCACGATGTACGGCTTGTCAGTCGCGTTCACGCTCAACTAGCGGTTCCCGTTTTGGTGCAGGTGATTCCATGCGTTGTTCGACGAAGTGTGCTGTGCTTTTCCTCGCCGTCGTGTTATCGGGCGGCGTGGCGCCCACATGGGCTCAGGATTCGGACCCACTCGCGTACGTGACCATCATGGAGGGCGGGCGAGCCACCCGCGGTGCCAACGGGGCTCCGTTCGAAAGCGAGCCGGGGATGTTTTCGGACAAGGGCAACGGCTTGTTCTCGGGCGATAGCATCGTGACTACGTCGGACGGAACGGCTGTCGTGAGCCTTCCAGCTTGCGGAGCGGTCGTCTACGTGGCCCCCTCGTCGGAACTTCGGGTCGACGCGTTACCGGTCGTAGACAAGTCTATTCCTACCGCGCTAACATTGCTCGACGGTCGAGCCTATGTCACGACGCGGCGGTCACTTGATCGCTGGGTTGTCATCGCGGGTTCGGCTGCGAACGGTCGCGGCTACACGATGTCCAAAGGGGCGTCGTTGTCAGTTGATGCCGGTCCTGACGGAGTCACATTTGCCGTCGCGACCGGAGCGGCGACTTATTTCGAAGGTGACGTACCGGAAGGTTCGCCCGTTTCCGAGTCAGGTGAGTTGACTGGCGAAAACGGGTTGGACGTGGCCGCCGGACAGCGCATCACCACGGGCGGGCAGGTCGAAGCGATTACTGAGAAGGTGGACGAATGGTCCTACGGGGCGCAGCGCGAGCGAGCGTCCAGTGCGGTGTATCGTTTCGGGCTGGACAACGGCACCAGGTGGGTAGAAGCGGCCGAGAGCGGGGACTTCACCCCGGTGCGGCTCGCGGAAGGGGCTACGGCACTGCCGTTTGGAGGCGGTGAGTTGGAGGCGGAGTTCAGGTTCGACCAACCCCGGTCGACGGTCGTATCGCCGGCACCGCGTGCTCAGTCGCGCGTCGTGACGGCCGGCGTATCGAGTCCGGTGCGGGCCTTGTTGGAGTCGCGTCGACCGACATCGGTCGTCGTGGGTCAACGGCTCGCTCGAACGCGGATCATTGGCAGCCCGGGCACGCAGGGTGGTCCGATACGGGTCAACCCGAATGCGGAAGTGTTGATCCGGTTGCCAAGGTGACGGGGTAGAAGCGTATCATCTCGAAGGCCCGCTGCAAACGAGGGACCGCAGCGCGGGTTTATACGACTGCACGGATGCCCCCGACTTTAGCCGTCATACCGGCGGTAAGGTGAATAGGAAAGGTCTGGATATGAGTCTCACGAGGTCACTGAAGATAACCGTATGCTTGTTGGCGGCGACTCTTGTCGTCCCGTTGGCGTGCAATCCGGCCGATACGCAGGTCATTCTACCCGATCCGCCACCGGGGCGCCCGGAACCTCAACCCGTTCCGCCACTGACCGCCTTTCTCTCCGCGAATCGCTCGATTCTGATCCGAGACGACGCGAACGAGGGAAGCGCCGTGCTGACGGCGAGGGCCTCGCGCGCGGCCAGTTTCACCTGGACGATCGACGCTCCGGCCGGGTTGCGCCTGGAGACCTGCGTAGGTCCGGATACCGACTGTGTGCCGCTTCCGGCAAACGGGGAAGATCCGCACGTGGGCGTGGAGAGCTTCCTGCGTCTCCTGGGCGTGCTGAGTGACCCGGGGCCGGTTCCGGCGGGCGTCATCGTGCGCGTCGTCGCGAACGAGGGCGGCGCGACGGCTGAGGAAGAGATTGAGTTGGCGGTGGTGAGGCCTGAGGGCGAGCTTGCCGTGTCGATCTCGGCGGCCAGCGCCCGTATCGCCCCGCGCGGAAGTGTCGAGTTGACGGCGCGCGTGACAGGCGGGGCGCAGTTCGTGGCCGATTTGGGACAGGTTCCCGAGGATTGTGACGCGAACGCGGCGAACAACGAGTCCAATCCGCCCGATGCCGAGCCGGCCTATTGCATCACGTGGACGCTGGACGAAAGCGGGATGACCCTGGACGGTCGCGGCGGCGGGGCACTGGATCTTTCCGGACTCACGACCGGTGACAACGGCGAGGAGGTCTCAGCGGCCGATTACGATGCGCCCTTGGGCGTGGGAAGCGTCACCTTCCGGGTCGACGTGACCGACCGTCGCGGTAACCGCGCGACGGCGACGTTGGCGATCACGGTCAACTCGGAACGCGAGTTGGATATCGCCGATGGCTCGGCTGCCAGTATCGAAGTCGCTCCGGGCCGATCGGTTCCGGTCAGCGCGACGGCGGCGGGCGGTGAGGCTCCGTATGGCATTACGTTCGAACTCCTCGGCGAGGATCCGCTCGGCGCGCTGGGCTCATCCGGCTGCCAGGACCTTACCGAGGAAGACGTTTGCGAGGTTCTGTTCGAGGCGCCTTCGGACCGCGTTGGCGCGGTTCAGATTCGCGTGACGATCGTGGACGCGGTCGGCGCAACCAGCAGTACGATCATTCCGCTATCCGTGGCAGCGCCGGAACCGCTCACTGTGGAGGCTGCGGCGCCCGGGGCCACGCTTCCCAACAGCACGGTGGAGGTCAAGGCGGACGTCTCCGGCGGCACGCCGCCCTATACGGTGTGTTATGGGTTCCGCACGACGCCCGTTGGTTCTCTGCTCACCAAGGCGGACGACTGCACGCCCGATCCCGCAGAGGACTTCCTAGACGGCCTAGCCCTTTGCACTTGTGGCGTCGGAAGCCTAAGTACCGGCGGCCTCGACGTGGTGACGCTGTTGCGGAACTACGCGGCGCCCTCGGGTACCGGGGACGTGAGTATCGAGGTCCGTGTGGCGGACGCCACCGGGGCGAACGCATCGGGCACGACCAGTATCAACATCTCCGCCAGTGCCGGTGGATCCGGGAGTGGTGGCACCGGCAGCGTCGGGATCAGTGCCTCAGCGCAGAATCCGACACTCTGTCTGGGTGAGGCGACACAGATCACGGCCACGGCGATTCCCGGCACGGCACCGTTTACCTTTGCGTTCGAGCTTCAGGGTACGGCGTTGGCGGGTGAGTCGTTGGTGCCAGCCGCCTCGTCGGCGACCTACACCGCCCCGAGCGGCACCGCGACTTCACGAAACATCGTGGTGACGGTGACGGACAACGCACTTACGGAGGCCACGACCATCGTGACCGTCGACAGCATCAGTCCGGCGGCGGCCTGCAACGACGGCAACGAGTGCACGCAGAATTCCTGTACGCTCGGCGTCTGCTCCAACCCGGCGGTCACAGACGGCACCGGCTGTACGGACGACGGCAGCACATGCACCGACGACGTGTGTACCACGGGCGCTTGCACCCATCCGCCGGTGGCGGACGGGACTTCATGTGACGACACGCTTCACTGTAACGGTGCGGACACATGCGCGGCCGGCGCATGCACGGATCACGCCGGCGATCCCTGCACGCTTCCGGACCTGTGCAGCGAGGCGATGGACGCTTGCGTCGAGTGCCTGATTGACGCCAACTGCGACGATTCCAACGTATGCACCGATGACGTTTGCTCGCTGGGCGTGTGCTTCAACACGTCGAATTTGGCGACGTGCGACGATGGCCTGTTCTGCACCGCCACCGACACGTGCAGCGGCGGTAATTGTATCGGCGTGGGCAATCCCTGCGGCGGGCAGGCGTGCGACGAAGGGACTGACGCGTGTGTCGACTGTCTCAACGCTGCCGACTGCAACGACTTCAACGTTTGTACGGACGACGCCTGTACGGTCGGTGCGTGCCAGTACACCAACAACACGGATCCCTGCGACGACGGGCTCTTTTGCACCGGTGCTGACACCTGTGCCGGCGGAACCTGCTCGAACAATGCGGGTGACCCATGCACGCTGCCCGATCTGTGCAGCGAGGGGCTGGATGCCTGTGTGGAGTGCCTGATCAACTCGGACTGTGACGACGCGAACGTATGTACCGATGACGTGTGTTCGCTGGGCGTTTGCTTCAACACGTCGAACCTGGCTGCGTGCGACGACGGCTTGTTCTGCAACGGCGCCGATACCTGTAGCGGCAATACCTGTTCCGTCCACGCAGGGGCGCCTTGCGGCGCGCAACTGTGCGACGAGGCCGGCGATGCGTGCGTCGACTGCCTGGCTGATGGCGACTGCGACGACGGCAACGGTTGCACCAACAACACGTGCGCGGCGGGTGTCTGCCAGACGGCCAACAACACGGCCGCGTGCGATGACGGCCTGTTCTGCAACGGAGCGGACACGTGCTCGGGCGGTTCGTGCTCAACGAACGCCGGCGATCCGTGTACGCTGCCAGACTTATGTAGCGAAGGGCTTGATGCCTGCGTCGAGTGCCTTGTCGACACCGACTGCAACGACGCCAACGTGTGTACGACGGATCAGTGCTCCGGTGGCACATGTTTCAATACACCGAACCTTTTGGCCTGCGACGATGGCCTGTTCTGCAACGGCACCGACACGTGTGGTGGCGGGACCTGTTCGGTTCACACGGGAACGCCGTGCGGAGCACAGGCGTGCGATGAGGGCGGCGACACGTGCGTCGACTGCCTGGTCGACGGCGACTGCGATGACGCCAACGGCTGTACGGACGACAGTTGCGCGGCGGGCGTTTGCCAGTTCGTCAGCAACGCGGATGCGTGTGACGACGGGCTGTTCTGCAACGGTGCCGACGTGTGTTCGGGCGGGGCTTGCACGCACGCAGGTGATCCGTGTACGGTCCCGGACCTGTGCAACGAGGCGTCCGATTCCTGCGTTACCTGCTTGGTGAACGGCGATTGCGACGACGGCAACGTCTGCACGACGGACTTCTGCTCGGGTGGCGCGTGCTTCAACTTCAACAACGCCGTGTCGTGCGACGACGGCCTCTTCTGTAACGGTGCCGACGTATGCTCGGGTGGGTCTTGCACACATGCGGGCGATCCGTGCTCGGCCGGTGCCGAGTGTTCCGATACGTGCAACGAGACCGCTGATAACTGCCTGTCGTTGGCCGGAACCACGTGTGGCGATCCGACTGCTACGGACTGTAACGCCGCGGACACCTGCGATGGCGCGGGTGCATGCCAGGATAACCTGGCGGGGGCTGGAGCTGCATGTGGCGACCTCGGCGCTACCGAATGTGACGATCCGGACAGCTGTGACGGCGCGGGCGCTTGCCTCGATAACTTCGTCGCGGTTGGCACGGCTTGCGGCGACCCGAGCATTACGGATTGTACGAATCCGGACACGTGCGACGGTGCCGGGACGTGCGAGGTGAATGACGAACCTGACGGAACAGCGTGTAACGACTGCCCTGCGACCCCGGCGTGCGATGTGTGTGCCGCCGGCGTGTGCCAGGACCTGTAGAACTTGGGCATTGGAACTGCGGCGGCTCGTCCGCCGCGGACGAAATAGACTGATTCTCGGCATAGGTGTCGACCTCGGCGGATAGCCGTCGAGGTCGGCACCTTGCCACGTTCTTATTGCCGGTGCGTCGCACCGGATGCCTTGTGGTCGGGTTGGCGCTGCGACCGCGGGGCGACATGGGACTGTTCTGCGAGCCTGGCGGTCGGGCTCGGGACGGTCAGCGATTGACATTCAAACGACCGCGGAAATAATCGTGCCGTGCTATGGTGCGGGTGCGGAGCAACTGGCGCGTAGCCTTGCGTGCGCTAACCGCGCGGACTCGTTCAAGTCAGAAAGAAGCGAGAACTAGCGCAGACATCGAAAGGACCCAACCGATGAACCTACGCCCCAGTAGACCCCTGGCGGCCGCTCTGTGTGTGCTCTTGATGGCCGGTGCCGTACGGGCCCAGGATGCCGTGTGTCCCGCCGATGCCTGCACGCAGGACGGCATCATCGTGGAAGACATCTCGAATGATGAACTCGTCGGCGTGATCGACTACGCGCCCGCGACGGATACGCGCAGCGGCACGGTGGGGCGAAGGCTCTGCTGCCGGAACCTGGCCGTGGCCTCGATCCTGAGCCGGCTGGACATTGACGGCGACGGCATCGCGGACAACTCGCCCGACACGGACGGCGACGGCCTGCCCGACAACTGGGAGACCGGCGGGTTCGAGTCGCTGACGGCGAGTGGCGAGATGGCTGACCGCGTGGTGTTCTATCCGGCGCCATCGGCGATCGTCCCCGGCACGCCGCCGACGCCGATCTTCACACGCCTCGCCGTGGCGACGAGCGCGCTCGATCCGGATACCGACGATGACGGCGTCAGCGACTTCGACGAGGTCTTCGGTTTGATGTTCATCGACGAGGACCGCGACGGGCGGCTTGATGCGAACGAATGGGTGGACGCCAATGGCGACGGGCTCCCGAGCCCCGGCGAGTTCCCCATCGACAACACCGGCGCACGGATCCTGGGGTTCACGTTCTTGCACGACTTCGACGGGTTCCTCTTCACTGATCCGACGAACCGGGACACCGACGGTGACGGCGAATCCGACGGTACCGACAACGACCCGCTTATCAACCCGCGCGCTTTCGGTAACCTCGAGACGATCATCGTGCGGTTCAACGCCGAGGGCAACGCGGACATCGACAAGGACGGGCTGGGCAACGGAATGGACATGGGCAATGACCTCGTCAGTACGGACGAGGAGGGCGTTCGGGATTTCCAGGTGATCGACAACCCGGAAAACGTGTCCGATCTGCTGAGCCTATTCCGCCGGGACCTGTTGACCGAGGGGTTCATCCCCGAAGCTCAGATCGAGGACTTGCTGGGTGCGGATTGGGACGGCAACGGCCTTTGGCGGTCGACGGACGTTCGCACGTGGCACCTCGTGATCGATCCTACCGATCCGCTGCTGACGCCTCCGGCAGCGTTCTTCACGCTGGATCCCGAGGATGAGGGAAGCCCAACCTTCTATGCCGAGCAGACGTTCGACGATCTGGCGGACGCGCTCGCGGATTCGGATTACGATGCCTACGGCGGCGGCGTGGCTCGCGGCCAGGGACGCGGGATCGGCATGGGGTGGCAGGACCTGCTGAAGCCCAATGGCACGACTAAGTTCATTCCGGACGAGCGCGTCTGGGCGATCCTCTATGCCTGGCGCGTGCCCGGCTTCGATATTGACGGCGATGGCTTCGTCGGCGTGCCGAATCTCTCGTCGACGGCACCGTCCGGGACCAATGCCGCTGGGGATGACATTGCGTCCGTGGCGCTCCGGGTGGATCAGACGACAGGCGCCACGACGGTCGCCGCCGACGTGCTGGTAACGAGCACCGCTGTGGAGGATCGCCCGTTCGACGATCGCATCGATTTCGTCAACGGCGGCGGCACCACCCTCAGCACCGACCCGACGCTTGACGGACGCATCGACGCACCGGACGGGTTCCCGGGGTTCAACTGCGGAGCGATCTCGGCATCGGTCTTTCTGATGGCGTTCCTGGGGCTCGCAGCGCTGCGGTTCGTTCGGCGCGACCGGTAGTCCTGCGCCGGCGGCTACGAGTGCGGCCGCTTTCGGGTCGGTCGTAGCGGTTTGTCGCGTCGTGGAGTTGGTTGCGCCTTCTTTTGATCGAGCGCGTCGGCTGCGCGGCGCTGGTCCTCTTTCGCCATCTCACCAGCGTGGTCTTCGAGGGAACCGTCGGCTGGGGACGCGTGTTCGGCGTCTTCCACGGCTAGGGGCTCCGCGCTCGTCCGACGTGTCGAGGCGTTCCGTTCATTGGCACATCCAGCCACGCAGACGAGCAACGCGAGCGCCGCTATCGTCCGGCGTGCAAGCCCGTTCGACGAGTGATTGGCTTTCGCTCGGCCTGACTTCGCATCGTAGCTTAGCTTCGTCTTCATGGTGTCGCTCGCGGAGGTCTCGCCCGGCGCCATCGGCTCATCCCTTTGCCAATTGTACATCGCTGCCCGGTCAAACCCAATCCGCGGGCAGGGCTCAGGCCGGCTGCGGCTCGGACTCCTCGTTCAGGATGACGGCCAGGTCTTTGGCGTCCACTCGCGGGAGCGACATGGCATCGGATGCCGGCGTTACCCGTCCCTGACGCGTCGTGAAGGCCTGAGCGAAGCCGGCTTGGCGGCAGATGGCAGCCGTGTCGCTGTCGAAACCGCCGTACGGATAGGCAAACGGGCGGGCGGCTGGGCCGAGACCGGAGCGAAGTATGGCGGCGACGCCCTGTATGTCGGATCTGCGTCGCCGGTCGGGCAAACGCAGAAGCGGCTCTAGGCTATACCCCTGTCCGCCGATCGTGTGGCCGCGGGAGCGCATGGCAGTGAGGTCCTTCCAGCCGACGTACCAGCGTTTCGACCAATCCCGGCTGGCCCCGATGTGCCGTTCGAAGAGGGTCCGGATGGCGCTATTGCGGACGGCGATCGGCAGTCGCATGGTGAGCAGGTACTTCAGGCTCGCGCGGACGGGCGTTTCGTAGAGATACATCCGCCGGGCGTGGCCGGTATCGGAGTCGTCGCGCGGCGCGCGCCAGCCGTGGTTTTCTTCCAGGATGTCCCGCAGGTTTCGTTCGAGCCACTCGTCGCCGTGGGCGGTCAGAAGCAGGTGGATGGCATGCGCGGGGAGCATCTCCTCCGTGGCGAGGACGGCACCGGGCATGAAGAAGACGCCTCGGAGCCCTCGGTCCTCGAGCATGGGGGCAGCGACGCGGGCGTGATCGGAGAGGCCATCCTCGAACGTCAGCAGGAAGCAACGCTGCGGGATCGTGCCTTCACCCGCCAGCCATGCGTAGAGTTCCTGCCAGGTGATCGGCTCCATGAGCGCACAGAGACGATCGACCTGTTCGGCGAACGCGGTCGGCGTGACGCCCTTGACGCCTTCCTGCCACTTGGGGTCGGCCTGACGAATGTAGTGGTAGGTGATCACCACGCATCGCGGGTCGTGCGCCTCGGCGTCTTGTTTGGTTGTGGATGACGGGTGGTGTCGATTCCCGCTGGTCTCGCCCATAGCGCTATTTATCGGATTCGGGGCGACGCGGCTGCATCGCGCGTTGAAGACGGGCTTCGCACGCAAGCTTGTCCGGCACGGCGGCAGCGAGCACAATGCCATCGGCGAGCGGAACCGTCCCTTGCCGCGTGACCCGATAAAGACTCGCTGAGGATGCCGATGCCGCAGCTCCGCTCGCTACATCTGTTGCCTTACCCGAAGGAGGTTCGGGCTACGCGCGGCCGATGTCGAGTCGGACACCACTTTGTCGCCGCCGTGTATGCGGACGATCCACGCGTCGAGCGAGCCCTCGAGCGGTGGCGCGCGGGGCTCCCGCCTTGCGGTCCCGATGCTTCGGCCTGCGAAGTCGTCGTGAGCATCGAGCGCGGCTCGGGGCAGCCCGAACAGGGTTACACGCTGGTCGTGGAGCCCAGCAAGATCGTCCTCACCGGAGGCTCCGCTGCCGGGTGCTTCCACGGGCTGCAAACGCTCACGCAACTCGCGCGGTCGAGCGATGGTGTGGTGCCGTGTGGTGTGATCCGGGATTGGCCGGATTTCGCCACCCGCGGCCTTTTGCATGACGTGACGCGCGGCAAGGTCCCGACGCTGGACACGCTCTGCATGCTGGTCGATCGCCTTGCCGAGGTGAAGATCAACCAGCTTCAACTCAACATAGAGCACGCCTTTGCATTCCGATTCGATCCTGAAATATGCGATGCGAACCACGGCCTGACGCCCGACGAGATCAAGCAGCTCGACGCGTATTGCCGTGAGCGCTTCATCGATCTCGTCCCGGCTGTCGCGACGCTGGGGCATATGGGGCGGATCCTGTCGATGCCGAAGTATCGGCACCTGGCGGAAATCGGACCCACGGCGATCTGGGACGCGATGCCTTGGCCCCAGCGGCTGCGTGGGTCCACGCTGAACTGCATGAACGCCGATGCATGGGGCCTGGTGGAACGGATCCTGTCGGATGTGCTGGATGCGTTTTCGTCGAACATCGTGAACATCTGCGGCGACGAGCCGTGGGACCTGGGCAAGGGCTTGAACCGCGAGCGCTTGGCCTCCGAGAACGCCCGCGGGCGAGCCTACCTGGACCACATCGGGCGGGTCCATCAGTTCTGCGCGTCGCGCGGGCGCCGGACTCAGTTCTGGTCCGACGTGGTCGTCAACCATCCGTCGCTGTTCGATCGCGTACCCCGTGACGCCACCGTGTTGCACTGGGGCTATGACGACCGAGCGGACTACGACGGCATGGCACGACTTGTGGAAGCCGGGCTCAGAACGCTTGTGTGCCCCGGGACGAGCGGGTGGAAGAGGATCATCAACGCGATGACGCAGGCTGAACGCAACATTGCGACATTTGCAGTCGCGGGAAGGACGCACGGGGCGAGCGGGCTGCTCAACACCGACTGGGGCGACCACGGGCACTTTAACCAACTCGCGTGTTCGTGGCATGGGATCGCGCTGGGCGCGGTGATGGGGTGGGACGCGGATCATCGCACCGGCCCCGAGTTCGACGCGCTGTTCTCCCGCACGGTGTTGGGCTTGGGTGACGGTGATGTGGTCGCGGCGCTGCGCCGTGCGTCCGCGTGGGCCGATGGGTGCGAGACATGGCGGCTCTTGTGGCAGCCGCTTGCCGAAGTCCGTGACGATCCCACGCTACCTACACTCGAAGAGGCGGAACAGGTCGGCGCGCATGCCCGGGATGCGCGGCTCTGCTGCGACGCGATGGAGCCCTCCGAGCCGGGCGGCGGACCGGATCGAAATGAATTGTCGGTGGCGTGTACGTTCAGTGAGTTGTTAGCGGACAAGGTCGTGATCATCCGCCGAGCTACAGCAGGCTCCCGGCTGGAGCGACGGATAGTAGTTGACTGGTCTGAGCGGCTCGGGCATGCATTCGAAAGTTATGCCGCGTGTTGGCACGCTCGAAACAAACCGACGGGCCTTGACGATATCTGTCGGCGCCTTGGCGACATGACTGACGAGATGATCGGGAAGGCGAGTTGATCGGCATGGTACTCGGCACACTCGACATCGCGGTGCTCGCGGCCTTCTTCGTGGCTGTCGCCGGCGTGGGCATCTGGTTCGGCCGGCACGAGCGGAGCACGGAGGACTTCTTCCTCGGCGGGCGGCGCCAGCACTGGCTTGCCGTGGGCCTGTCGATCATCGCCACGGAGGTCAGCGCGCTGACCTTCATCGGCGTCCCGGCTGACTCGTTCAAAGGTGACTTCAGCTACCTTCAGTTGTACGTGGGATCATTCATCGGCCGGATGCTTATCGTCTTCCTGCTTCTGCCGGCCTTCTACGGTGGCTCCGTCACGACGGTGTATGAATACCTCGGGCAGCGATTCGGTCCCGCCACGCGCGTAACGGCCTCGCTGATGTTCTTCGCCTCGCGCATCATCGGCAGCGGGCTCCGCCTTCTGGTGGCGTCGCTGGCCATCTCGGTGGTATTCGGCTGGCCGCTGACGTGGGTCGTGATAGGGGCGGCAGTGGTGGCGATCGCCTACACGGCGTTCGGAGGCATCAAGGCGATCATATGGACCGATGCGCTACAGGCCTTGGTCTTCGTGGGCGGCGGGGTGGCGGCGGCCGTTTGCCTTTTCATCGCGACGCCCGGTGGCTGGACTGCGAATCTCCAGACCGCCTACGAGGCCGGCAAGTTCGACACGTTCACCTTTACGGGTGGGCTCAACAACGACAAGCTCTTCTGGGTCCTCACCCTCTATGCGATCTTCACCACGATGGCGGCGCTCGGCACCGATCAAGACCTCACGCAACGGATGCTGACGTGCCCCGACCTGCGGCGCGGACAGCGTTCGCTCATCTTCAACGCGCTGGTCGGGCTCCCCGTCGTGTGCCTGTTTCTGCTGATAGGCGCGTTGATGTACGTCTACTATCAGCAGCCGGGGCTGGAGGTGCCGCCGGAGATTCTGGCCAAGAAAGACCGTGTGTTTCCGTACTTCATCGCCACGGCGGTGCCAACGGGTGTCGGCCTCAAAGGCCTGCTCATCGCGGGCATCTTCGCCGCGGCCATGTCGAGCCTCGACTCGGCCTTGGGCGCGCTGTCGTCGACGGCGGTGACGGACTTCTATCGCCCTTACATTGTGCGGGAAGCCTCCGAGACGCACTACGTTCGCGTCGCTCGCGGTCTTGTCGTGGCGTTTGGCGCGTTGCTGGCTGCGGTAGCGCTCGCCTTCGCCGGGCATGACGACTTGCTTTGGGAGACCTTCCGATGGGCGGGATTGATATTCGGCGGCCTGCTCGGCGTCTTCCTCCTGGCGGTGACGACACGGTCGCGCGGGTACGATCCGGTCAACGTGGTGGCGATGGTGTCCTCTGTCGCCGTGCTGGTGGTCATCAAGTTCCTCCAAGAGCACTTCGAGGTCGTGTACGTTGGGTGGCCCTGGTGGGTGGTTATAGGCACGGCCTGGACCTACGGCCTGGGCGTATGTTCTCGGACACGCATGAGACCATAGGCGGCATCATCGAGCGCCCGTACTAGTACGGATCGGGCGACTGCCGGTTGGCGCCATGGACCCATCACATGCACAGCATCGTGCGGATGCCACCAATAAGAGACCGATGCCGGGGTGGGTGCCGTGTTCCGTTTGTTTCCATAAACCCCTGTTTCGAAAGGACTAAGAGCACTTCCGGCCTCGCGGGCGAACTGCTGCCTTCCGCTGGCACACCGCTTGCCCACCAGGTCAGGTGTAAAGCGGGCATCGCGACGAAGACGACGGTTTGGCAAGCGGCCCGGTGAAGATGCAGAAAGCGATCGCGACCGGCAAGGTGCCGGGCGCCTCGTTTTAGAGATACGGCAAACGGCGAAGTCGCCGAGTGTAGAACCCAAAGGAGTATTGATCATGCCAACCCCATGTAACTTGCAGGTCGCCGCTTATCCCGGTTCGAGCGAGAAGGAGGACCGCGACGGGACCAGCGATGTGTTCGAGATTGAGCATCATCTGCATCAGCCCACGGAGCCGA
>JAJDDX010000125.1 GCA_029260055.1 Phycisphaerae bacterium
CCGGACGTGCCGGCTTGCTCACGCAAGCAAGGCCGTCACCCCTCATCCGCTGCGGCCCCCTGCAGGGCTTCACGGCATGGACGAGCCCGGCTTTCGATTAGTTGGACCGACTAACTCCGAAGGAGCTTCTTCGTGATCGACAAGGTTCTCGCCCACATCGAGGCGAACAAGGACGCCCATGTCAGCCGGCTCAACGACCTTCTGCGCATCCCGAGTATCTCGACCGATGCGGACCACAAGGCCGACATGAGCAAGGCGGCCGACTGGGTCCGCAAGCTCTTCACGGATTGCGGGATCGCCGCCGAGATCGTCGAGACGCCGGGGCACCCTTGCGTGATCGCGGAGGCTGGGCCTGCTGATGGCCCGGCGGTGCTCATCTACGGCCATTACGACGTGCAGCCGACCGGAGACCTCTCGTTATGGTCGTCCCCGGCGTTCGAACCGACGGTTCGAGACGGTGCTATCTATGCCCGTGGCTCGGCCGACGACAAGGGGCAGGTGCTCACGCATCTCTTTGCGGCTGAGGCGTGGATGAAGGTCGCCGGCGATCTTCCGGTTCGCGTCAAGTTCGTCGTGGAGGGTGAGGAGGAGATCGGTTCGCCGAACCTGGAGAAGGTCATCCGCGACCACCGCGACCGTTTGGCGTGCGATTACGTGGCGCTGTCGGACACGCCGCAGTTCGATCATGACACGCCGGCCATCACGTACGGCACGAAGGGGATGATCTACAAGGAACTCTTTATCACCGGCCCGAAGCAGAATCTGCACAGCGGTTCGTTCGGCGGCACACTGACGAACCCCGGCAACGCCCTGGCGGCGATCGTCGCGTCGCTGCGCGATGGCGACAACCGCGTCACCATCCCCGGTTTCTATGACAACGTGCGTGATCTGACGAACGACGAACGGGCCGCGATCAAGAAGCTGCCCTTCGATGAGGACGGTTACCGTCAGAGTATCGACGTGCCGTCACTGGAAGGAGAGAGGGGTTTCTCCACGCTGGAGCGCAAGTGGGCGCGCCCGACGCTGGACGTTAACGGCATGATCGGCGGATTCACGGACGAAGGTGCTTCGACGGTCATCCCGGCGAAGATGTCGGGGAAGATGTCGATGCGGATCGTGCCCGATCAAGATCCGGAGCGGATTTCGGAGGCGTTCGACGCGGCGGTGCGGGCTGCGTGTCCGCCCGGCGTTAAGCTCGAAATCAAGACGCACGCAAGCTGCAGTGCTTATCTCGGCGAGCTCGATTCGCCGGGTATGAAGGCGGCTTCCGCCGCCATCGAGGCGGGCTTCGGCAAGGCTCCGGTGTTCATCCGCGAGGGCGGCTCGTTGCCGATCCTGCCGCTGTTCAAGGACGTGCTCGGGGCGGACTCACTGATGCTCGGTTTCTGCACGCCTGACTGCAACGCCCACGGCCCGGACGAGTACTTCCGGATCGACGATCTGCATCGGGGGACGAAGACCTCGGCGTGCTTCATGAACCTGCTGGCCGGTGCCAAGTAGCGATCTGGTGCTTCGTCAGACGACGGATGATGGGTGGCATGGGCAAGCGGTAGCTTGCCCGTGTCCGTCGACAGCGAGCATGCACGGGCAAACGAGTTTGCCCATGCTACCCGTCGGCTTCACGTTGACGGAGGTATGGTCCTATAAGTCTCCCGTTCATTAGGCCGGAAGCTGGTTCAGACTGCTTCGGCCGAGGCGCCTGTGTGACCGATCTCCGGCATCGGGCGGCGTTTTTGACGGTGCGTTGAGGGCCCCCGGCCGATACACTAGAGGACTGTGCCTGCGGTCGTTCGAGACCCGCGGGTGCGGCTTGAGGAACGCTTGGCCGAGTAGTCGCTGGAAAGGGCTCGAATATGCTCCGGCAAGGTTGTACGCGGGTCGTGGCTGTCGCGGTGCTGGCTGTCTTCTTGTCGACGCCGGCTTCTCGGGCAGACGTCTTTGAGGACCTCGCGCACGGGCTCGGCTATGCGGGCTTCAACATCGAAGGCCAGCGCAATCACCTCAGCGGCGGGGCGGATTACCGGATCAGCCACAACCTCCAGGGCAACTCACTCGATTTCGGGCCGGGCGACCTCCGGTTGCAGGGGCCGATCTCGCTCGAGTTTCGCACGACCGGCCGCGGTTTCCATAACATGGACATCGAGTTGCAGACGGCGCTGACGAGCGATTTCACGTCGCAGCCGCTCAACTACGTGCTCACCTACGACGCAGGCAGCCAGCAGACCGAGATCAGCGGCAACCTTTACATCGACGCGAGCCTCTCGCTGAACGGCTTCGGGTTCTACGATCTCGACCTGGATTACTCGTCGCGGCAGAACGTGGTGCGTGACGGGCGTTTCTCTGATGGCACCGACACTTTTGACTTCGACGCCGGCCCCATCCATGTCCGCGGGAACATCTTCGCGGACATGCTCGCGGCGGTGACGGCGCCGTTCTTCGAGGCGGCCGGGACGGTGAATCCGTTCGCGAGTTTCAGCGCCAGTGCGAAGCTCGCTCAGGCGATCGAGGCGTCAAACGAGGAGATGATCTCGCAGTTGGCGGCGGGTGTTGATCCGCTCGCATCGGAGATGGCGCTGCGCATGAGTCCGGGCGACAGCAGCGGGCCATTGCCCGGTGCCTACGAAGATACCGGGCCGTCCGGCACGCTGGTCCCCGAGCCTACGGTCCTCGTGCTCATGCTTCTCGGTGTGCCGGCGTTGATGCGTCACCGCCGCCGGGCCTAGGTAAGTCAGTCCCCGCGCCACCTTCCCGACCTTTTTGCCTTACCCTTCCGCATCGAGCAGCCAGTCGACGACCTGTCGAGAGATGGGTTCGAACTCGTACTCCCGCAGTTGCCCCTTGAGCACCCATCGCGTCTCGGCGTAGGCGTTACCGATCGGTTCACCGTTTATGACGCCGCAGAAGAAGTAGCGTAGCTCGACTTCCTTGCCGTCCACGTTCTCGACGAGTGGAGGCTGACCGACCACGATCTCGACTTCCATGCGGAGCTGATCGAGTACGATTCTACGCATGGCGGCCTCGGGCGATTCGTTCGGCCTGGCTCGTCCGCTGGGGAATTGCCATCGGCCGGTGGCGGCGTCCGCATCAGACTTTCGGACGATCAGGACATGGTTGTCGGCGCGCTCAATCACACCGGTTGTGTGTACGTCTCGTGTGGGACGTTCGGGTTGGCGGTCCGGATGTTCTACGCCCTCCGACATAAGTCACTCGCGAGGGGTCAGGACTCGTCGTTGTCTTTCCGGGGTGAGGCCGTACCTTGCCGCGGCTCGCGCAGGCCGAACGTCTGTGATCCGATTCCGAAGGCGAGCAACGCGACCGACAGGCCGCATCGAATGAGCCACAGGCCCTTGCGATGGGGGTGGCGATAGGGCGTGCGAGCCGAGGCGATGTCGCCCTTGACGAACTGACCGCTGGCCGTCACCCAGCTTACATACCCGATCACGCCACCCGGGGCGTACTGGGAATCGACCCATGCACGGACATCGTTTGCCACGATGGCTCGGTATTCGTCTTTGGTAGCGCCTTTCAGATCGAGACGGCGATCTTCGACGACGCGGTCGGCGTAGTCCGCCGGAAAGTCGCCGGCCTCCTTCACGATGGACAGAGTCCACGTGAACGCGACGAGGAACGTCGTGCCGAGAAGGACCATAGAGCGTCCGTAGGGCTGAGCCGGGGCGGCGACGCGGTAGACCGTCGCGCCGATCAGCAGGCCGAACAGGGCGAAAAAGAAGAGCCCGAGGAAGAAGACGAGGAACGCGGCGTAGGAGAGGAGCCACCCAAGCGGAAGTGCCAGGATCGCGCCGACGCCGACGGCCTTCCACCAGCGGGACGAGGGGCCCGTCGCGACGGCAGAGGGGCTGCCCGTCGCGGTGGTTTCGGGATCGCTCGGCGCAGGGCTGTCTGGGGACGGAGCGTCCGCGATTGCAGTTCCGGCGGCGTGATTCGATTCAACCGTGTCCTTGGTGATCCCGCAATCCTCCGATTCGTGAGCCGTTGGCGTTGGGCCTGCGTCTTACGCAGCCTTCACCCTATCTTGGCGCATGACGGTCGCCGACGCAATCACTTTCCGGTCTGCTGAGGACGCGTAGGCTCGCCGTTACTGTTTCTTCTTGTCCGGATCGCTCTGTTTGGCTTTGCTCGCCGGTTTGGGCTTAGTTGGCGGGGCGGGTTTGGCCTTCGCCGGCGTTGTCTTGCGGGCTTTCGCCGGGGCGGGCGGGATGAGGTCGACCACGAGGGTGATCAGCGGCTGATCTTTCATGACCGGCCTGGCTGAGGGCGTCGTGGCGCCTCCCCGGTTCGCGAAGGTCGGGGAAGGAGCACTATCGGCTTCGGTCTTCTGCTTCGCGCGGGCGGCATCCTTGGCTTCTCTGATGCGCCGTTTGACCAGCGAGGGACGTTCCGCGGGAGGAGGCGGGGCGTCGTCCGTGCTCTGCTCGGCATCGGCTTCCGGAGTCTCCGCTCGCTTTGCGCCCGGACGCGGCCTTGGCGTTTCGCTTTTTGCGGCTTTCGCCTTCTTCCCTTCAAGGCCGGGTGCTGTGCTGCGTCCTCCTCTTCGACGCGCAGCGTACGATTGGCCTTCGCGTTGCTCGCCGGCGCCGGCGTCGTCGGTCGGTTGCGGTCCTCGCTTGTCCGACGAGGCATCGGTCATGTGCTGTGGCTCCTTCGTGAGCACCTCGACTATCTCCTCGAGGGCCCACGGTATCTTCGCTCGGCCGGCCGCGGTGCCGTCACGGGTGGATGACGCGTCAGCGAGGACGGGCCCTTCGGCTTCTTCCAACGAGTCGCCACCGCCGCCGAGTTGACGGAAGGTGTCGGTTACGCGGTGCTTTCCGCTAATCCGCAGATCGTCAAGGACCAGGGCCATTCGGGACGCACTGGCTGACGGATCGCCCACGACCTGAACAAGTCGTTCGATTTCGTCGGCCGGGGCCCGCACGAGCACTTGGCGGCGGTCGTGTGAGCTGAAGTTCACGCCGGTCGTGCCCGGGATAAAGAAGCGTTCGGGCTTCCCGGCAGCGGGTGCCGACTTGAGGTTCGCCATGTCGCCGGCTGTAAGCTGCGCAAGCAGGGCCTTCTCCAGGCGATCGCGACTTGCGATATCCTTGACTCGCACTTCCAGGCGCACGGATTCGTTCCCGAAGCGATGGTCTCGGAGCTTGTCCGCGGGCACCCCCCGCGCAAGCTTCTGTTTCATGTTGAGGATGGCCTCGACGGGCTCGGCGTCCGAGGGGCCCACCGCGTCGCGTCGTGATGGCAGTGCCGTGACCTTCTCGATCGAGAGGGCGTCGGAAGTCACGGAGCCTCGTCCGACGATGCGCTCGTCGGGGACTCCCTTCGCTTTGCCTCCGGCCGCCCTACTGCTTCTTTCGGCCGTCGCCACGTGCGTGGCGGGAGCGGCTTCTTCCATGGGCAGCACAGCCCGGACGCCTTGGCTTTCCGCCATGCTCGAATCCACACCGGGGCGTTGATGTTGATCGACCATCATCCACATGGCACCGACGGCCGCGAAGCCGACGGTGGCCGCCATCGCCCAGCGCATCGCTGGACGGGGGCTGCGGGAGATCGGCTGCGGTATGGACTCCCGGGCGTCATCGAGCAATTCGGCACGTTCGACCTGGAAGCGCACATCTTCGAGTATGGATGCCGGCGCGCGGTGCCGGGGCAGCGAGGAAACGACGGACGCGCTACGTCGGAGTTCCTCAAGCAGCGCTCGCGCACCGGCGTCTTCCTCGAGCGCGCGTTCGATGATGACCGTCTCGCCCTCGGTCAGCTCACCATCGAGGTAGGCCGAAAGCCATTCGCCGAGTTGTTCGTGATTCATGTCCGCCATAGCTCGACCGTACTTACTCGTCGCGAGTTGACTCGCCGGTGATTGCGCTGCGCAGCGCGAGGCGTGCCCGAAACAGCCGCGACTTCACCGTCCCCGGCGGGATCTCCAGGATCGCGCCGATTTCGCGGTAATCGAATCCTTCGATGTCACGTAGCACGACAACCGCCCTGTGGTCTTCATCGAGGCGTTGCAGCGCCTGAGCCACTACGCCCTGTAGTTCCGCTTCACTCGCCGCCTTCGCCGGGTCGTTGTCGGAGGTCGCCCGCACCTGTCGAGCGAGGCTCTGAGCCTGCGTGCCGTCCTCCGAGCCACCGGAATCGAGCGACACGGTCTGCCGCCTCGCCGATTTTCGGCGGTGTGACAGGGCCAGGTTGACCGCAACCCGGAAGATCCATGTGTAAAACCCGCTTTCGTGGCGGAACTTCGCGATGCCTTCCAGGGCCTTGAGGAACGCCTCTTGCGTCAGGTCCCGTGCGTCCTCCAGATGGCCCGATATACGCCAGCACGTGTTGAAGACGCGGTCCTGGTACTTGCGCACCAATTCCTCGTATGCCTCCGTCTGGCCGGCCTTCACTTTCTCGACGAGTTCCGCCTCCTCAAGGGGGATCGGACGACCAGCGTCGGCCGAATCGTCCCAGTTCCTAGCATTTGGACGCTGAGCCAACCGTTGGGTTCCCAATAAGAGGCGAGACGTTCTACCTGGCCCGTCGAGGCCCGACCGCTTGCCTAATCATGCCTGGGGGGGAGCAGCCGGTCAATGTGGGGCATTCGGGCAATCGGCCTCTGGGGTGCGGCTACCTTAGGCATGCTTTTTCTTGCCAGCTCCCTTGACGGGCGGCCGATATATCCTATTATCCGGATTGACGGATTTAATGGAGCCGGCACGGTGGAACCCGAAGTCGTTTTCAAGGCATTGGCGGATCGGACGAGGCAGCGTGCTCTCGCGCTGCTCGCGCGGCACGAGCTCGGCGTTTCAGAGCTGGTGGAGCTGCTTCGGCAGCCCCAATCGACGGTCTCGCGGCACCTGAAGGTGCTCAAGGAGGCGGGATTGATCGTGGACACCAGGCACGGGCAGAACGTGCGGTATTCGCTCCCGGCTCCCCACGGGGACGGTACGGACCCCGAGCTGGCTCAGACGGTGCTCGGGTGGGTGTCGGATCAGCCGCTGCCCGCGGGCACGGAGGCTCGGCTCGAAACGGTCCTGAGCCGCCGATGCGAGATGAGCGATCGCTTCTTCGAAGAGGTCGGCGGGCGGTGGGACTCCGTCCGCGAGGAGGCTTTCGGGAACCGCTTTCATTTGGAGGCGTTCGCCGCGCTGTTGCCCTCGCGTTGGCAAGTGGCGGATATCGGGACGGGCACGGGGTACCTGCTTGCCACGCTGGCACGGCAGTTTGACTCGGTCATTGGCATCGATCCGGTGGACGCGATGCTCAGCACGGCCAGGCAGCGAGCGGAGGGGCTTTCGCTGGACAACGTCGAGCTGCGGAAGGGCGATTTGTCGAACCTGCCGATATCCGATTCGGCAGTCGATCTGGCTGTCGCCGTGCTGGTGCTGCACCATGTCCCGCGTCCGGCGGACGCGATTGCGGAGTTGCACCGGGTCGTTCGCCCGGCCGGCCAAGTCTTGATCGTGGAGCAGACAGCCCACCGAAACGAGGCGTTTCGCACACGGATGCAGGACCGGTGGTGGGGCTTTGCCCCTGAAGAATTCGCTGACATGCTTACGGCGTCGGGTTTCGGGCAGGTGCGCGTGCGTACCTTGTTGACCGCGGATTCCGCGGCCGACGCGCCCGATCTTTTCGTTGCGACAGGGACCAAGAACGGGAGTGGCTAGAGTTCAGGTCGGGTGCCCCACCTCCTCTGGAGGTGGGGAAGGCGATGATCATTAACCGCCGGCGTCGGCAGATGGTGGGGCTGTTGAACGCCCGTCATCGCGTCCCCCATGTCCAAAGGACATGGGCCACCCGTCAAGAACGGGAGTGGCTAGAGTTCAGGTCGGGTGCCGCACCTCCTCTGGAGGTGGGGAAGGCGATGATCATTAGCCGCCGGCGTCGGCAGATGGTGGGGCTGTTGAACGCCCGTCATCGCGTCCCCCATGTCCAAAGGACATGGGCCACCCGTCCCGCGTCCCTCGACGGCGCACGTGCACGTGCACGGGCAAACGAGTTTGCCCATGCCACCCGGCGCGACAGGAACCAAGAATGGGTGAGGCTAAGGCCCGCCCTTGTTTGACATGAGACTCCGCGCATCGCGGGTCGGACGTACACAGCAGGTGCGCGGGCACCGTTACCAGGAGAAGGACATGACTACCGCCGTGAAGGACTACAAAGTGGCCGATCTGGGCCTTGCCGACTTCGGTCGCAAGGAGATCGAGCTTGCCGAGCACGAGATGCCCGGTTTGATGGCCGTTCGAAGGGAATACCGGGACAGCAAGCCGCTCGCCGGCGCGCGGGTCATGGGTTCGTTGCACATGACGATCCAGACGGCTGTGCTGATCGAGACGCTCGCCGATCTCGGCGCCGACTTGCGCTGGTGTAGCTGTAACATTTTCAGCACACAGGATCACGCGGCGGCTGCGATCGCGAAGGCGGACGTGCCGGTGTTCGCCTGGAAGGGCGAGACGCTCGAGGAGTACTGGTGGTGTACGAATGAGGCGTTGAGCTTCCCGGAAGGCGGGCCGACCTTGATCGTCGACGACGGCGGCGACGCCACGTTGCTGATCCACATGGGCTACGAAGCCGAAAATGCGTTCGCCAAGGACGGTACGCTACCCGATCCGAAGTCCGCGTCGAACGAGGAAGAGGCGATCATCCTGAAGTTGATCGCGGACGAGCTGCCGAAGGACCCGCAGCGTTGGCACAAGGTCGTGCAGGACTTCGTCGGCGTCAGCGAGGAGACGACCACGGGCGTGCATCGGCTTTATCAGCGGCAGGAGGCAGGCACGCTGCTGTTCCCGGCGATCAACGTCAACGACAGCGTGACCAAGAGCAAGTTCGACAACCTCTACGGCTGCCGCCACTCGCTGGTGGACGGCATTCTTCGGGCCACGGACGTGATGCTCGCCGGCAAGGTGGCGGTCGTGTGCGGCTACGGCGACGTGGGCAAGGGATGTGCCCAGAGCCTGGTTCGCCAGGGATGCCGTGTGGTGATCACCGAGATCGATCCGATCTGTGCGCTCCAGGCGTGCATGGAGGGCTTCCAGGTCCTTCCGCTCGAGGATGTCGTGGACTTAGGCGATGTCTTCGTCACGACGACCGGCAACAAAGACATCATCATGGCCGGCCACATGGCGAAGATGAAGGACAAGGCGATCGTCTGCAACATCGGGCACTTCGACAACGAGATCGACATGGCGGGGCTCAAGGCTACGCCGGGCATCGTGAACGACAACATCAAGCCGCAGGTGGACAAGTGGACCTTCAAGGACGGTCACGCCGTGATCGTGCTGGCGGAAGGGCGGCTGGTGAACCTTGGCTGTGCGACGGGGCATCCGAGTTTCGTGATGAGCAATAGCTTCACGAACCAGGTGATCGCTCAGGTCGAGCTGTTCCAGAACCGGTCTCATTACGGCAACGAGGTGTACGTGTTGCCGAAGCATCTGGATGAGAAGGTGGCGAGGCTCCACCTCGATCAGCTCGGTGCGAAGCTGACGCGGCTTTCGCAGGAGCAGGCCGAGTACATCGGCGTGAGCGTTGACGGGCCTTACAAGCCGGAGCACTACCGGTACTAGCGTTGGGTGAAACGAGCCGTGATGGGCGGCACGGGCAGGCGGCAGCTTGCCCGTGTCCCTCGATGGCGCACGGGCACGGGTAAATCCCGGCGCGCCGGGACCCATGCCACCCGCTACCAGCGCAGCGGTCGGGCGTTGATGTTCGTGCCTTGGCGGTCGATCGGCCGCGCGGGTTGAAACCCGCGGCTCAGGTCGCTGTCGGGGCACAAAAAAGAGCGGCGGTGTGACGATCAAGAGTGATCGTCACACCGCCGTTTTCGTTTACTCACTCGGCCTGACGGTCAGGCCGATTTGTCGCGTGGCCGCCTTACGGGCAGGCAGCCTCGGCCGGCAGCGTTGCACCGAACCACGAGGTGAACTGACTCCCACCATTCAGCAGGTCGATCACCATGATGATGTCCGATGGGTCGGTCACGCCGCTTCGGTCGGCATCAGTGTTCCACACCTCACATGGGTGCGCCGCGGTACCATTGATGCAGTCGATGACCGCGATGATGTCGGACGGATCCGACGCCCTACTGCCGTCCACGTCGGCCGGAAGCGCGCCGATGCACACCTTGCCTCCGCCGGTATTCTCGGTGACGCAGGTCCAGTCGCCGGGCGAGATTGGCCCATCAAACGTCAGCGTCACGCTGTTGCCGGCCGCGACCGCGCTCGTAATGTTGAGCGTGGGGTCGGACAGCGTGTAGTCGCTGACATCTTCGGACGGAGTCTCGAGTCCCACGCAGACCAGGTCGAGCGTGATCGAGCTCCAACCCTGCAGCGCGCCGGCGTCGTTCGGGTCGTGCGGTTGACGGGCGTCAATCGCACAGGCCGCCGGCGTGCTACCGGTGACACCACCGGTGCAGTAGAGGTCTGGCTCGCACTCGTCCGGTATGCCGTTACCGTTGGCATCCTGGCTGAGGCCCCACAGGATGTCGCACTGGTCGAGGAACCCGTTTGGCTGGCAGTCATCACAGTTCGGATCGCCCGGAGCGCAATCGGCCAGGTCCTGGTCGTCCGCGATCTGGTTGAAGTTGCAGTCGGGCGAGACATCGCTGACCGTGAGTGTGCCGATGATCTCGTCGTCATTCCGCACGCCGATGCGAATGCGATAGGATTGCAGTTCCTCGACGTTGAATGTGATCTCCGAGCAGGTCTCGCCCAGACCGCGGTTGTCGTTGCAGATGATTCTGTCATCGACTGTCGCGGGGCACTCGTTACTGCCGTAGGCGATCAGGATCGTATCCTGGTTGGGCTCATTGCAGGTGTCCATGGTGACGATACCGGACGCCTGGGCCGTGAACACGTACCACACGTCGCCGGTCATTTCCGACGCACACGCCTCGGACGGACATTCGAGTGTCGCTCCGGTCGTGTCGAACGTGTTGGTGGTGCCGGCGGAAGTCGCCAAATCGCACGAGTTATTTGTAGGCACGCCGCCCGTGCCGGTGCACGGGTTGATGGTGGGCGAGGTGACTCGGACGCGGTAGGTACCCTTGGTCTCCGCCCCCTTTGAATCGATCAGCACGTAATAGGTGTCGCCGATGACCAGATCCTGGAGGCAGATGGCGGCTTGGCCGTCCTGGCAACTGCTCCAGTCGCTGTCGTCGTTGCACCCGATCGCCACGAGCGAATCGCACGCGGTCTGCTCGGTGGTCGGGTCCGTCGCTTTGAACACCTGAAGCAGCGCATCGGTGGCCGGTGTGTTATTGGCCCCGCAGGTGTCGACCCGCGCCGTCGCTTCGGTTGCGGTGAATTTCGCCCAGACACCACCAAACCCGGCGTTTCCGGAACCGGTCGGATGGCAGCAGAAGCCCTCGTCGGGGCCGCCGTGGGCGCCGTCGTTCCTCAGGTCCGTGGCGCCGTCCGCCAGGCAGAGCTGGCCCTGTGGGCAATCCGCGTCGGCGAAGCACTGCTCGTGGTTACCGCCATCGCAGTGGAAGTTGAGGCACTGCTGGCCGCCCGGGCACTCCGGATCACCTTCACGACCGCAGTCCGCACCTCCGCACTCGTTAAGCATGACGGCGCCGAAGCCCGGCGTCGCACTCCAGCAGTCATCGTTGCCGACCGGGAGCGAGTCGCCACAGTAGGTGACAGCGCGGGTGACGCAAGTGCTGTCCCAGTCGAAGATGCAGCAGAATGAATCCAGGTCGCAGACGGTGTCGCAGCATGTCGGCACGTTGCATCCCTGGCCGGGATGGCTCACGTCGCAGGGTCCCTCGGCGAAGCGACAGATCCAGCTAATGCAGTCTTGTTGTCCCTGTCCGCAGAACTGCCCGGGTTGCCAGACAGCCGGGTTTCCGGCTCCGTCCTGGTTGTTCGGATCGCCGCAGCCAGTCTCGTTCATGTCGCGGCAGGTTTCACCGAACTGCGACTCGGGCGGCAAGCAGCAGGCCGAGTGGCCGCACTGCGGTTGGAACGAGACGCCGACGGCCGTGCACTGCTGCACGCGGTCGCAGGTCTCGCCGTCGGGGCAGTCGGTATCGAGCACGCAGGGATCGTTGGCCGTGCTGCACGCCGCCGGGCAGTCAAGGTCCGTCGTACAGTCTTCACTTGTGATGCTGCAGGTATCGGGGCACTTCGTGCCTTGCTCGTAGCGCACCTTGGTACCCTGACACGCGATCTCCTTGACCTCGCGGCAGTACTCCCTCGGGGTAGTCGCGGTCGGTACGGAGAGGTCGCAGCAGGCACCCTTGGGTGCATCGCCAAGGCAGCGGATGTTGATCGCCATGCCGGACCACGGGCCGCCTGGGAAGTAGAACAAATCGCAGCCACCCGCTCCGTTGCTCAACCCGAAGAAGTCGTCCGTGAAGCCGAGCGTGGCTTCGCCGGAAACGATGGCGCGGGATCCACGGTCGAATTTGAAGGCCATCCAGGCCCCCTGCGTTCCGAGTTCGACGCCGCCCGGGAAGTCGAAACGAGCCAGCGATGGGGCATCGTCGGCCACGAACGTGGCCGTGCCCTCGGTGCCGGTGATCAAGTTAGAGTCGCCGCATCCGCGCCTCAGCTCAGCCGTGACGGTGACGTCCCCGCCGCCGGATCCGACGGCACCGATCTCGTAGCTGCTCAGTACGCAGTCGTTGACGATCAGTTCGACGTCGTCCATGAGCCATTCGGACCCGCCCAGGCCAACCTGCTGAGCGGTCAAATCGCTGTTGAAGTAGGCAAGGAACTCGCGGTCAAAGGGCGGCTCGCAGTAAATCCTTGCGTCGAATCCGGCGTACAGCGTCGTTCCAGCGAATCTCGCGTCGCATTGGCGGAAGACGAAGTCGTATACGTTCCGCGTAAAGCCGACCTCAGCCGGCGTGCCGAGGACCCATCCGGCGGCGGGGCCGTCAACCGAGACGGCCATCCAGACGGTGCCGCCCATGGGCACGGGAGCCGCGGAAAGGTCGACCAGGACGGTATGCAGACCGTCGTTGGGCAGCGGCAGTGTGCCGCTGGTTCCCGGAATCAACACGCCGCCACTGTGCGGGCAGCGGTCGTAAAGGCCGAAGCTTACGTTGAAGCCGGGGCCCAGGGTGCAGTTATCGTCTACGCACGCTGTGCCGGCCGGGCATGCTTGATCGCCCGGACTACCGCAGGGTGCGCCGCCACCGCCCGCGACGGTGAAGTCAAATGCCTTCACCGGGCAACCGCCGACCGCCACGGTGATGAGGTCATCGGCAACCTCGACGTTCGGAAGGCCCAGCGCGAGGTACACCTCCGGCGGCGGTGTGTTGGAGTACACCGGGTCGTCGAGGACGAGTCCCCCGCCCACGGCGGACACGGCGCCGGTGGCCGGGTTGTAGTAGTGCCGCGTGATTGTGGCGTTCGGAGGTATCTGGCGCAGGGCTGCGTTGCCACGAACCTCGCCCGGGACGGCGTTAGCGCCGTCAGCGGCTGCCATGGCCGGTCGAGCCCCGCCCACGGCACCGATGAAGACCATCACGCTGCAGGCGCAAAGCATCTTCCGTATCATCATCGTTAACCTCACCTTTTCCAGAAGCCTGGGTGAGCGCGTTTGCCGGAACCCCTAGAACCCGGTGTCGCGACCACCCTCGTTAGATCATCTCGCCTTGAACCCCGTTGTGTGCCGAGCCGCCGGAGCGCCTCGGATCAAACCCGTAAGGCCGTCTTTCCCTATTCCGCAAACGAACCCCGCCAAGCCCCGGACCCAGCGTTCACTCCGCTCAGAACAGCGAGGCGAGTCGCGACGAATCCTGCATGGCACGGCTGCACCGGACTCGCCCGGCCGGACCGGCACGCTCCGATGAAGCCACAATGGTTCTTGCGCCATGGTACCTGTGCCCAGCGCGACAAACAAGCCCTAATAGGCAAGACAGGGAGATTTTGGCTCTCCCGGCCGGTTCACCGGCGCGCCGCAAGCTACCCAATCCCTCTTCCGGCCTGGCCTTGAAGCCGCCGAAGCGTCCGCAGCCTCGTGTTTATCGCTCCTCTTTGCGCGACGGAACTCAGAACGGAGCGGTGACCGGTGCCGCCGATATTCACGGCAACCGGGCCTGAAACGTACAAACGTGGCTTCCGATAAGTCGTCTCGCCCCGGCCGCGCAACACATGACACGCGCTGCGGCACCCGGGAAGCAAATGGGAACCCCTCGGTACGACGGCTCAACCGGCAGGGCCACTACACCCGCCAACCGTTATCGCACCAACCGATCTTAGGCCCGCTCGTGGCAGCGTGTAAAGTAAAAACATTATGGATGTGGCGCCGTTTTTGGGCCGCGGGCGCGGGACGGGACCCACCGCCGCAACCTCCGGGGACGTCCGTATTTATGGCATCGCCGACTCCGCGACACCCTGCACAGCGTGCGTCGGGGCCGTGGCGATCGAGGGCATCACAGGACGATTTCCTGGGTCCGAGCGTCGAACCTGGCTGCCTTGTCCTTCCGGAGCGACCAGGAAGCCATGATGAGCGTCGTCTGGACGTGATACGCGAGGTCGGCCGGGCTCCAGGTGGCCTGGCTTCTTTTGCGACAGCAGGTCAGGAAGTTCTGCCAATGGCCGATCATGTCCTCTCCCCGTTCGATCGGGAACCGCTTCGGCTCCTTCTTCGATCCCTCCGCAGGCACCAGGACGATTTCCTTGCCCTCGATGGTGAGGGCTGCGTCCCACCCGCGGACGATCGGGACTCTGGCGCCGCTGCCTCTGACGCCGGTGCCCTGGTAGTCGTTGCCCTGCGTGCCGAGCACGGACACTGTGACCTTCTCGGGATACTCGGCCAGCAGGCTGAACGTGTCGGGTACGTCGCGAAGCTCGTATTCGTACCGATGAATACCGCCGACCGCGACCACGCGCTTGGGGAAGGTCACGCCTAGGACGTCGATGACGGGCGTCAGGCAATGCGGATAGAGGTCCGTGACCGGGCCGCCGGCGTAGTCCTCGAACAGGCGCCAGCGGAAGAAGCGATCGACGGAGAACTCCCGCTTCGGGGCGTCACCGAGGAACGCTCCCCAGTTCAGGTCCTTGCCGGGTTTGGCGTTGGGGTCGTCGACGGCCATGCCGCGCTCTCCCCAGTCGCCGACGCGAAAGTAGCCGGTCTCCGCGAAGATGGGCTGCCCGATCGCGCCGTCGGCGACGAGCTTCTTCATCTGATGCCAGGCGCCGTCCGACATGCCCTGCGTGCCGAGCTGGAAGACGCGGTCGGACGCCTTGACCGTTTCGGCGAGTTTCTTGACGAGGTCGAACTGTCGCCAGTGCGTCACCGGCTTCTCGCAGTAGACGTCCTTGCCGGCCTTGACGGCGTCGATGGCCTGGTAGCCGTGGTGGTGGTCAGGCGTCGAGATGCAGACGACGTCGACTTTCGGGTCGGCCAGCAGCTCGCGGTAGTCCATGTAGCCCTTGGCCCCGTAGGCTTCGGCCGCTGTCGTCATCCGTGGTCGATAGGCGTCGCAGACCGCGACGATATCGATGGGCTCGTCGGCCTGCGTCTTGAGCCAGTGGACGCAGGTCAGATGGTGGTTACCTCGCCCGCCGACACCGATGAAGCCGACGCCGAGGCGGCTGTTCGCGTTTGGCACGCCTTTCGCGGATTTGCTCAGGGCCATAGAGGCTCCGGCGGCGGCTGTCGTCTTGATGAATTGGCGGCGGGTGACGTTGCTGTCTCGGTCGGGTGCCATCGGTTGCGACTCCTGCTGTGTCGTGGATTCAGGTTTCAGGGCTATCCTCGGGCATTTCAACGCGTCGAGCATAAGTCGAGCCAGACGCGATAGGCCTTGTCGATACGGTCTTTCGTCACATGGCCGTCCCAGAGGGCGATGCCGTAGCGCAAGTACGGGCGTTTGCCAAGCGGGGCGACTTCTATTTTGTATCGGTGCAGATCCAGCGTGGCGGACAAGTAAGCGAACGGTTTGGCCATGGTGAAGAAGGTGGCTGGATGCCGCGGGTTCTCGGGGTGGTCGAACATGGCGACGGTGACCGGTTTACCGTCCGCGGCGGCGGCGTACGCGCACCATTTCGCCCGGATCAGCCGTTCGTCGCCGCGGAAGATGGTGCCTTCTGTTCCGGTGGCGTTTGTGAATGTTCCGGCGCCGTCCATCGACTCGACGAACCGCATGCCCAGGCCGTAGTAGTGGCTTCCGCTAAGCGTGACGCTGCCGCTCGCG
>JAJDDX010000126.1 GCA_029260055.1 Phycisphaerae bacterium
ATCCAACGACGCCTCGTGCCTTGATGACGGAGTTTCGTGTTGGCGTGACAATGCATTGTGAAATGTTACACCTTCACCCATTATGGCTGTACCGTGGGGTAATAATGCCACATAGTCCTCAGGATCGACCTCAGCCGGCTCATCGATGGGGACGTACGATTCATGGATCAATTTGAAATACGTAGCAAACACACGCTTGCGTTTAGCATCGAGCATGACCATCACATGTTGTGGTCGCGGATGTGCTTGAAGCGCATTTTGACACACGACTTCTAATGTAGGTACACAAACCGTTTGAGCGCCTACTGCCAACGCCAACATTCTTGCACATACAACGCCGACACGTAGCCCGGTAAAGCTTCCCGGGCCCCCGGAAACATAAACATACTGCAGCTGATCGGGTTTTACATTGTGTGCCGCGCATAAACGTTTCATAGTGGGCAATAATTCAACGGCATGGTTTCGTGCGATTCCAAATTCCCGTTGTTCAATAAACTTATTGCCGCACCCTAATGCGATCGATCCAATGCGACCGGACGTCTCAATGGCGATAGCGAATCCTGGTGTTTGGCCGTGTGTCTCTGACATTGGCATATTATGACAAAAATGCACGAATACGGACATGCATTTAACGAATTTTCTACAGATGGGCAAACAGCAGCATTATTAAGTTATGACTGCATGTCTGAGGAGATAGAATTAAGGTCACTGATGTGCTTTTCAGGCCGCAGAAATGATACAATTTTGTGTTACAGATATATTCAATAAACGAACCGCGATGGAGCAATGAATATCGTACTTATGGACATGATAAAACCATGAAATGGTGGTGGAATGCAATAATAACGTCGATCTAGCGCTATCAAATATTTGTAAGTATACTTTGAGATGCGCTTGATATACACCATAGTATGTCCACCATCACGTGACATTGATTCCGATCATCCAATTTGTGTGTATATTACAGAGATGTCAGATGCAGTCACAATTGCAAATTACTGCACGCAAATCTACGAATAATGATTGGAGGACATGGCAAGACCAATTATGGGCACAAAATGATGCAAATGTCGATTACACGATACCGATGTATCAAGATTGGAGCGATACATGTTTTTAGCATAAGCACGTGATAATGATGTGCACGCATGTGATAATGATCGTGCATTATTGTAGAGTCATTGCGTGACGGGATTGACGGTGTATGTTGTACAACTTACATTTATGTATTCAGCGTCTTGATATAGTGTTGACGGGTATTTGTGGCTTTTGAGTCTCTGCCATTGGAGGTTTAATCGGGTTTAGTGTTTGCCATTATTTCAGACATTCATGGTAATATAGATGCACTTGAAACGGTGATCGCCGATATTGATCGCCGATCCATCAAGGAGATCTATTGTCTCGGTGACGTCGTGGGGTATGGGGCTGCGCCAAAGGAATGTCTTGACGTGGTATATGAGCGATGCGAGGTCACATTGTGTGGCAATCATGATCATGCAGTATTCTATGAAACCTGCAATTTTAATGTCGGGGCTGAGCGCGCGATCTATTGGACGCGTCATATTCTCGAAGAAGAGACGAATAAGGCGGACCGTGATCGACGTTGGGGTATGTTGGGACGATTGCCATTGCGATATAACGCTAAAGGGTTGATGTTGGTTCATGCGTCGCCTCGTCGCCCAGTGAACGAATATTTATTTGCTGAGGATGTTTATACCAATCCGAATAAAATTTTATCGAATTTTGAGCGGCTAGGGGATGAGCATATGGCCGGTGTCGTGGGGCACACCCATGTACCGGGTGTGTTTTTGGATGATCCCTATTTTGACCCGCCTGATGAATTGCCCGATCCATGCATCTATTCTGTGACACCGGACGAAAAAGCGATCATTAATGTGGGCAGCGTCGGTCAACCACGAGATCGTGACCCACGTGCATCTTATGCTGTTGTCCACGAAAAAGGTGAAGCCCCGGTGGATTATGAATTGCCGGATGTCGGGGATGATTATTGCGTGACGTTTGAATTTATTCGACTTGAATATGATATTGAGCGTGCCGCTCAACGGATTTTTGATACACCAGATCTGGATGATTTTTTGGGTTCAAGGCTGTTTGAAGGTCGTTAATCAATTGAAATATCAATATCGATTCGTGAGCCACATGAAGCGGTATACGAATTTCGATGTAGGTCACACTATTTACGACTTATACGACATGGCTTATAGAATGCCAATCTAATTTCTGATGTTTGCTTGCGGGTCATCGCATACATGAATGGTATGACACGTTTGTCGTATACGCTTTATCGATAAAATGCAACGTTGACAACTGATGAAACAATTGTGTCCGCTCTTATAGTTCCTGATGGAAACCACCCATATTCCACACTCAGCCAATTTGACGACCCCTTCATTGATGTGGGGTGAGTCAGATTATTGTTATTGATTTTTGAATGAAGATGCATGTTTGATAAATATACAATTAGAGCCCTTTTATGGGGTTTCATGGCTTTTCTGATCATCATGATGGTCGGCCAAAAATTTATACCCGCCCCCCAAAAGACCACTGATGATGGGTCCACAACGAGTGTTACGCGCGGCGGGGATGATGTTGCAGGTCAAGATGGTGCGCCACCGGGGAATGAGCGTTCGAATGGTGATCTGCAAAATCGTCAGGGCGAAACTCAGATCGACAATGGTGACA
>JAJDDX010000127.1 GCA_029260055.1 Phycisphaerae bacterium
TGATCGCCGTAACACCGGCCGGCGTCGCAGGAGCCGACGCGTCATCGCCATACGAAAGGCGCCCCTTGAGAAGTCAAACAAAACCGCGGCGTCCGCGGAAAACGTGCCTTGACTTCTCACTTCATATAGGTGCCCTACCTCTGCGTACGAGAAGGCGAACGCGCAATGCGCGCCGTCAGGCTGATCGGCTATCGATCCGGATCCGCCGGCACCTCGCCACGCGCTTCCGCGACGCGCTCGCGAACGTGGTCGACGAACCGTTCGGCGTGCGCATGCGTCGGAAAGACGTTCGAGGCGCCTCCAATAGCGCGGAGTCTGACGCCATGTTCGAGCCAGAGAGTAACGGCATGAGCCTTCGCCACGGGGCCGGTTTCTATTGCCGCGTCGGCGATGTCGGACCAGGGTATCAGGTCTTCACAAACGCCCGCAAGACAGAGCATCAAGCCATCGCTGGTCACGGCCACATATTTCCGTGAGCGAAAAAACCTGACCGCATACGAAATGCAAATCGGAATCAGCAAGATGCAGAAAAGGCCTGCTAGTACTTCGACTCTCTTCCCGGCGGACAGTGTTGCGAAATCAGCCAACAACGGCAGATCGTCGATTCCACTGAGGCCGTAGCCTAAAATGAGCGCCACTATCAGGGTCATTCCCCGGGGATTGACGGCCTCGTACATCTCGCAGCGTTCGTCGTACCGAAGGCCGCACTCCGGACAGGCGTGATTGGCGGGCAGGCCGCGCAACGAATAGTCACACCGGACGCACTTCTTGAAGACGGGCGCATCGGCGGGCTGGGCGGCGGCGGTGCTCATGACATCAGTGTAACGGCACGATGTCGGAGCGGAATCCCGCCGTACCCGCGCAACCGATTGCGTGGCGTCGCCCCGATGGCTATCAGGCCGCTCGCTGACACTCGCAGTACTGATCGGAGCACGTCCCGGGAACCATGCACGGCCAAACCCCGAGAAGTGCGCGTGAATGAGCCCTGACGGGGCGCAAGGGCGATGCTCAGTTCTATCCGGCGCTCGGTTTGAGGTTACTTTAGTATGGCTTCGGGCTCGGCCCACGTGTCCAGAGCTCGAAGAGTTCCGCGCATTCGTCCCGCAGGATATGCGGGATGATCCGCACGCCGCTGCCGCCCTGGTGGAACAAAGACTCGATCGGAACCGTCAGTTCGTTGAATCGGGACCGTTGTGCGTCCGCAATGCCCGCTCCGTAGATCACGGCATCCAGCCGCGCCCAGTGGATGGCTGCGGCGCACATCGCGCACGGCTCGCACGTGGTGGCGATGACATGGCCGGTAAGGTCGATCAGCTTCAGTTCGCGGCACGCGCCGCGGATGGCCGTGATCTCGGCGTGGGCAGTGGCGTCGCAGCTCGAGCGCACGGTGTTGTGCGCTCGGTGGACGATTCGGCCGTCGGTCGTGGCGATGACGGCGCCGAAAGGGCTCTGCCCGGCGCCGATGCCTTCCTTGCAGACCTCGATCGCCGCTTGCATGAGTTCCGTGTGCATGGCTGCCACGTCGGGGGCTTCCTGGCGTTCACTCGGCATTGATCGTCCTTTGTCGTAAGCATCCAGCCCGTCGATCGGCTGCCCATCGGGCGGCTGGAGCACATTAGACTATCGACCGCCGAGCCGCGGGACAATCGCAATCCCGCGCATGCCGGCTCCAAGAGGCACTCGCAGGGTGCGCCGCGGCGTGTACAATGCCGCCATGATGTGTCCAGCCAAGGTAGATGAGCTCCCGTTGCGATCGACGACACCCGCGTCATGGGCTTTGCGCGTGCTGCTCGATCCGATGGCGCTGCTCAACGATCACGCGTGGCTCGAGAAGAAGGCGGCCTCCAACGCGTTGGAGCTGCTGAACCGCTGGCCCGAGCCCTGCCCGCCGGAGAACTGGGTCGCGTCGATGACGGCCATCGCCCGGGACGAGGTCGAGCACCTGGCACTGGTCGTCCGCCTGCTTGCCAGGCGCGGCGGCAAACTCACCAAGTCACACCGAAGCGCCTACGCGTCCGACTTGCGAAAGCTCGTTCGCATGGGACGGGGTAACGAAGAACTCATGGACCGGCTCATGATCAGCGCGCTGATCGAGGCCAGGTCCTGCGAGCGCTTCGCGACCCTGGCTGAACACTGCGAAGACAAGGAACTCGCCAAGCTCTACCGCGGTCTCTACGCCTCTGAAGCTGGGCATTATCGCATCTTTATCGGTCTCGCTCGCGAACTGCCCGACGCCGAGGCGGTCGATACCCGTTGGGATGAGATGCTCAGTGCCGAGGCGGCGACCCTCGCATCTCAAAAGCCCGGCCCCGCCGTACACAGCGGCGCGGAGTGAAGCGACGGCACCGCGAGCGCGTCCTATCGCCTTCCCGGCGAGCCTCTATCGGACCCTGCGCACTGCGAAAGACCGGTATTAGTTGATCCGATATATCTGCGGCTAAGGGGTGATGGAAGCCAAGGAGGGCATTTCGAGCAGCCCCGTCTGGATAAGTGAATCTATGGTTCCGTCAGAGCAAAACGCGGATCGCCGTGAGGTGCTGCGCGCAGGCGCCAAACTTCTCTGGGTAGCGCCCGTGCTGTCGACCTTCTTCGCCAGCCAGGTGTACGCGGCGAACTACAGTTGTTACCCGGCCGGCCACGCCTGCCCGGGCCAGGAGTCCTGCTGCACCGGGCTTGACTGCAACAGCGGTACGTGCGGTGATCCCTGTGTCGCCGGCGGCGGACTCTGCGCCGTGAACTCCGACTGCTGCAGCAACGACTGCCAGGTCGGTATCTGCCAATAGCGCTTCGCGCCGCTCGACACTCGTCCTACCGTCGCCGCCTGCGCATCCGTTCGGTCAGCAACAGCGCAAAGCCGACCAACCCCACCTGCAGTGAGCCGATCCCGCAAAGATGAGGAAGGTCGCACGGCGGTGGCTGCTCTTCGTCACCGATGCCGTCGCCGTCGTCAGGCAGGGCGTCCGGATCGAAGTCCTGGATCGTCGGCTCCTGCACCCGGCCATGACCGAAGGCGCCGATGCTGAATACACCGGTGGCGTCACGGACGGCCCAGTACTCGACCGAACCGTCGGCAAGCAGAATATATCCCGAATCCCCGAGCGTGCCCGTCGCGGCCGACTCGCCGATGTTCGTGCCGGCCGGGATCCACTTCTCGTTCGACGACTTGCCCTTCGGGTCGAGCACCATCAGTTCCAGGTCAAACGGATCGAGGATGGGGTCGAGCGGCTCGGTCGCCGTGAGAATCATGCTGATCGTGACTTCGAAACTTCCCTGCGGAGCCGACGTGCCGACGGCCAGCGTGCGTGGAACGGCGGGTCCGACGGAAACCAGGTCGAGCCCGAAATTGCCCGACACTACTGACGCTTCCGGCGAAACGCTGTAGGTGAACAGAATGCCCGGTCCGCCGTCGCTTGCCTGAATTGTCGCGAGCAGTTCGCCGTCGTCATCGACGGCCAGTGCCTCATAAGCGCCGTCGACATCCGCCGTGCCGAAGCCCGACGCCATCATCATCGTTCTGCCGATCTCGGTGCCTCCACACCCGCACGTCATCGGCGTGGCCAAGAAAGGCCGCTGTTGGCCCGTGGGGTTGATGCCGAAACCGACCACGGCTCCGCTTTGGCTGATGCCCGTCGCCCGCGTAAGCTCCCAGGACGAGCTCGGGTCAATCCGGTCGTGCAGGTCGAACATGACGCCGCTTTCGGCGATGAACGCACGGAACCCTCCACCGCCGTGATTGGACGTCCCGACCGCCACGCCACTGTCGTTGACGCCGAACGCCCAGCTTATCGTGCCGCCGGGAAGCGTGCCGAGATCGTTCATTCCTGCGGACAGCGCGTGCGCCGGGGATGGCAGCCACTGGAATGCGTGCGGCAGACCGGCGGCCGTGAACGAGAGCCCCACGACCTCTCCCGAGTTGTTCACACCTTGTGCGCGATGGATCACGATGCCGCTGTCACCGCCGAGCGTGCCCAGGTCGTTCATCCCGGCGGGAAGCCCGTAGGCCGGCGACGGTAACCAGAGGAAGGGGTGCATAGCCGTCGAGTTCTGTGCGCCGCCGACCACTTGGCCGGCGTCGTTGAGGTCCGTGGCCACGCTTTCCCGACCGCCGAGCGTGCCAAGGCTGTTCATGCCGACGGACAGGCCGTACGCCGCCGTCGGGAGGTGCAGAAAAGCGCGCCGGTTCGTTGCGGGAGCCCCACTCGCCAGCGACGCGCCCACGACTTCATCGTTGGCGTTGACGGCAAAGGCCTCGCTGACCGAATCGCCCGGCAGCGTGCCCAGGTCGCTCATCCCCTCGAAACTGTCCCACAGGAAGGCGTGCATGTCTCCGTCCGAATTCTCCGCCCAGCCCACGATCGCGCCCGAATCGTTGATGTCGCGTGACTCGGCGCCCGAACCGCCCAACGTACCGAGTGCGGTGAACGTCGAGTTCTGCCACAGCCAAGCGTTGGGTGTGCGGTCGAAGGCGTTCTCGGCATACCCCGTGATCTGGAAACTGTCATTGATGCTTAGCGCGAGGCTCGTTCCGCCCGTCGGCGTGTCGAGATCGATGATCGTAAACGGTGCTTCGTGGGCAAGGCCTTCGATGGCTACGTCGGTCAAGATGCCACTGAACAGGCGGACCTCGTCGATCAGACCGGCGAAGTAGCTCGCGCCGGCCAGATCACCAGCGTCAGCCTGGAATCCGCCGACATGGATCGGCGCACTGAAGCCCATGTCCGCCTGAAGGCCGGAGTTCAGATCGCCCCCCGTGTCGTCCACGCCGTTGATGAAGATTCGGTTGTTGCCATTGTTGCCCGTATCGAGTGTGACGGCGAAGTGATACCAGACGCCCGCTGTCCAGCTCGTTCGATTCGTCCACTTGTACCGGAAAACACCGCGCTCCTCGATCTTGAACACGAGGGAGCCGCTCGCCACCGCCTTGCCGTAGTCCGCGCCGACGAGCGCGATGTGCAGGTTCAGACTGTCGTCCGCGTACTTCTCCAGCAGCAATTGCGACGTGCCGGTCGTGCTATCGAAATCACCATCGAGCATGAACCAACCGGTGATCGTCGCATCACCCGTCATGTCGAGCATCGCGCTTGCCGGTATCGAGATGTAATCGTCGACGCCGTCGAATTGAAGCGCGGTGCACAGCTTGCCAGACGTACTCCACTGCGGACCGTTCAATCCGTCCGGCTGCAGTGAACCATCGTTGGCTCCGATGGAGCAATCCGCCACGACGGCGCCGGCCCCGTCGTCCATCTTCCAGGCGCCGGCGAACTCCAGAATCGTGACCGTGACGGAATCGACTGCGATCCCATCGTAGGCGGGATCGCCACTCGCGGCCCCGTGCGTGATCGTGGAGGTGTGGATGCCCTCCGACACGCCGTCATCTACGCCCGTCACGGTGACGGTCCGCGGGTTCGACCAATTCGCCGTCGTGAATGTAAAGGCAATCGCCACACCGGCGCCGGCGCCCACATCGGTCTGAGCATCCGGATCAACCGTGACGATCACCGTATCCAACGGCGGAGCGTCGAGCACCACCGTGTAGCTGTCCGTGGGTCCGCGCTCCGTGACGGTGGTTGAGCCGTTCGTCTCGGAGACTCGGACGCTCGGTGAGTCGTTGTCGATCACGTTCGCCGTGATCTCGACGATAGAGATCGCATCGTACTCCGCGTCGGCGCTGGCGGCTGTGTGTGTGATCGTCGACGTGTGGTCACCCTCTGCCGCGCTGTCGTCGACGGCCGCAACCGTCACGGTCTGCGGCGTGTTCCAATTCGTCGTCGTAAAGGTCAGCTCGATCGGCGTGCCCATCCCCGCGCCTACGTCGGTCTGATCATCCGGGTCGACGGTGATGACGACGTTGGCTACCGGCAGCGAACTCAGCGCCACCGTGTAGTAATCCGTCGTGCCTTGTTCGTAAACGGTGGTCGCGCCCTCGGTTTCGGTAACACTGGCGGACGGGGTGATCCAGTACCCCGTGACGTAGAACGCCAGCGGCGTGTGGCGCAGATCTTCGTGATAGAACTCGATAGTCGAATTCGAATCCACCTTGACGTGCATGCGCCCGAGGTCCTGGCCGCTCGACTCCGCTTCCTGAAGATCGAGCATCCTCGTCGCGATCGTCGAGCCACGCCTCCGCACGCCCATCTGAGACTCCGCGCTCGGGTCCCCGTTGGCGAGCGTGAACTCGGCGATCGCATGCGCTGGTACGCCGTGGCTGCTCAGGTCCTTGTCTTCCCAGGTCCCACTGGCGGCCGGGCTCCCGATGCCGCTGAATAGCTGGGCGTAGGTGCCGGGTGGATCACTCCAGTACCCGACGACGTTGAACACTACGTCCGTGTCGCTTTCCGCATACACGCCGATAGCGGCATTGGCGGTCGAATCGGCCTCGACGAACATCGTGGCGCAATCGACGCCACCGCCCTCGGCCTCGTGCAGTTCAACTAGACGCTGCAAAGTGGAAGCATCCGATCGCACGCCGGCGAGCCGCGCGGCGTTCGGATTCTGATTCGTCATCACGATCTCGGCGACCTGGCCGGCGCCGACGCCGTAGGCGCTCAGTTTTTGCGATTGCCACGAGTCCGCGACGCCTGTCGTGAAGCTTTCGTTCAGCTCGACGTAGGTGCCGGATGTCCAGTAGCCGAGTAGGGCGAACGTGATGTAGCGCACGTCCCCCGCATAGTGCTCGATTTGGGAGTCGGCGTCCGCCTCTACGTGAAAGACCATCGTATCCGCGCCGCCCGACTGAGCTTCGTGCAGCAAGAACGACCTGGACAAGGTCGATCCCACAGCCCGCACGCCGCCCTCGGCCTCGCGGCTCGGGCGCCAGTTGGAAACGGCTATCTCGACGACCGCGCCGGCCGGCACGCTGAACGGCGGCCCGCTGAGGTCCATGGCTTCCCAGGTGCTCGCCGTGCTCGCAGACCACGTCTTGTAGTGCTCGATGTAGTC
>JAJDDX010000128.1 GCA_029260055.1 Phycisphaerae bacterium
ACACGCCGTGGCGGCCTGTGCGCTGCTCTTGCTGTTCCATTATGGCTCTTTTGCCATCGCGCGCGGCTTCAACCCAGAAGACCCACAGAGCTTTGCGAAAACGTGGGAGACCATTCCCGGATCCCTCGCCGCAGGCGCATGCGTCTTCTTGGCAGCCCATATCCTCGCTATCGCCTATGTGGCAAAGAACCGCACGCGACCCTCACGCCCTGCCGACTCCACCGGCACGACGTGACTCGGCCCCCGGCGCCCCGGGCCGGCTGCGCAGCAGAACGACGACGCCGGCAACCTCACCGACGACACCGCGCAGACCTACGTCTATGACGCCTGGGGCCGCGTGGTGCAGGTCTTGACGCCGAGCGCCAAGGGCGCGTCCGTCACGACCACCAACGACTACGACGCCCTCGGACGGCGTATCCGAACACACAAACACGTGGTGGTCCCGAGGGACCTTCCGATCGACTTCGAACACTATTACTACTACGACGGCAGCCGGCTCATCGAGCAGCGTGACGGCGCCGGCTCGCTTGAGCGTCACTACGTCTGGGGCCTGGATTACGTCACCGAGCAGGTGGCGCAGTAACAGCACGATTAACCGGTCAACCAGCGTGCCAAAGTGACTACGCGCCAGTGGTAGCATCACTTCGACAGCGTGCAGCGGGCGTACCACGCCACGGCATACGCCATCGCGTAGAGCCCGGTTCACTCCCGGCGCAATCGCGCTGGGGGCAGCGTCCCTTCGGTCGCACGCTCACATTTCCCGCCTGGAAAGCCGCTTGAGCCGCGCACAGGCAAAGTGGGAGCATCTATTGGTCGATGACTCATATAGGACTCTGTGCGCCCGTCGTTCCTTATGGTCGGGCTTTGTGGCGGGAGAGCATGATGCCATCGAGGCCGCACTGGGCAGCGAGCACTGGGCAGCCGCAATGGAAAGGTACCGACGATGCAACCTCTGATTCATTCCGTTCTTGTGCTGTTAATCCTATGCACCTTGACCGGGTGCGGTCCCGCGACCACGGCGACTGTCAACGGGGATCCGGCCGACAATGCAGACGGGGTGACCGGCGGCGGTGACGTGCCCGACGGGGGTGACGCCGATTCACCAGGCAAGGGCGACGCAAACGGCGACGGAGGCTCTTCATCCGACCAGGCTGATGAGCCTACTGCGGCTGCGCTCGTAGCGTCTCGGGCGATCGTAGTCGCCGTCGTGGCAGCGCTGCCGGTCGAGGATGCCACCCGCGTCGTGCAAGGACTGGCGCCAGCGCCATCTTGCCCCGTCATGGAGGCAACTCCGGCGTTCGATGCCGTGGAGGTTACGTTCGACTATGAGGATGGCTGTGCTTTGACGCAGTACCCCACCCTCCCTGTCGCCGGACAAGTGGACGGGGCGCTGTTCTTCATAAACGCGTTCGACTTGACGCTAACGGAGGTCAGCGCGGCCGGCGAGACCATCGATGGATCGCTTTCCGGTAGCGTGCTGCCGAGTAGCACAGGAAGCACCCTTGTCATGCGGGTGGAGTTGACGCGGACCGACGGAGCGAGCGTCGACGGAAACGTAACGGCGGAAATCGATGACGGGAGCGGAGTGGTCACGATCACAGACGCATCGGTGACGCTGTACGGCATTGCAGATGCGGCTTATGAAATCGAGTTGGCGAATGCGCTTGTGGATCCTGCAGTTAGTCCGACCCTACAGCCACACGACGGAACTGCGACGGTAACGAAGCTGACAGACCAGCCGGACGAAGAAGCCTCGTCAGTTGATATCGAGTTTACCGAAGCCACGTCGACCGACGGTACGGTCTCACTTGGTGGCGGCCAGTAGCGATTCGACCGGAGGGCCGGACATGGAGCCGCTCCACCCGGCTGCCGCGCGTATTCGGAGACGAGCTCGACCGAAGGAGCCTTGCGGAATGAACGGAATCACCTCTTGCAGCCCGTATCTGAACGTACCGTGTCCGGGTAGCCGGGTAACGCTGCCGCACCGGTCGCGACCCTCGCGACAAGTCCGTTACTGGGCCGTGATCGTACTGATCACGAGCGCTTGCCAAGCGCCGGCGGCCGTCCCGGCGGCGGCCGACGACGGCCCGACCGTCCCGGACACCACGGTGCTACTCGACGGACTCGCGCAGATGTCCAACGCGCAACTCGCCGAGGTTGACATCGCCAAGGTGAACCTCGCCTGCGCCGTCGGACTGCCAGGTTCGCAGCGCCTGGACGAAACCGCTGTCCTCGCGACCCTCAACCGTTGGGCGGACCGAGTTCGCAGCGAGACCGAGAAGTACTTGCCTGATTACCGCCGTCGGCCCGAATACTACGGAAACTCGCTTGGGCGGTTTCGCATCGAGGCAATGATCACCATTCTTCAACTTGATCTCGGTGTGCGCTACAATCCGACGCGTATCCGCAACGTGGACTTCACGCGCTCCCAGGACCTGTTCCTCCACGGCCTCGTCGGTGGCGACGGGGGCACCTGCTGCTCCATGCCCGTGCTCTACGTAGCCATCGGCCGGCGACTCGGCTACCCACTAAAACTCGTCGAAGGGCCCGAGCACTTGTTTCTCAGATGGGAGGACCCCGACACGCGCGAGCGCTTTAACATCGAGGGCACGAGCCGCGGCTTCCTCAGCGAGCCGGATGAGTATTACGAGACTTGGCCGCGCAAAATGACGGCGGCTGAACGGCGAACCGGTTACTTCCTGAAATCGCTATCACCTCGCGAGGAGCTTGCATGCTTCTTGACAACGCGCGCCCACGCACTTTTGGACCTTGGCCGGCAGGACGAGGCAACTGCAACCTATAGCACGGCGCTGACGCTGTCGCCGAAAAACATCCCTGCGACGATCTGGCTCGAACGCGCCCGAAAGGACACCTCCGATCGAGCAGCGCTTGGGGCCACGCACGCGGCTAACTCCCGCAGCGTGAACCAACCCGCCACGCCCTCGTCACCCAGACTGCCGTAACAGCCTCCAAGGCAACCGCCGCGCGCCGCCATATCCGGAGGCTGCCAAACGAGCGCCCGGAATGGCGCCCAGGCGACATGGCATTCGACTCGTCGTGGCTGCACTTGACCCACTCGCGCCCACTCATTCTACTTTCCCTCTGATAGATGCGGCTCAGGCCATGCGACCACTCCACACTGCGACTCCGACGGTATCGCTCTCCATCCGAGACAATTGCTTCGAGCCGGTCCGCTCCGCGTGCCATCCTTACGCCGCGGCATCGCAGCCTCCGGCTCAAGTCGCCACCGGACGGAGGTGCCCCGCCCATTGCGCTTGGCGAACACGCCACCTTACGTGCGCACTTGGAAGCAATAGCCAATATGCGATATCTCCGAAATCGGTCCCCCTTCCGAGCTACTTAGGTACAGGGGGACCCCTTGTAGGATTTTCTTCTTGACTAATGCCAAACGCGTGGCACACTCTATGCAGTGAATGATAAGTGGGCTCGCGATGCTACCAACATCCGAGCCCGTGGCCGAAACCTTTCGAGGAGGATTCGACATGGCAAGTCTACCGGAAAGTCCTCGGAAACCAAGCGGAAAACGACGAGCAGAGGCGCCCGAGCATCCGAACGACCCGCACGGTCTGCTCCTGTGCTGGTGCGATGCATGCACCGATCCGCTCGCACTCGCACGGCGCGCCGCCGATCACATTGACCGCGACACGTGCAACACGCGAGCATTCGACGCGACGCACGAAATGAACAACGACACGGCTGTAGCGGCTTGGCTCGCGTTCTTCTGTGAGCGATCTGTGACCTTCCGTGCAGCCTGCCAACGCAACCGACGCTACATGCCGGATACGGTCGTTGCGGTTCTCGACCGCACGAACGACGCACCCACCACCGAAGGCAACGGAGTTGACGCTTCGCCCGCCGATGTGCTCTGCGCGAAAGGGGGTGCAGCGTGAACGCCACGGCAAGCACCACCGAACCGAGAATCTACGTTGCATGCCTCGCGGCTTACAACAATGGCAAGCTTCACGGCGCGTGGATCGACGCCGATCAAGACGCCGACGCGATCCGTGAGGACATCGCCGCGATGCTGAAGGCATCGCCCGAACTGCACGCCGAAGAATGGGCTATCCACGACTTCGAGGGTTTCGGCGGCTACCCGATCAGCGAAATGGAAGAGATCGAGACCGTGGCGCGGCTCGCGGAACTTTCCGGGGAGCACGGCGACGTGTTCGGCAAGCTGTGGGCGCACCTTGGCGGCGATGACATCGACTACGCCGTCCGCGTGATGGAAGACGGCTACGGCGGGGAATGGGACAGCCTCGAAGACTACGCGGCGAACTACGCCGAGGACACGGGAGCGCTTGAGAACGTGCCCGAGTCACTCCAATGCTACATCGACTTCGCGGCATGGGGTCGCGATATGGAATACGGCGGCGATGTGTTCACCATCGAGGACGGCTGCAAAGTCCACGTCTTCGACAACCACGTTTAGGGAAGGACGGACCCTGCTAAGCGAACGATACCGCCCGCAGACGTGGGACGACTTCATCGGCGAGCCGATCATCGACGAAATCCGCGAAGCATGCGGTGACTCGTGGCTGTTCGACGGTTGCGGCGAGCGCTGGCTGTACGAGTCAGACGGCTACGCGGGTTGTGGCAAGACCAGCGCCGCCTACGTGACCGCAACGGCGCTCGGGTGCCCCGAGCACGACATACACAAGATCGACTCGCGAGCCTGCACGGTCGCCGATCTACGCGAGCTGTCCGGCTCGATGCGCGTCTACGGCTGGGGCGAATCCGGCCACAAGTGCTACGTCATCGACGAGATACAGCACTTGAACCGGGATTGTCAGCGGATGTTACTCGGCATCCTGGAGAGCCTGCCGAATCACGTCATCGTCATCGGAACCACCACGTCCGTTGACTGGGCGGAAGACGTGGACGGCCTGTTCAGCCGATGGCGCCGCTTTGGGTTCAAGAAGCCGAGCGCGCCAGCCATCGCCGAGCACCTGGAGCGTATCGCAGCCGAGCAGTCCCTCACCGTTCCGGACGGTTTCCGGTTCCTTTCCTACGTCCAGGGTAAGTGCGGCGTTGACCTTCGAGGCAACAACATCCGCGATTGCATCGACCAGCTACCCGACGCGCTGCGGCGCTACAAGGGCAAGGTCAAGGCGGTGGCAGCATGACACGCGACTTATTCGGCAATCCGCACGGGTTCTTGACCGGGCAAGCCGACTTGTGGGAGCGCGAAGAGGTTGTAGCGCCGGCCCGACGTCCCGAGGAGCCCGCGCCGCCAGTACGCGAAGAGCCCGAAACGCCGAAACACGGGCGAATCAAGTGGCTACCGCTACGCAAGAAAGACCGGGCGACGCTACGGATCGAGAAGCAATACCACGACACGGCCGCGACCACGCGGCTGAAGGGAATATGACGATGACCGACCTACTCATCGAAGTTGCGCTGTGCGCGGCGTGGCCGGCTCTTCAACTTGCGGGGCTGGTGATCCTCGGGCTGATCTTCAAGGTCGAACGGGAGGCGTGAGGCATGCTCAAGACAATCGGTTACACACGATGCTCAACACACGAACAAGCCGATTCCGGGCTGGGCTTGGATGCGCAAGAGGAGCGCATCCGGGCCTACTGCTCGATGAAGGGCGTGCGCCTCGTGGACATCATCACCGACGCGGGAGTATCCGGCGGGAAGGCGTTGGCCACACGTCCGGGCGGTCAGAAGCTACTTCGAGCCATCAAGCGGCGCGATGCGGCTGCCGTCGTCATGCTCAAGCTGGATCGGATGTTCCGCAACGCGGGCGATTGCCTCAACACCGTCGAGCATTGGGACAAGACGGGAATCGCCCTGCACGTGGTCGACCTGGGCGGGAACGCCATCGACACAACGAGCGCCGCCGGCCGGCTCATGCTCGTGGTCTTGGCGGGCGCTGCCGAGATGGAGCGGAACTTGACGCGGGAACGGACACGCTCGGCCATGGCGATCAAGCGTGCCAACGGGCAGCGGATCGGGGCGGTCCCGTACGGGTTCGACCTTGCGGGTGATGGCGTGACGCTACACGCGAACGAGGCGGAGCGAACCATCATCGGAGAGATTCGGGAGCGCCGCGCCGCCGGAGCGACCCTCACGCGAATCGCCGAGGAACTGAGTACACGGGAGGTTCCAACGAAAACGGGGAAGTCCTCACGATGGTCGCATCAGGCGGTCGCGCGGATTCTGAACCGGTAGCCTCGCGCGTGCGCGCGCACATGAGGGCGGCCCTGCTAACCGTTACAGATAGCAAAATCGACCCATATTGACCCTCGACAGCGCAGACCTAACGCCACGCTTCACCGAAACCATGTATCCGTTTGACTCGCGCACGCACGACGCGCCCGCGCCCGCGTATATGCGAACGGGCACGACGGTCGCTCAGTTTGTAGCGGTTGACTCCGTTGGGACGCCCGGCCGGTCTCCACGCGCCGCACATTCGCCCTCTCGCTCCGTTTGACCCACTTGAGAGCACCCTTTCGCATCTAACTCCGCACCGGTGGACTGTTGGGACTCATCGGCCCCTTCGTTCCGTTTCGGCCCGATTAGAGGCCCCTTCTTGGCACTCAAGCGATACAGGTAGAACGCGCACGCCGAGATACCGCAACGCCTCACTTCGCTCGGTCGCCAGCCGGAGCACTCCAGACAGTTCAGGCGAACGGCGGACTTGCGGGAATTGCCTCTCATCGCGCGGTCGTACATCGGGACGTATCGCGGTGGGACGTCCTCGCGCTTCATGACGACGCCTCCCGCGCTGCCGCCACCATGGCAGCGATCCCCGCGCGGATCGGCTCCGGCAAACCACTCCACGCAGCCACCACCGCTGTCAATTCGGGGTCGTCCTGAAGCTCGTCCGGCAAGCATTCCGGCAAGCCCTGTTCCACAGAACCCGTAACCTGCTGGATTTCCGATAGGTTACGAATCGGCGAGAATCGACTCATAATCGATTGGTCGCGGGTTCGAATCCCTCCAGGCCCAGTCGTGTTGGCGCCGCCGGACATGCGGTTGCTGGCTTTTCTTCCAGTGTCTCCACGATTCTCAGCCGCGCGGCCGGCCCGCACCGCGAGCGTTTTGGGAGCCGAAAGCGCAACCTCGAGGAACCAGCAGAGTTCGTCTCCCTCCATGGTACGACGGACCCGCGTCGCCTGCCCGTTCGCGCGACGTTGCTTCGCCTTGATCCACCCTACCTTTGAAGATCGAGCAACCGGTCGATCTTAACACACGGCATGGAGTCGTTCTCGCCGGGCAGGTCGAGACACGAAACCTGCCCACCCCCTTCCATTGCCGCCACTCCCGTGGCACTTCAGAGGTCGCGCGCAGGCGCTCGGCATGCCGGGTCCAGCCGCGCCTCACCGGTTGAATTCTTCGCGAAGATTCGCTACCATCGATCGTATCGAATCTCAGTGGCGTTCGGGGCCTGGTACCAAGACTTCAACCTGCGGGGCTAGATCCGCCGGGCAATATGCGCAGATCGCCGGTTGCGCTCGGCACTCGGGCGCACGGTGAAGACTCTGTGCGCAAACGTCGGCCACGAGGGCTGCGTCACGGAACACGGGATTTCGACCGTTGATCGCCGAGCCATGCTCAATCACAGGGGAGATGATGATGTACTCATTGCCACGTCACTTACCGGGTACGACCGTCGTTGTAGCGGCCGTCTTTTGGGCTTTTGCCGCGGTTTGCGGCGCGCAGGAGCCGGCTGGCTCGAACACGAGTCAAACCGTTCAGGCCGACCCGGCCCCCACCGAACCGGGTGCCGAAGTGAGTGCGAGGGACGCGGTGACGCCAGCCAGGGCGCGCAATCAGGATGGGACACAGCCCGCACGCGGCGAAGCGACCAACGCTCGGCCCAGCGGTCAGGGCACCGCGGCGCCGACCGCCGCGCCGATCCTCGACCCCGCCTCGAGCAGGCTGACGTTCCAGGCGTTGCTCACCGACGGCCTGGGCGACCCGCTGCCGGGTAACTCGGTCGAGCTGACCGCCAATATCTACGACAGCGTGGGCAACCTGATCGAAGGGCCGATCGGGCCGACCGTCGTGGCTATGTCCGGCGGCGTGGTCGATACGCGAATACCCGTCAGCGCCGGTAGTTTCGACGGAAACGCCCGCGAGTTGGGCATCACGGTCACGGGCAACCCGGAGCTGGCGCCTCGCATCAAGCTCGGCGCCGTGCCCTACGCCTTCCGTGTCGACCGCGTGGCCAGCGCCGAACTCGACGACGTGCTCGAACTCGGCACCGCCAACGCAAACGGAGCACTGACCCTTTGGAGCAACGGGAACAACGTCCAATCCATCGAATTGGACGGGAATGATCACCGCATCAACACGTGGGGAGCCGGCGGCGCCGAGCGTATTCGCCTCTGGGGACCTGCCTGGGGTGAAATGCTTCTGTTCGACGGACTCGGCAACAACGAGACGGTGCGCCTCAGTGCCGGCCCGGACCTCATTCTTCCGGGCAGTGATTACCACGAGTCCGGTGGGCAGTTGACCCTGTCGACCTCTGCCGGCGTGGACAGCATCTTCCTCGGCGGCGCCTCAGCCACCCTCAACACGACGGGCGGTTTTCAGGTGGTCAGTTCGATCGGCTCCGGCGCCACGATCTTCGGCATGATGGCAAAGACGGACGGCGGTGCGCAGGTCCAACTCCATGACGAATTGGGAGTGGTTACATTCTTCGGCGGCGCCAGTTCGGCCGCCGGAGGGTTCTTGCAGCTCTATCAGCGAGACGGTCAAACCACCATTGAAATCGACGGAGACGCCAATAACAACAACGGCGGTGGCGACATCGCGATCTATCAGATCGACGGACAGACCGGCGTATACCTTGACGGTGACTCGAATGGCGCGGGACTCGTGAACATCAGAGATGCCACCGGGTCGACCCGCGTTCAGCTCGACGGCCAAAGTACGGGTACCGGCGGCGAGATCTCCGTGTACGACGACAGTCAAACGGAAACCATCGAGATCCTGGGCGATGAAGGCGCCGGCGGCGAGGGAAGCTCGCAGATCGTGCTGCGAAGCTCAGCCGGCGCCGATCGCATCGAGATCGACGCTGATGGAGGCAGCGGAGGCAGGCTCAGGCTGTACCAGAATGACGGCGACGGCGCGATCATCATGGACGGCAACTCGGGCGCCAACGGCGCAGTCGGCGGCGGGCGAATGCGCGTGATGAACGCGGCCGGCACCACGCGCGTCTACATCGACGGTAATTACCTCAACACCGGCCTCGGTCGCATTCGGGCCGACATCGTCCGTGTCCAGGGCGGCGTCGACCTGGCAGAGCCCTTTGTCTGCAAGGACAAGGCGGCTGTTCGCCCGGGTATGGTCATGAGCATCGACCCGAGTTCTCCGGGTCGACTGATGACGGCGACCTCGGCCTATGACCGCAAGGTGGCCGGCGTCGTCAGCGGCGCCGGTGGCGTTCGCCCCGGCATCACGCTCTCGCAGGAAGGCGTCATGGAAGGTGATCACCTCGTGGCACTGACCGGGCGCGTCTACTGCTGGTGCGATGCATCGACCGGGTCCGTTCGACCCGGCGACATGCTGACAACGTCGAACACCCCGGGCCACGCGATGAAGGCCATAGACCACGCGAAGGCTCAGGGTGCGATTATCGGTAAGGCCATGACCTCGCTTAAGTCGGGCAAGGGTCTGGTTCTGGTCCTCGTTCAGCCGCAATAGGGAGGATCATGATGAAACCAATGACACTATTCAGACACGCCGGATTCCGGCAGCCCGGCGCACTTACGAGCGTCGCGGTCGTCGCACTCGCGGCGTTCGCCGCCTGTCAGCCGTCGGCGGCATTGGCGGATGACGACATCTCCGTGGCAGAGGACGAGGTGGGCGCCGAAGCCGTAGCGCTCGAACTCCCGGTGCAGGCGGACACGCTCTCCGTCGCGCAGCGGGCGAGGTTCGAGGTCGACGCCGCGGCACTCTACGAATTACACACCACGACGGTTCAACAACTCGGCGTGCTCGAACTCCCGCTGACCACGAAGATCGCCGTGACCCTGGGCGATGAGGCACGAGTGATCGAGCTATCGCCACACTCGATGCGATCCGAGAACTTCACGGTTTTGGTGCAAGGCGCCGACGGATCGTTCACTGAGGAAGCCGCCCCACCGGTCACGACGTACCGGGGCCGCGTACTCGGCGAAGCATCGTCCGAGGTCGCGGCGTCGATCATCGATGGCAAGGTCCACGCGACGATCGTCACAGATGCCGGCGCATGGGCAATCCAGCCACTCGGCGGCACCGCAGCCGATGCGCCCGCCGACCTTCACGCGGTCTATCGTGTATCGGATGTCGTGCCGGCTCCGGGTGTGTGCGGCGTCGACGATGCCTTCTTCCAACCACAAGGCGACACGCCGGACAGCGGCGACGGCGGGTCCGATGCGTTCGGCACCGGCGGACGAACGCAGATCGCCTTCGATGCCGACGTCGAGTACTACCAAGCCAACGGCAACTCCACGACGAGCACCGTGACCGACATCGAAATGGTCATGAACCAGGTCGGGTTGATCTACCAAAACCAGTTCAGCATCTGCTACGTGAACGAGGGCGTGATCGTGCGCACCGCCGAGCCCGACCCCTACAGCACGACGAACTCGTCCAACCTGCTGTGCCAGTTCCGCAACGAGTGGAACAACAACGTATCAACGAGCCGCGACATCGCGCACCTCATGACCGGCAAGAACCTCGCCGGTTCGACGATCGGCGTCGCGTGGGTCGGCGTGGTGTGTAACGTCCAGGGCTTCTCCAGCACGATTCCGGGCTGCGGGAACACCGCGAACATCGGCTATGGCCTGTCGCAGACGCTCTTCTCGACGAACCTCGTCTCGCGTACGGGCCTGACCGCCCACGAAATCGGGCACAACTACAACGCGTGCCACTGCAACCAGAGCACCTGCACCGGCTCCGGCTCGGACGGTGACTGCGGGATCATGTGGTCGTCGGCCGGTACCCAGCAGAGCACGCTGGTCTTCGGCACGCGCTCGTCCAACTCGATCACGGCCCACCGTAACAGCAGGAACTGCCTGAGCACCTGTACCAGCGTTGTCTACGTCGACAACACCTGGGGCGGGACCGAGAACGGGACAATCAGCTTCCCCTACGACACGCTTTCGGAGGGGATCAGGTGGGTGCAGATGGGCGGCACGGTACGCATCTTCAGCGGCTCGTATCCCTCGACTCGCACGATGACGAAATACCTCAACCTCGAAGCCCACAACGGCGTCGTGGACCTCGGGGACTAGGAGGAGATAACCAATGATAAGAACGAATCGATCAACCTTGCTCGGCGTCGCCGTGGTAGCCCTGTTGGCCACGGCCGGCATTCGCGCCGCGACCATCTATCGAGGCGCCACAACCTCGCCCGGCGCGGAGACAGCCGGCGGCTCCATCATGAACGCGGGCCAGGCAGCCATAGGCAAAGCGTCGGATGGAAGCGTAACGCTGCACGCGGGCGTCGTGCCGATGTATGCTCTGGCGCAGATCGTACCCGGCCCGGGCGACTGCACCGAAAACGGCTTGGTCAACCTGAATGACTATGACCTGTTCGAGGCGTGCCTGCTGGGTCCCAACGGCGGACTGGGCGCCGACTGCGGCTGCGCGGATATCGATGATGATGCCGATGTCGATCTGCGTGACGCGGCCGGGCTGATGCGCGGATTCAGCGCGGGGCCGTAGGCCGCTACCGACAAACTGATCGCGTCAGTATGCACGCGGGCGGCTGGCTTGTACCGGCCCCGGCAGCGTCACAGGCATCAATCATCGCCGAAGGACGATATCCACGGTGCCGGATCGCCCGGCTGACGGTCGCTGAGGCACATCGCCTCGGTGATCACGGCATCGGGGCATTCCCACGGATGCGGCCAATAGCCGTAGAAGCCGCACTCGCCGATGTGCGAGTCGGTGCTGGTCTCCAGCCCCATGAACGCACCGGAGTCGAGATCGAAGTAGAAGATGTGGTCCACTTCGTATCCCCAACGCCCGTGCAGAAAGGCCTTCCCGTCGGAGCAAGTGCCCGCGTCAAGCGTGCCCCAACATAGATCGAGCCACTCCTGTCGCGTCGCTTCGAAGTCGCCGAATTCACTGATGTCGCGTTCCTCGCACGTCCCGGCCTGCAACTCGCACTGCGACCGGCACGGGTCGCCGTCCCCGTCGTCGTAGGGCTCGTACCCGTAGGATGGGGCCTCGACGTCCGCGGTCTCCGGGCAGCACGAGCCCACGAGCATCGGCAGAAGCAGGACGCACATCCTCCGACGACTTCGGCGTGATGAACCGGCCATAGAACCCCTTCCTTCCATCAGGCCCCCTGCAAAGCCCGCGCCTCCGTACCGCACTCCGGGCACACGCCGGAGACGTTGCCCGTCAGATCATACTCACAGTTGCCGCAGTGCCCCGCTATGACGGTACCGATCCTGCTAGCGAAGCGACCAAGGAGCACCAAGCCCCAAATCCAAACGACAACGCCAAGACCGGTCAATGCCCACCCACAGAACATGTCAGCACCTCCGCCGTCCGGGCCCAGTACCAACGCGAATACGACGTAATCGGCAAGGGCCAACGCCATGTACGCGTACGTGACCGACAAGAACGACCGAGCCAGGTGAGCGGCCACTAGCGTGCTCGCTAGCTGCCTCATTCGACTCAGCACCAGCACCACCATGAGCACCCCGACGATGCGGGAGGAGAGTTCCCACGCCGCCCTGTGTTGATCGCCGGCAACGAGGGTCGACACGGCCCACGCGACGTGCAGCAGCCATCCGAACGCCGCGACGCCTCCGCACGCCAGCCGCAACGGCTCACTGAGGCATTGCCCGGGTTCGTCCCGCGGCCCGCGACTCGAGAGGGCAAACACGCCGAAGAGCCCGGGCAGGCTCGCCGACGTGTGAATCAGCACGCCCCATGTCAGATAGGCCTGAGGCTGTCCGAAGAATACTGACAAGGCTCCGAAGACGTTGACTAGTAGGTACGCAGCCACCTGAGACCAAAGCAGCAGCCTCGCCCCCCGCCGCAATCGCTTGAGCCAATCGACGTTCACTGCATGTGCCCTATCAATGGAACGTCCGCACGGTTACGCAACCGGCAGGTAGGCGCCAGCATAGCCCACGTCAAGCACGACTTCAACCAACCACATTCTGTTTCGCGGTCCGGGAATACCCTTGCACATGGCGGCAAGCGGCAGTATAGTGACTTAACCAACGGATCGGGGAGAGAAGCATTCGTCGTAAGGAGCCCGACGAGGCCATGCAGCCGCGTGCCGTCTCGTCGGGCTCTTGTTTTGCGCGGCCCGCGACAAAGGCCCCCTGCGATCGGCTCCATCGCAACCAATGCCGCGGGGACCGCAGACGAGACATGCCGACCCGGAGCCTCCCCACGACTTGTCGACGCGCGGTTGACGAATCACGCCTCGGCGCCGAGAAGAGGCATCACGAATTCGGACACCATGAAGAGAGGGAAGAAGTGGCCGCATGATCCAGTCCGATCCGGTTCTACCGCCTGGGCTCGTCGAGCGCATCCTGACCGGACTCGGTCTCACCCAGCGTCCGAAGCCCAACCTCGCAGGGCTAAGCACATTGTACGACGCCTGGAGCGGACACGTCCCGTTCGACAATATCCGAAAGCGGATATGGTTCGATGGCGATCGCAAGAAGCCGGCCCCGGGGCTGGATCCGTTTGATTTCTTCGAAAGCTGGCTGACGCACGGGACGGGCGGCACGTGTTGGCCGACGGCGAGCGCCTTATACGCGCTGGCCCACTCGCTCGCGTTTGAAGCACGACGGTCGGCCGGCGCTATGAGCGAGTCGGGAGAAATCGGCACGCGCGCCGGCCACGGCACGGTCCTCGTGGCGCTCGAGGGTGTCGACTACCTCGTCGACCCCTCCATGCTTGCGTTCGAACCCCTCCCTCTAATCACGGCGTCATCGTCCGCCACCTGCGACGGGATCCACGCGATCAGGGCCGTGCCGCTCGAACGCGGCTTCGATGTGTACTGGCGTCCAGGCCATTCTCGCGATCGCCCGGCGCAGTTCCGCACCCTGCCTGAACATGACCCAGTGGATCACGCCTTCTTCGTCGCAGGCTACGACCTATCGACAGAGAGTGGGCCGTTCAACGACGCAGTGTGCGCCTGCCGCCGAACACGAGACTCCATTGTCACGGTGGGTAGAAAGAACCGGATCGCGGTCAACGCCGATGGAGTCGTGAGCGTTGCACCCCTCACCGACGCCGAGAGAGTACGAGTGCTCATCGACGAGATTGGTCTGTCGGAGAAGATTGTCGACGCACTCCCGCGTGACATGCCCCGAGCGGACGAGTGAGCAGGAGCGGTGCTACCCGCGATCCGACTCGCCGGGGATCGCGAAGCTCAGGTGGTGCGCGCAGTGTACGCAGTGCACACGATCCCACACGTCCCGCGCCATGCAGCCGAACAGCGGATGAGCCTTCAACTCGCCGACGTGATCCCGATACCGCTTGATCGCCCCACCGAGTTCCTCCATCACAGGCAGCAACTCGACGCCTACCGGCGGAGTAATCGCCGGGTCCACGGTGTAGTTGGGCCGGATGCCCTTGGTCAGCACCTCGTTGAGCATCACGCGCTTGAGGAAGAGGCGTTTGATCCGGTGATTGCTGAGATCGAACCCGTCGATCGAGCCGTGGAAACTGTCCGCCAGGTGCTTGCATATCTGCCCGAGGCTCCAGACCCCCACCGTCCGATGGCCGCGTGCCAGCGTCGCTGCGTCAGGGAACACCTCGTCGAGTGCCTCAAAGCGAATATCGCGACGCCGGTTGTCGGGCATCCGGTTCAGCTCCCGTAAAAGCGCTACCCGCAGTTGAACAGACGTTGGCGGCCCGCGCCAACTTAGTCGCCTCGCCCCACTCTTGCCAGCGAAGCGTGCGCAAAAAGAAACCCGCCCCCCGAGCCGTAAGGCCCGAGGGGCGGGTCGAAATCTCAGCCGAGCGGCGCCCGGCTGGGCGCCACACGGTTAGAAATCAAGCTGGTTTACGCAGTCGCCTGACGACGGCTGAAGTAAACCTTCGCAGCAGCAAGGATCAGCAAGGCCAGGATCACAAGGCCCCACTGGGAGACGGTCGGCACCGGCTGACGCTCCTCGCACTCGAACGTGCAAGAGTCGGTCTCGTCGGCGTTACCATCATCACATTCCTCGCCCTCTTCCTGGACACCGTTGCCGCACTCGGGCACGCAGTCGGCGTCATCGTTGGCGTTGCAGCCAGGTGCGCAGCAACCGTCGATGGTGTCGCCACTGCAGTCGACGATGACCACATCGGCCGGGCAATGGTCGCCCACGCCGTCGCACGCCTCACCCGGGTCACACGAACCCGTGGAGTCGCGGCAGACATCGCTCGACTTGGCGTCGGCGTCGCAGCCACCGTTACCATCGCAGTTGTCGGCGACATCGCAGTCACCGGCGGCCGGACGGCACACCGTACCAGTGCCGGCGAACGCGTCAGCCGGGCAATCGGCCGAGGTACCCGTGCAGCTCTCGGCTACGTCGCAGCCGTCGGCAGCAGGACGGCACTCGCCCGTGGCGAAGGTGCAATCGACGTTGCAGCAGTCGCCGCCGTCGCATTCTTCACCCGGCTCGACGATGTCGTTACCACACTCTGCACAGATGGTCTCACCCGTCGAGATGGCGAGCGACCAACTGTCGAGCGTACCAGTGTCGCCACCGGCGTTGTCGACAATCGTGATCGTCCAGTCACCGGCCGCAGCCGCACCGTCAAACGCATTGAGCGCCTGCTCGGGCGTGAAGTTACCGACAATCGGCTCGCTGGCGGCGTCGTTGATCGGTCCGCCAGCCGCCTCGTCATCGAGGATCACGTCCAGGTTGTCGGCGTTGAGACCGCAGCAACCCGCAGCGTCGCAAACCAAACCACCCGTATCGCCGATACGCTGGACGACCGTGACGGTCGTGCCGCCGTGCTCGACGATGGCGCAAAGGTCACCGGCCCACGTGTGGCTGATGATCAGGCCGAGATCCACGTCACCGATGTCGAACACATCAGCGACATTGATCGTGTCGCTGGTCCCAGTCGGATCAGCGTCCGGAATCGCAGCACCGGGGCTCGACGAGTAGTTGTTCACGGCACCGGCCGCGAAGCACTCGGTGTCCGCGCCCTGCCACGTACCGCCGGCAGCGGTGCAATCCTCGTCGGACTGGATATCACAGGTCGTATCCGCGTAGCAGCATGCACCCGTCGGAGGCGGCGGCGTGCACTCGACACCACCCGAGCAACCGCCGGGAGTATCGAAGACCGACAGCTCGAAGTTACCCGTGCCACTGCTGAAGCCGTGGACCATGATCAGGTACTCGACACCAGCCTGCGAGCACCACCCGATGGTCGAATGGAAGCTGCAGCCGGACTCGTCGTCGTTACCATCAACGCACAGCGGTACGTCGCAACCCTGACAGAAGATGCTGATCTTCGTGTCGTAGTCGGCCGAGCCCGGCGGCGACTGATTCTCACAGGTCGTCGCCGTCATGAAGTTGCCCGTACCTGTGACACTGTACCACACGCCACCGGAAGTGGTGGACGTGCCGCAATCGCCGACCGGGTCGAGCGTCGCGAAGATCGTGGTGCCGGCCGTCAGGGACGGAACCGTAACCGCAACCGCGTCGGCGCAGAGGTCGTTCGGCGGAGCGTCGGTGTTGCATCCACACTCAATGAAGCCCTGAGCGATGCCGGCGCAGACGCCGTCATACTCGACCTCGCAGCAGTACGCGTCCGTCGCACAGACCAGAGCACAACAAACCGGGTCGCCACAAGCGGGCGCGCCGGTCGCGGCGCAGCAGTCGCCGGTTCCGCTTTCACACGGATCAGGCAGCGAGCAGGCCGACGTATCGAACGCGATGTCGAGGGCGAAGGCCACGTCCCAATCGGTCGCGGCGTAGCCAGCGTTGTCCTGGGCCGCACGGTTGTCTCCAGGAGGCGCCGTGCTCCACAGCCAGAAGCAACTGGCCGTGGTGTGGTTCACGATCTCGACCCAGTAGCAGGTACCCGCAGTCACTGCGACCGCCGGGTGCGTCGCCTCATAGCCGTACTCGATGATGTCGCCGATACCGGACGGAATCACCGCGCCGGTCGGGAAGCCCTGCGTGGGCACCGTGAACGGGCCGGCAATGACGGCACCGGGAATCGGGCCACCATCGGAGTAGTACGTGATGGTGAAGTCGTCGCCGCTACCCGGACCGCAATCAAACGGACCGCCGAAGTCGACGTAGAAGCCCCACCAGCAAACGCTGTTGATGGTGCCGTCTGCCGCAGGCGTGAAGTTATCCGCCACGGCAAACCCGGCTGCCGGGTTCATGTCGGAAGTCGCACCGACCGTACCGCCGCCACCATGACCGGCCTGGTCAGGAAGCTGACCGCCGACACCGCTGGTGCAGACGAAGTTCTGCGGGCAGGGGTTCGGGGTGCAGACCGAGCCACCACCCTGGAAGGTGCCGGCGCAGGTGAACTCATTGGCGATCGAGCAGGTGCCGTCGCCGGCGCAGCAAGCGCCGTCCGGAGGCTGCGGGCAGGAGACGCCGGAGCAAGCCGTGCCCATACCCTGGTAGGTACCACCGGCAGCCGCACAGTCGCCGGGGAACTGACCGTCAACGCAGCTACCATCGGGCATGCAGCATGCACCGAGGTCGCCACAGGCCGGATCGAGAGCCGAGCAGAGCGTGTCGGCCGCGAAGCGACCGGCGCAGTCCTGAAGCTCGACGCCGTCGGCGCAGCCAGCCGTGGAATCGTCACAGCAAGCACCGAAGACCGGGCCGGCCGGGTCGATGTCAAGTCGCATCACCCACTGCGAGTTCGGGAAGCCAATGGCATCCGTCGTCAGGTAGCAGTTGAGACCGCACGTGGCGGACGCGAGCCAAGCCGAAGCCGTCTGGCCGGTCGAGTTGGCACCCAGGAAGAACGAGCCGTTGTCCGTGACCTGACGATCCGGCGTGAAGACCTCGACGACGATCGTCGCGTCGGCAGGAAGGCCAAGGCCGGCACCGTAGTTGGCCGTCACGAAGCCCAGCGACGTGCCATCCGGCACGAAGACGACGGACGAATCCAACAGGATCCAGTCATTCATACCACAGTGATCCACCGCCGGCGGACCATCCGTCGGGTCGCCGCCCGAGGGGTCGTGATAGATATTCACGGTGATGTTGTAGTCCAGCACGTTCGTCTCGACGCCGAGGTCGAGGCACTTCAGCAGCGACGGAGCGCCGGGATACTCGACGGCCATGTTGAACGACCGAGCGTAGTAGTTGTCGACGTTGACGCCACCGGCGTTACACGACACCGAGGCAACCGCCTCGACGGTGTTCGGGTCGTTGTTCTGGGTGACCAGAACCGAACCACAGCCACCGCCCGCGGCGGGCGAGTAGGGCGGAAGGATGACGGCCGGCGAAGTGAAGCCGGTCACATTCATCGGGCCCGGAAGCCGTACGGCCTCGCCGGTCAGGTCGAGAGACCCGATCGTGGCGCCGGGCCATGTACCCTGGTTCACGATGCGCACGGTCACTTCGCCGTTTGCCACGCGGGCGACCGCATAGACATCAGCGGCGTCAACCATCAGGTCGACGCGCTGCGTGCCCACTGCGGGGTGATCGACGATGAGGGAGATCTTGCCATTCGGCACGCTGGCGGTCCAAAGACCACTCGCCGAAGGGAGCCCCTTGGCTCCGTCAAAACTAACCGCTGCGTTGTTGACCAACGCTCCATTGGCGTCCACGACGGCTACATTGAAGTTCGCCGCGGAGGCCGCTACCGGCAGGGCGAGCAATACGCCCAAACAGGCAGCAATCTTTACGTACTTACCCATAATCTTCTATTCCTTAATGAAACGGTTCCCGCGCGAATCAACTGGATTCGCACGTTTTCTCAATTTCGTTCTTACGTTGCTCTTGTTGTGAAACAGCCTGGCTTGCCGCCACGGAATCGCCGCAAGGCGAGGGACGGCTAGAGGGCGGGCTGCGGCGGACCGCGTGGCCGCATCGGGCGGATGAACGTACGAACATCGAATGTCGTTTCGGAATGGAATATGCGCGGCGGCTGGCTGCTGGACGCCCGCAAGGGACGCAACGGCACGACACCAACGCAGACTACGCTTAGTACTGACAGCAGTGAAGCCGTCACGTAGGCGACGAGGAACGCCACGAGCACGTACCCGGCCAAGTTGCCGAACACGCGAATGAGCGCACCATCACCGAGGGTCCCGGCAAGGAGCCCGTTCTCCAGCGCTAGCGGATGAAGCGCGAACTCGACGCCTACCCAGCCCACACCGAGAAGCAGTGGACTGAACCCGATCCGCCTGGTGATCACCGCGCCCAAGAATGCATACAAGCCCGGTATGGTCGCGAGCAGCAGCGCCACGCCCGACGATGGAGCGATAAAGCTGCGCTCGGCGGAAAGCGACACGGCGTAGAAGCAGATGCCCCAGAACGAACCGGCAAGAAGCGCATCGGTCGGGCGAAGCACGCGGATCGCGAGCATCAGCGGCAGCAGCGTGACCCATCCCAACCACCAAGCAGTCGGGGCCTGGATGGCCACGCCCATCAGTTGCGCGCTGAGCGCAAGCGCAAGCCCCAGGCCAATCGCCTTGGCCCAGCACACGGCGCGGTCGCCTCGCTTGTTGGTCGCGCTTGTCGACAAAAGTCCGCTCTCGTTATCGGGGACTTATAGGTCACCCGACAGATTCGTCACGTAGCGTACGGCCGTGCACGGAAGAACTCTTTGAATTGACTTCCTTCCCATCCGGCACGAGACAGATGCGCTGTCGCGCATGCATCCCACGTGACAACTTTCCTCCTCGATCGGCAGAACAGCACTGAGAGTGCATATCCGTTCCAGAACGATCATGCACGCCAGCGCTACCTTGCATTATGGGGCCAAGGCGGCCCCGGCCGCAAGGGAAAAACAACATGTGTGTAGTTTTTTTGCCGTACCCACGTATTCAGCCTGAATTGACAAGCGGTCGCGGCGTCAGAGACGCGTACTTGCCATAGGCGCCGGCCCCGCCTGTACCGGGGCCGACACACGAGGCTACGACGAAATGGCAGGACTTCAAGTGGCAAACGCTACAAGGCCGTGCTGCTTCAATCCGTCGAGTCGAGCGAGATGGCTCGATTGTCGGCTTCGTCCTTCGTCTTCATGGAGTAGTCGCCGTCTTGTCGTTTGTGATTGACGTCGAGCTTTTGCAGGTAGAGGTTGTAGACATCGTCGGCGTTGAGCCCGACGCACTGAGCCATACTGATCCAGAAGAACAGCAGGTCAATTACCTCGACGCGGGCGTTCTGGAGATCGTGAACGGCGAACCGCTTTCCCGCCTTGGCCTCGCTGCACCAGTGCTTCCAGAAGGTGCAGTCGCGCAGCTCTTCGAGTTCGTTGCCGGCGGCGATGAGGTAGTCGTTGAGCCACTTTCCCGCGGACAGCGGGTCGAAGTCCTCGCGCAGCGCCTTCGTGTCGTAGCCGATGCGCTTGTTCAGCGCCGCCTGCCGTTCAAACATATCTCGAAGCACTGCGACCTCCTTTCGCGTGTTGAGTCGGCCCACCCCTCGGCCACGACCCGCACTCGGCGTGACTTGTCGACAGCCTCGGGACGCTCTGCCCAACCAATGTACTCGATCCACACGCCGCAAACCACGCCCCACCGGCAGGCCTTCAGACGTCAGCGCGCGATATTCTCGATTGGGCGGGGGTGTAGGCGGCTCGACAGGGTGGGCGCGGGGACTTGGCGCGGCCACGCGGCGCAGGGGCCGACCGTTATTCCATGATGTGGTCTTTGATCTTGCTGAGCGCGGCGTTTTCGATCTGCCGCACGCGTTCGCGAGTGAGCCGGATCTTGGCGCCGATTTCCTTGAGGGTCAGCGGCTCGCCACCCTCGAGGCCGTATCGCAGCTTGAGGATCTTCGCCTCGCGCTCTTCGAGGTCTTCCAGGAGCCCGATGACCCGCGTCATTTCGGCCTCGTTGAACAGTGCCTCTTCCGGGCGCTGAGCCCGCGGATCGGCGAGCCCTTCGGTGAGCGCCTGGCCCGTCACGCTGTCGGAATCCTGCGTGGGGGTGGAGACAGCCTTCACGGCACTCCGGATGTGGCGGATCTTGCTCTCGGACATTTCGAGTTTTTCGGCAAGTTCCTGAGTCGTGGGCGTGCGGCCCAAGGTCTCGGTCGCCTGCTCATGGGCTTCGCGGAATCTCGAGATCATCTCGACCATGTAGGCCGGGATGTGGATCGGCTTGTCGCTGTTGATGAGGCTGCGCTTGATCGCCTGCTTGATCCACCACGAGGCGTACGTGCTAAAACGCGTGTTTTGGTCGGGATCAAAGCCCTCGACGGCGCGGATGAGGCCGAGGTTCCCCTCGTTAATCAGATCGTTGAGGGGCACGCCGCGTTTGGCGTATTTCTTCGCGATGTTCACGACCAACCGGAGGTTGGATTTGACCATCGTGTCGCGAGCTTGGGCCGCGTCGCCATCAGCGCGGTTGCGCTCCTCCATTTCGCGCATTAGGCACACGCGTTCAGCACGTTGTCGTTCGGCGCGCTGACGTTCGGCTAGCTCGACAAGCCGGTGCTCCGTACGTTCGCGGTCGCCGTCGGCGCCCTCAAGGCATTCGACGAATTCGCCGTGCGCCCGCTCGTGGTCGGCTCGCTCTTCGTCCTCGCGGGCGATACGCTCTCGTTCAAGACGCTCGCGCTCGACGCGTGCCTCCTCAACCAGGCACTGGCCAAAACCACAAAAGGCACGCTCTCGCTCACCGCGATCCTTGTCCTGCCGCTCGACACACTCTCGCTCGATACTCTTCCGCTCGGCACGTGCTTTGGCAAGGCATTTGGCCAAGCCCGAGGCCGCACGTTCCGCGTTCGCATGTCCCACGAACTCTCGCTCGATCCTCTCACACTCAGCCTGAAAGTCCTCCTCGTGCTTGGCGAGGCTGCGCTCCCGGTCCATACGAGTGGCTCGTTCGCGCTTGTGTGCGTCGTCAATCTGGCGGCCTCGGCGTACAATGGCAGCGTAGTGCTTCTCTTCGTCGGCCGTGAGCAGTGGCGTTTCGTTGATACGGCGCAGGTAAACCTGTAAGTCAGCGTCGACAGCGATGGTCCGAGCCCTCCGCTTCTCAGGATAAAGGAGACAGCAACCCCACTCGGTCGGAAGCTCCTCGCACGGCCCGGGGACGCTATCAAGCCTCCTCGGTCTTCGTGCCGTCGGCGCCCTCAGGCTCGCTCGCTGCCTCGTCGCTCGTGGCCGCTTCTTCCACCGGAGCGGCATCTTCCGCCGGAGCGGCTTCTACCACCGTGGCGGCGTCTTCCGCTGGAGCGGCGTCTTCCGCTGGAGCGGCGCCTTCGACCGCGGCGGCCGGAGCTTCTTCGCTCGGGGCGGCGACCGGCGGCGGCGGAGCGTGCGAGGGAAGCGTCAGGATCTTACCGACCGTTTCCTCACCGGATCCGTGAAGCCCACCCTTGAGCTTCTTGACCGGCTTGTCGCCGGACTCGGCCTCTTGCTCAGCCGACCATTCGGCGCGTTTCTTCGAGAGGCCGATCTTTCGCTCGACCGGATCGACGCGAAGGATCTTCACGTGGATCTTCTCGCCGAGCTTCACCTCTTGATGCGGATCCTCAACCTTATGATCGGCCAATTCGCTGACGTGCAGTAGCCCTTCGAGATCCTCTTCCAGCTCGATAAAGACGCCGAAGTTCGTGATTTTCGTCACGGTACCCTCGACGATTTGGCCCGGAATGTAGTTTTCCAGGACGGCCCGCTCCCACGGGTCCTCCTGAAGCTGCTTGAGCCCCAGGGCGATCCGCTGCTTGGACTCCTCGACCTTCAGGACGATGCAATCGAGTTCCTGGCCCTTCTTGAGAATCTCGGACGGGTGGTTGATCTTCTTCGTCCAGCTCATGTCCGATACATGCAGAAGCCCGTCGATCCCCTCTTCGATCTCGACGAATGCCCCATAATTCGTGAGGTTCCTGACACGTCCGGCGATGCGCGTGTTCGGCGGGTACTTCTCGGCCACGTGCTCCCACGGGTTCTCCTGCGTCTGCTTGATGCCGAGGGAGATCTCCTGCTTGTCCTTGTTCACGTCGAGGACGACGACCTCGATCATGTCGCCGACGGCCAGCATCTCCGACGGGTGGTTGATTCGGCGCGTCCAGCTCATTTCGCTGATGTGAACCAGGCCTTCGACGCCGGGCTCGAGCTTCACGAAGGCGCCGTAGTTCATGATGTTGACGACCTCGCCCTGGAGCTTCGAGTTGACCGCGTAGCGTTGCTCGACTTCCTCCCACGGGTTCGACTTGAGCTGCTTGAGGCCCAGTGCGATCTTCTCCTTCTCGCGGTCGATCTGGAGGATTCTGATCTCGATCTCGTCGTCGATCCGGACCACTTCGGACGGGTGACCGACGCGATCCCAGCTCATGTCGGTGATGTGCAAGAGGCCGTCGATGCCGCCCAAGTCGACGAACGCGCCGAAGTCGGCGATGTTCTTGACCAGTCCCCTGCGGGTCTGCCCGACTTCGATCTCGGACATGAGCGCCTCTTTGGCCGCGGCCCGCTCCTCGTCGATCAGCTTACGCCGCGAGATCACGATGTTGCGACGTTCGGTATCGATCTTGAGGATTCGCGCCCGAATGTCCTTCCCGATGAAGGCGCCGATGTCGCCGGGGCGCCGGATGTCCACTTGCGACGCCGGCAGGAAGACGGGATAGCCGATGTCGACCAAAAGCCCGCCCTTGATCTTGCGCATGACCCGCCCTTCGACCTCGTCACCCTCGTTCTTGGTGTCGATGATCTTGTGCCAGTTGATGATCCGATCGGCCTTACGCTTGGAGAGCATGATGTGCCCGGTATCGGACTCGATGCTTTCCAGCCAAACCTGAACCTCATCGCCCACGTCGACGGAGCTGACGTCATCCCATTCGCCGCGCGGAACCAGGCCCTCGCTCTTGAGCCCCACGTCGATGACGAAATCGTCGCCCGCTCTACCAACCACGGTGCCTTTGAGGATCGAACCGGCGCGGAATTCCTCGGCGCTGCTGTCGAGCAGCCCGCCTACAAACAAATCCGCTCCCGCCCCATCGAGGAGTGCACTCAACTCCGCGTCCATGGGGGAAGTTTCGTTATCCAGTTCGTTGATGAGGTTCTGATCTACCATGTTTTGCCACCAGACTCACGCGACGCCACGTCGCGGCACGAAGGCAGAGCGTTGACCATATGCACTAACGCCAGACCCCGCGCAGAAATGAAACCATTGCCATGAGGCGCACATCGGACCGTCCGACCATGCCGCTGCCCATAACCTGAATAGACGTTTTTGGAGTATACACTCGACCTGTGCCGTTCGCGACGCCATCGTGCGACCGCCCCCGTGTACCAACCGACTTGCCAGCACGCGCGGCAGCAGTCAATCGCCCGGATGCATGCACGCGAACACCGAACCGTACAACCGGCAGAACAGAAACAGGCATGCCGCTGACCGGCGCTGCGGCCCACGAACGACGCCACCGAGGCAAGAACCTAGCAGACCGTGACGCGATGACGCCCGGCTCGGCGCTTGCGATTGATCAGCTTCCGCCCGTTGTGGGTCCGCATGCGAGCACGGAATCCCTGTTTCCTGGCTCTCTTAATCTTGCTGTTGCGCCTTGGGTAATGCATGTCCCTCGTTCTCTATCACCGGCAGTCGCCATCGCCCTACGAAGTTCAGTGTCACGCGAACCTGAACGCGAACCGAGTACTGTAACGCCTTCCCAGAAAATGCACAAGTGGGCCGGTGCCCGAAGTTCCGTTCCTGCCGTGGGCGGCTCGCGCCGTGCTGGAACCTGGTGAAGGAAGCCGAGCCGTGCTGAACTTGCCGCGGTTTGTCGCCGATGCTATCATCCAGGCGAACTGTGGGCGACCGCCCAACCAGACCACCGCATCTTGGCCTCGTCCCGCGTTCGCAGTCTGTTTCGGTACCCGTACTGGCTTGTGGCGAAGCGCACGGTTGGCAAACCGCGATCCGTGAGTTCCGCCATCAGCCCGTAGGAAACCACCGTGATCGAAAACGACCCCCTTGCGTGCGCCCAGGAACTCATCGGGCACGAGTTCAGCGACCCGGAATTGCTCCGCACAGCCCTCACCCACGCCTCCATCGCCGACAGGCGCCTCGACAGCAACGAGCGGCTCGAGTTCCTTGGCGATGCCATCCTCGGGATGGTCGTGTGCTACGAGCTGTATCGACGCTTCGGCGACTGGCTCGAGGGCGACCTGACGAAGGTCAAGTCCGTGATCGTCTCACGGCGGATCTGCGCCCGAATCGCCGATGAGACGGGTCTCACCGGCCACCTCATCCTCGGCAACGGGATCAGCGGGAGTGCCAGCCTCCCCACGTCGGTCCGCGCGGCCGTCATCGAGGCGGTGATCGGGGCGACGTACATCGACGGTGGCCTGGAAGCGGCCCAGCGGTTCATCTTGGCGGCGGTGACTCCGCACATCGATCGCTGCGCGGCGTCCCAAACGCACGACAACTTCAAGTCGGTCCTTCAGCAGCTTGCCCAGCGCTGCCTATCGGCTACGCCTCAGTACGAGGCGCTCGACGAGCAGGGTCCGGATCACAGCAAGTGCTTCGAGATCGCGGTGGTGCTCAACGGGGAGCGTTACCCGAGCGCATGGGGCCCAAGTAAGAAAGAAGCGGAGCAAGAGGCCGCCCGCATTGCGCTCGACATTATCGAGGCAGAGTACGGCACCCGCGATCAGGTCGACCGCGAGGAGTGACCGCCGCGTCTCCCTGCCAAGACGCCGCCCCAGACGAACCCTTCCTTTGCGGCTACATCGCTGAAGCCGTCGGTCGGCCCGAGCTGCGCCTTCGCACACCGCCGCGCACGGCGTACCCCATGCGCGGTCGCGTTTATCGGGCGTACCTTCAGTCGCCCATCTTGCCAACCGACAGAACAGTACCGAGGGGAGCGTCCGGTGCGTTTTCCCGCCTCAGACTGACCCGAAGCGACACAAGACACCGCAATGGCAAGGCCGCTCGTTCAGGTTCTTCTCGACGATGTTTCGCTGCTGCCCTACGTCCGGGGCGCGTGCGACCGCATCGATGCCGAGATCGACGTAGCTGAGGTGGCCGCCGCCCCTTCGAATGCCGCAAGAAGCCGACCTGACGCTCGAATCCTACTCACGGCGAGTACGCGGGCGGCCGAAACGCATCTTCCGAAACTGAAACACTGGTTCGACCAAGCCCCCTGTGCCACGCTTGTCCTTTCGCCGAACGAACGCGTCGACACGCAGAGCATCGAGGACCCCGCAACCGGGGAAGCTATCAGCTTCTCCGGGCGAATGTCGCAAGAGGACCTGGCGAACCGCCTCAGAACCATGTGTGAGCTGCGCCGGCCGATCGAGGCTCTCCAGGCAGAGGTCCAGCGACTCCGGCATCGCGACGAGGTGCTGACGGCAAAGATGCGACGGCTGGACGAGGAACTTCGGGTCGCCGCCGAACTGCAACGCGACTTGCTGCCGCGCGAGTTACCCGAGGTACGCGGGGGCGCGATCCATCGGCTGTTTCGGCCCGTCGGCGCGGTTAGCGGCGACATCTACGATGTGGTCCGTCTGGATGAAGAGCACATCGCGATTTCGCTGGCGGACGCGACCGGGCATGACCTCGCAGCCGCCTTGCTGACGGCATTCATTAAACGGTCCCTGTGTGGTCGTGATGCGTATTCGGAGTCGCCGGCCGCGAGCGATCCGGGTTCCGTGCTGGCCAAGCTCAACACCCAGATCTGCCATATGGGGCTCTCGGAGTGTCAGTTCGTCGCGGCGATTCACGCCGTGTACAACGAGAAGACACGATGCGTCCGATGGGTCCGCGGCGGCGCCCCCTATCCGATTCTCGTCAGAGCGGGCCGGGCACCGGAGCAGATCAGAAGTGCGGGCCCGGTCCTGGGAGCCGACCCCGATGCCGAATTCGAGACCGTCGAGTTGACGCTAGAACCCGGGGACACCCTGCTTTGGCACACCGACGGACTCGACGCCCTCTACGCTGATCATAAGAGCAAACCGGGCGGCATGGATCTCAGTCGAAGCACCTGGTACGCGGCACTCGCCGATCGCCGCCCCGCCGTCAGCCTTACAGAGATCGAACGACGGCTCGCCACGCTCGACGATCTCCACGCAAACCTCGACGACATCACGGCCGTCGCGATCGAACTGCTCGACGGGCGGATATCGCCTCGGTCATGGGCAGACGTGTCGAGCGACGAAGCCGCAATCAGTTCAGCCGGCGCATAGCTGACTCATCCCACTTCTCGAACTCGTCCCCTCGCCCTCTTCGCACCTAGCGTTCTTGGCGCTGCTGCCACTTCTCCTCGGCATCAGGTCGGCGAACATAGGTCGGAATGACGTCTCGCGGCTCGCAGAACTCGCCCCGCACCGCCTTCAACTCGCCGAGACGGAAGACGGCTTCAGAACGAGGGGCAAAGAGCGCCTCGGAAAGCACCGCAAGCCCCGTAGCAGCGACCACATCCACATATTTCGATGTGCCGTCCCCGAGCACGGCACAACCTCGGTCCTGCGCGGCCAGAAAGGCGCTCGGCTCGGACTCCACCGCCTGCGCGTGGGCCATGTAAACGCCGTCGGCTCGTTCGAATGAAGCGGCGTAGACGCGGCCTCGCCCAGCATCGCGGATGACGGCGACGCGGGCGGGCGGGTCTTCGGCGTCGCTCGCGTTCTGCGCGATGACGTCGAGCGATGGGATTCCGACGATCCTGGCCCCCACGGCCAGCGCGAGCATCCTCGCCGCCGTGATCCCGATTCGTAGTCCGGTGAAGCTTCCCGGGCCGATCGAGACGTAGACGGCAGCCAGGGCGTCCGGGGCGACCCCATGGTCGCGGCACATCATGTCGATGGCGGGAAACATGTCAGCGGCGTGGGCGCCAGGCTGGCTGAAGGCACGGGTAGCCAAAACGGAGCCGCGGCGTCCCAGCGTGACGGAGCCCACCTCGGGAGGGCTGGACGAGGTCTCGAGCGCGAGAGCCAGGTCAATCGCTAGTGGTTTCTCCTGAGTCATGTCGGCGTAAATGGTACAGCTTTCCACACGGCGTGACACCAAGCTCGGCCGACGGGAAGCGAATACCCCGGCAGGAGGCAAGAATGATGCGGCCATTGACGGACGAACAGGACGAACGTAGAGTCGCCCGGGTGTGCGGTGCCGAGGGAAGTGCTGCGGCGCGGTTGTCGGCACCCTTTCCCACGCCATGCGCGCGGTTTAGGAAGGCTACTGTCCCGAGGGATCATCTGTTCCTGTGTTCGCCGTCGTATCCGACATTCACGGTAATCTCGAAGCGCTCACTACGGCACTGGAAGACATCAAGCGACGGTCGATCTCGAGGATCTGTTGCCTCGGCGACATCGTTGGTTACGGGGCCAGCCCCAAAGAATGCCTCGACGCCGTTATCGAGCACTGCGAAGTCGCGCTTTGCGGCAACCACGACCACGCCGTCTTCTACGAGCCGACCAACTTC
>JAJDDX010000129.1 GCA_029260055.1 Phycisphaerae bacterium
CCGGCTCCGGAGGCGGTGTTGCCGAACCGATCAGCGGCAGGCTGCGCTACGCTCGTCCCTCGCTCCGCTACGCCCGCCGCTGGGCACCGGAGCGTGGTCGGTGTAACCTAGAGACTGGTACAAACCCCGGGGGGAAGGCCAATGGGAACCCGCCGATTTGCTCAGGGCTTATGTGCGGCACGCTTACGCCCGTCAGAATGGGCTCGAAGTATGCGAGGAAGTGTGCCGAATTGAGAAGCAGTTTGAGATATGATTGCAGCAATCCGTCCCGAGCGCGGAGCCGCGCAACTCGCTGGAGCAGCAACGATGGGGCATCATCTTTCGTGATCTCGGCGACGCGGATCCCAGTGCCTATCCAGGGACGGTCCATGCCTAGCACGACGTCGCCTGGGGCGAGCGCGTAGGCCAAGTACTCGGTGGCTACGTGGGAAGGCCATCGGACCGCGTCGTCCCAAACAACTGATCCAGGAGCAATATTCACGCCCCGAAGCAAACGAATGTCGCTGGACTCCTGCGAGAAACCAGAGCTTGGGAAGGCGAAGCCCGGCAGAAGGTCGATGAAGTGCTTGAGCCTCACATGGGGCTCGGAACCCCGGCCGCTGACGGCGTGGCTGATGAGGGCGGTGCGTTTCTCGGCGAGCAGTTCGATGAGCCGCTGCTTCTTGGCGATGAGTTCGTCAATCCGGGCCGTCTCCCGGTCCAGAAACGCCGCGATGGCTTGCTGTTCATCAATCGGGGGGATCAGGAGTTCGGACCCCTTCCACAAGTCCGTTCTCAGGCACTTGGTGCCGTGGCCCGACTCTTCGACGAGCGCGAAGAAGGCCGGAGCGATCCCCTGCAGGAGGTAGGCCAAGAAGTCGGCGGAGGTTCCGTCTCTGACGGAAATCGCCTTCATGTCTTGGTTGATGGTCACGGGGGCCGCCGTCAGGCCGACGGGAAACGTGTGGGCCAGAATCATCCCTCGCACAACGATGAGAACGGCCGGGGCGTCGATGAGACGAATCGTCGTCTCGCGCACGGCCTCATCCGTCACATGGTCCGCCGAGTCCTCAATGATTCGGCGTTTCATGTCCTTAGGCGAGACCCAAGGTATCGACCCGTTCCAGTAGGCGAGATTGTCCTTGCTGGGTGTCCCGCCGCCTTGCATCGTCGTGATGTACCCGAGTTTTCGGTGGCTCCAATGCCCAGGCACCTTGCCGAGCCACGCGATGCCCGAATCCCGGTACTCCGGATATGGCTGAAACCGCCGCTTCGGAGCGAGCTGCCCGAACCTATCCTCAGCCGGAATGGCTGTGTCGCGAGTCACTGGTGGCATAGTCCCTTACTTGAGCGTCGTTTCGTAGTGGCCCCGTTGCCCGGAGTCGTCATCCCACGTGCCGGCAAGTGCGAACGGCGGACGGCAGGACGAATGCAAGGCAATGTGGTAGGAAATCGCCGACTCCGGACCGATCAACTTCGCTTCTTTCTCACCCCGTGGAACCGCTCGATGTTCCAGCAGAGGTTCGCCGTCGAGGGTGATCGTCACGTTGCGGGCAGTGCCTTGACCTGTATTCGCAACGACGAGCCTCCACCCGCCGCGGTCTGTTCGTTCCAACGAGGCTCGGAGTACTGCCTTCAGTGACTGGATCAGTTTGGCGTGCTCACGTGACTGCTCGATCTTCGCTAGCCTGTCCTGTAGAGCAAGCTGCCGTTTCGCCAAATCGTTGGTCTCCCGCGTCGCCTTCGCGGCTTGGCGTCCTACGTGCCAACTCCAAAGCAAGGCCAGCCCTGCGATGCAGACGGACACGATTGCGACAATATCCGACACGCTCATGCCGTCACCTCAGTTGCCCTGATGCTTCGTGGTCCCGTCGTCATTGCGCGGGCCACGCTTTGCCTTCTTGCGGGTCGGGCTCTTCTTTGTCTTCTTCTGCGCCGGTTCTTTGCGTTGAGACTCCAGCACTCTTGCTGACTCTCGCAGGTCATCCACGTAGCGTTGTTCGGATTCCGTTTCGGCTGCGAGCCGGCGCCGCTCGGCGAAGGCGTCGACTGCTCGAATGCCCACGCCTGGGCATCTTCGTGGCTGATTGAGCCCGCGTCCGGCAGGACGGGTAGTTCCGTGTCGCGCAGGAACTTGTCGAGTAGGGCGGTCCAGTCGCCCATGCGGATGTCCTGCCGCCTTTGCGCGCGGAACTCGGCCTGGTCCAGGAACATCACCGTGATGCGGTTTAGCGTGTCGATCTCTTGTGTGTCGAGGTAGTTCTTGGCTGTCGCCACGTCGCGTTTGATGACCCGTCCGCCTTTCCATGCCGTCAGGCCCATGTTGGTCTTGGCGGCATCGGCGCGTCGCCGGACGATCTCGGCGGCTGTCATGCCGGTGGCGGCGAAGTGCATCTTGTTCTGCATGATCGCGAAGAAGACCTGGGTTGGTTCGTCGCCTTCGCGGTAGTCGCTCGCGAGGGCGAAGATCTCCCGGATGCGCTGATAGACACGGGCTTCGCTGGCGCGAATCTCGCGGATGCGGGCGAGCAACTCGTCGAAGTGGTCCACGAGCCCGCTGCCGCCCTTGAGCCGCTCGTCGTCCAGCGTGAAGCCTTTGACGAGGTACTCGCGCAGCCGTTCGGTAGCCCATTGGCGAAAGCGCGTGGCGACCGGCGACTTCACGCGGTAGCCGACGGCGATGACCATGTCGAGGCTGTAATGATCGATCGGCCGACGAACGGTCCGCGAGCCTTCCTGGCGAACTGTCAAGTATTTTTTGACAGTTGCCTCGGCAGCGAGTTCGCCCTCTTCGTAAATGTTGCTGACGTGGAAGCTTATGTTCTGCTTGGTCGTGTGGTAAAGCTCGGCCAGAAGGTTCTGAGTAAGCCACGCAGTCTCGCCTTCGAGCAGGACGCGAATCTGCCCGCTGCCCTCTCGTGGCTGATAGAGAACGATTTCGCCTTGGGGGCGGATGGGTCCGGCATCTTCGCTCATGCTGTCACCTCCGCGAGCATGCGTACGATGTCCTTTTCGATGGCCTTGATGTCGGCCTCTATCTCTTCCAGCGGGCGCGGCGGCTTGTACTCGTAGAAGTGCCGCGTGAGGGGAATCTCGTAGCCGACGAGGCCGACCTTACCGTCCTTCTTGTCGCACTTGTTCTCGTCGATCCAGGCGTCTGGGACGTGCGGCAATACCTCACGGTCGAAGTAGACGCGGATGTCTTCGGTCAGCGGCACGTTTTCGTAGTCGCGAAGGTCCGGGTCGGGCTCGGGGTGGCCGTCTTTGTCGGTACACACGTCGGCTGATTCGTCGCGTTGCGAAAGGGCGGCGAGGATCGCCTTCTTGACGGGGGCAGAGACCTTGATGTCGGCGGTATCGAGCGCCTCGGCCAGGTCGCCTACGAACACCTCTCGGTTCAGGTAGACCTTCTCCGCGCTCAGGGTGCCTAGTGCCTTGATGATGGCGTCCTGAAGCTTACGACCTTCGGCGATCTCGGCCTCAGCCGCCTTCGAGCCTTTCTTCTTTTTGCTCTTGGCGAGGTTCTGGAAGGACTTCACGTCGCGGAGCGATTCGATTCGCTCCGGCGCTGCCTTGAAGCTGAGTCGCAGTGGCCGCTCGACCGTGATCTTGCGGAAGCCGAAGTCTTCATTGTTGAAGACCTTGGAGCGGCCGTTCTTGGTGACGCCGCCGTAGAGCTGGGTGATTTCGGCGATGTGGTCGGGCTTGTTGTCGCTGCCGTCTCCGATCTCGTTTCGCTTGTTGCCGAGGCTCTTTCGCATCTTCTGGTAGAGGTCCACTGCGTTGATGAGCTGGACCTTCCCGCGACGTGCCTTCCTCTTGCGGTTGGTGACGATCCAGACGTAGGTGAAGATGCCCGTGTTGTAGAAGAGTTGGTCGGGAAGGGCGACGATGGCTTCAAGCCAGTCATTCTCGATGATCCAGCGGCGGATTTCGCTTTCACCGCTGCCGGCGTCGCCGGTAAAGAGCGGCGAGCCGTTGAAGACGATGGCGAGGCGCGTGCCGCCTTTCTTGGCGGGCTGCATTTTGGAGATCATGTGTTGGAGGAAGAGGAACGAGCCGTCGTTGATGCGGGGCAGGCCGGCGCCGAAGCGGCCGTCTAGCCCGCGCGTGTCGGCCTCCTTGCGAATCTCGTCCTCGTCGGGCTTCCATTCGACGCCGAAGGGCGGGTTGGCGAGCATGTAGTCGAACGTCTCGCGGGGGAAGGCGTCTTTCGAGAAGCTGCTGCCGAAGGCGATGTGGTCGATGTCGTGGCCCTTGATGAGCATGTCGGAGCCACAGACGGCGTAGGATTCCTTGTTCCAGTCTTGGCCGAAGACTTCGAGGCGTGCGTCCGGGTTGAGTTCGCGGAGGTATTCGTCAGCGACGGCGAGCATGCCGCCGGTGCCGCAGGCCGGGTCGTAGAGCGTCTTGACGATGCCCTTTTTCGTGAGCACGTCGCCGTCCGGCTCGAAGAGCAGGTTGACCATGAGGCGGATGACCTCGCGCGGCGTGAAGTGGTCGCCGGCTGTTTCGTTGGCGGCTTCGTTGAACTTGCGGATGAGTTCTTCGAAGATGTAGCCCATCTCTGTGTTGGGTACTACTTTCGGGTGCAGGTCGATGTCGCAGAACTTGGAAACGACGAGGAAGAGGCGGTCAGCCTCGTCGAGCTTGGCGATTTCGGCCTCGAAGCCGAAGTAGTCAAGGATGTCGCGTGCTTTTTTCGAGAAGGTCTTGATGTATCGGGTGAGGTTCGCGGCGATTTTGTCGGGCTCGCCTTTGAGCTTTTGGAAGTCGAGCCGGCTCGTGTTGTGGAAGGGTACCTTGGCGACGCGGTTGAGAATGGGCTCGATGTTGCCGACCTTGCCGCCTTTGAGGCTCTTGGCCTTGGCCAGGACCTTCGCCTTGGTTGGTTCGAGTACGCAATCGAGGCGTCGGAGCACCGTCAGCGGAAGGATGACCTTGCCGTATTGGGCCGGCTTGTAGGGGCCGCGGAGTAGATCCGCGACGCTCCAGATGAAGCTGACTTTTTCGCCGAAGTTGTTCATGGATCGGGGTCCGCGTTTGGCTCGATCGGGTACTTCTTACGTTGGTTCCGGGCAACTCGTGCCGGCATTCCGCACGAAGATCGCACGAGCGTCATGTTAGCCCCTTGGGATCGGCTTCACCAGTCGGCAGGTGCGTGACGGGAAGGGAAGTGCGTAGGTTCCGTAGCCGATCTCTGGCAAGTCGAATGCGGAAGCCTGAGCCGGCAACTCAGGCGCAAGCCGGTCGCCCGCTCACCGGATGCCGTCTGCCCCCTGGCCTCGTAGGCGTTCGACCACGCGGCGGTCAGGCGAGTCACCGTCGCGGCTGCCATGCCCATTGCACTCGATCGGAGCGGTGATCGATGTCTCGGCCCCATGGTCGTGCCCGGTTCGAATGCAATGGTTGCCGGGAGGCACGGCACTTGCCGTCGTTCTTTCCCGATCGATCGGACGCAAGCTCGCCGCCGTTGCGCTTGGATGTAGCGACCGGCTGGTCTGATCGGGCGTTGACATATCCGACACTCCGAGAGCCTGGGGGGCGAAGTCCGCTGCGTGAAGAGCGTCGGTTCGTACGGTCGCAAGCACATCAACGCAGTCACGGTGTTCTTGCGAGAGGAGAAAGCACCATTAGCTTTTACGCGGTTCACCGGGGTGCCGGTCTCGGGGGACGGCCGCTCGTCCCTGTTGCTTCGCGATGAAGGAGTAGGTGAAAACACCTAGGGGTGAACACCTATTCGACGGCGAGCTAGCGTCGTTTTTCGCTTCCCCTCGGGTGCTCAATACGGTAACATTGGGGTTTGCAGCCGAAGACTGCCGACGCTGGACTTCTAACGAGTGCGAGTTGAGAATGTGGGGCCGGTACGCGGCGAACCTGTCGCGGCAGTGAGCGACACTATGGAGATTGTGCCATGTTGAAGCTGAGGTCGGCCCGATTCGGTCTGTTCGTGGCGGGGACCGCCTTCGCCGTACTCTGCGTCACGCTGAGTTCCTGTAAGAAGGACTCCGCCGCTGACTCGAGCGCTACGACGCAGGCCAAAGTGAGCGTTCGGTTCCCGATTCCGATCGTGGAATCCGGGCAGACGACGTTCTATGTCTCCCAAGACAAAGGCTACTACGCCGAGGAGAAGCTCGACGTGAGCTTCGGGATGGGCTCGCGCGAGTTGAATCCGGTCAAGATGGTTGCGTCTGGGCAGGACACGTTCGGCGTGCTGGGCGGTCCGGACACACTGCTCGTTGCCCGCTCCAAGGGGCAGCCGCTCAAGGCGGTGGCCGTCATCCACCGTGAGTCCAACTTCCCTTGCCTGATCACACTGAAGTCTTCCGGCATCACGAAGCTGTCGGAACTCCAGGGTAAGAAGATCGGCTTCTTCTATGGCCACATATCCACTGATGTCTTGCGTAACCTCCTTCGCAAGAACAAGGTCGAGTACACCGAGGTCGACGTCGGCTTCGACTATGCCCAACTCATCGCGGGGCAGATAGACGCGGAGTGGGCCTTCACGGTCACGGCAGGGCTCGAGTTGCCCGCGCGCGGTGTCGAGATCAACTTCATCAACCCGGCCGACTATGGTGTGGTCACGCACGGCTACACGGTCTTCGCCACGGAAGAGACAATCAAGGAGAGGCCCGATGCTGTCCTGCGCTTCGTCAGAGCCTCTCTTCGCGGTGCCAAGTACACGGTCGAACACCCCGACGAAGCGAATGGAAGTCTGACCAAGCGAGATTCGGCGCTGAACGAAACCCTCTGCTTGAAGCGGCAGAAGGCATACAACGCGGTCACGAGTAACAGCGACAAGTACCCGGCTGGTTACATGGATCGCGCCATGTTCCAGAGCACGTACGATCGCTTGGTGGAAGAGAAGGTCATCGAGAAGCCGTTTGACGTGTCCGAGGCGTATACGACGCAGTTCCTGGAAGAGATCTATCGTCGGCCCTTCCCCGACTAGGGCCAGCCGACGACCTGCGACCGCGTATGGTTGAAGCGAAGCAGCTATCGAAGGTATATCGATCGGCGAACGGTGAAGTCGCGGCGCTGCGCGACGTCTCTTTTTCGGTGGAGCAAGGTGAGTTTATCTCGGTCATCGGGCCGAGTGGATGCGGTAAGAGCACGCTGATCAAAGTGGTCGGCGACATCATCGAGCCCTCAGCCGGCTCGGTGATGGTCGATGGACTCAGTTCGCGGGACGCCCGCATGAAAGGCATGTTCAGTTTCGTCTTTCAGAATCCGGTGCTCTTGCCGTGGCGTCGGGTGATTGAGAATCTTCGGCTGCCGTTGGAGATTCTGCATCGCGAGACGCGTGATCCCTCGCATTTGCTCGACATGGTGGGCCTGGCCGGGTGCGAGAACAAGTATCCCGGGGAACTGTCCGGTGGGATGCAGCAGCGGGTCGCGCTGGCTCGAGCGCTGACGTTCGACCCGAAGGTCCTGCTGATGGACGAGCCGTTTGGAGCTGTGGACGAATTGACGCGAGATACGCTCAATCACGAACTCCTGCGGATATGGCAGGAGATCAGCGTCACGATCTTCTTCGTGACACATAGCATCGCCGAGGCGGTCTTCTTGTCCGATCGGGTGTTCTTGCTCTCCGATCGCCCCGCTTCGTTGAAGTACGTGCTCGACGTTCCGTTCCCGAGACCGCGGGAAGACTCGATGAAGGAGTCGGACGCGTTTCAGGAGAGTGTTCGATGTTTGCGGGACAAGCTGGAATAAGGCCGGTCGTCGTGCCGGCTGCGACGCTCGTTCTGCTCCTGGTCGCCTGGGAGGGGGCTGACCGTCTGTTCGACTTCAATGCCATCGTGTTGCCGTCGCCCAGCGAGATTGCCGGCGCGTTCGCGGAGCACTGGGGCCGCCTCTTCCGCGAGACGGGCATCACCATGCTCGAATCGCTTCTCGGCTTTCTGCTCGGCAGCGTCAGTGCTTACCTTCTGGCGATTGCCTTTGTCCACTCGCGACTGATTCAGGAGGCGACCTATCCGTACGCGGTGGCGCTGAAGTCCACGCCCCTGATCGCGATAGCGCCGCTGCTGGTGCTCTGGTTCGGTAACGGCATGTTGTCGAAGGTGGTGATGTCGGCCCTGGTGGCGTTTTTTCCGGTGCTGGTCAACGCGGTCAACGGCCTGACGGCTGTCGATCGCGAGGCGCTGGATTTGATGAAATCGCTGTCCGCGTCGCGCTGGCAGGTGCTGATGAAGATTCGAATCCCCAACTCAGCCGGCTATGTCTTCGCCTCGCTGAAGATCGCAAGTTCGCTGGCGGTCGTCGGCGCGGTGATCGGCGAGTTCACCGGCTCGACGCAGGGCATCGGGCATTTGATTAATACATCATCGTATTACCTGGAAACACCGCTGATGTTTGCCGGGATTGGGATGATATCGCTGGGAGGGATCGTGTTTTTTGGGCTGGTGGCGCTTGCCGAACGGCATGCGGTGTTCTGGGAGAGCCGATGATGCCGGCAAGACCGGCCGCTCAGACGACGCGCTGATGACTTCAACACATCGCATAGCCGGCACCTCGTCCGTGGCAGATTCGTGCAACTACGGGCACCATGGCCGATTAATGAACAAACCGCAAGTTGGAGGCTGTTGACATGCTGGGGGAACACGGAATCACGGTTGGCGAACTCCTCAATGTCGCGGCTGAGCGTCTGTTCCAGAAGTTCCCCTTCGAGGGCGCCGTCGTTTCGCTCTACGACGCTGACACGGATACCCTTCGCGGCGCCGCCGGATTCGGCATTTTTCGCGGTTCACTGATCAGGCAGGACCAAACGTGCCAGGGCGAGCCAAACCCGTTCAGAAAAATTACTGGCCCGTGGTTGATCTCACCGAAACCCCACGGGACGCCCGATCAAGCGAGTACCATAGACACTACATGGAAGGCCACGTCACCGACAAACGGTCCATGTGTTAGCTCGACTTCTGGTCGACCGGCGCCACCTCCGGCGAAACTGAAGCCCCTGTGGGTTGGAAAGGAGTTCTTGAAGTCTTTCGTTGGTGCGGGAGAAAGACTATCGGCAGAAAAACTGTCCTTCGATAGCGATGTGTCACGCAGGTATGGGCTCGGTTTTCTTCCAGAGGAAGTGACGGGAGCGTCCTTCGATCTTTCAGATGCGCGCTTTGGCGCCGAAAAGTCAATAAGGGCATTAGATATCGGAAATATGCTGACCACTGCGGTTGACCACGATCCGAGTAGGCCCATTCAGTGGGAATGGATGCATCTCATTCCGGATGTTCCGAAGAAAATAGAACAAGGCGTGTTCGATCTAATCCCGAACGCGTACGTCAAAGGGGCTGACACGAAGGTCGAAGAGATTTGGAGCTTCCCTCTTGAACATCCACGGGCGAACGGGTCTGGTCCGTTTGTCGGACAGCTTACATTCAACAATCCATTGCCAGCGGTGCGTGGAGACGAGAGGATTCGCAACCTGGTTCTCAGAGAGGGCAACCGGGAGCGGCGGACGCTGACGAAGTTAGCCGTGGATCTCTGCAGGGACGACTCTGGCGCCGTGGCGTTCGGCCGCCGCCTCGCGATCGGGCACAACGCCGACTTGCTTTTGGACTCAGTTACACGACTGGCGAAGATCCTCGAAGACGAGGACGCTGAACGCATCATTAGGAACCTAGGATCGCTGCCCTGGGACGAGAACCAACTGTTGAAGAACGTCAAAGAACAGCTTGTAAGGGCTTTTGTTAGCGACCGAGACGCGATCGAGAAACTCGCAGGCGCATTCGCGATTGAGAAGAAACGAGCCAGGGATACCCTCAGAACCATGGCAGTCGTTTCTGTGCTGCTCGCGCTTGAGATCGCTGTGGCCTGGATGACTTCACTGTGGTGGGAGTTATGAAATGGATGACATGGGCACAATCATCAAGGAGCTTGCACCTCTTGGGCCGGTCGCGGTGCTGGACGGAGCCGTTGTCCTGCTCCTAATACTGAGGCTCCCGGCAATACTCAAGGCCGGATCCGAGGCAGACGCTCTGGTTGCGACCTCGATAAAGGCGAACGACGCCATACAGAAGGAGATGGGAGACAGTTTCAATGGTGGCGTCGGAGAGCGCCGATCTCAGTTTTTTAGCATAATGGGTCTCGTGATAGTAACGGTAGGCCTGCTCGCTTTCATGCAGTTAAGAGGTCAGGGACACGAAACGATGAAGCTGGCAGAGAAGAACACAGTACACGGAGTCGATACAGACAAGCCGCTCAGTGAGGACAGGAGCGCAAAGTCTGCGCGCGAGGAGCTCAGTGAGTAATGAGGTTGAACGAGAATAACTAACGCACGTGTATCCTCGCAATCAACTCAGCGTATCACGAACCGGCGGCGTGCGTGCTGCGCGACGACGAGATCGTGGCTACGTCTTCGCCTCGCTCAAGATCGCCAGTTCGCTGGCTGTCGTCGGCGCGGTGATCGGCGAGTTTACCGGTTCGACGCAAGGCATCGGGCATTTGATCAATACATCGTCGTAATGCCTGGAAACACCGCTGATGTTTGCAGCGATTGGGATGATATCGCTGGGAGGAGTCGCGTTCTTTGGTGCCACCGCCTACTTGGAGACGAAGGCGGTCTTCTGGCACGCGACACTGTGAGGAGGTAGCCATGCCGACAGACTGGCTTGAAGGGCCATTGCCGATGGGCACTTGGTCGAGAGGCGCCAAAGGCGTTGCTCGTTGGTCGTCCCGGGTCCTGTTCGCGTTGAGCGTGCTGACTCCGCTGACCCTCGCCCTTACGGATTGGCAGTGGGCAGTTGACAACGTCTCTCTGCTGTTCACGATCTTCTTCGGCTTCGTCGGGTGCGCCGGGGCAATCTCTACGAGCATCGTGTTGGCGGAGATTCAAGCTGCGGAGAGGCGTCTTGAGGCGGACATCACCAACCTCGAGGACGCAACAAGGCGCAACCTCACAGGGTTTGCCGAGATCTTCGCACGGGCACTGTGGCTGCTGGACAAGGCAGAGCAGGAGGTGTGGTATGTGAATTTCGTGTTCGGATTCGGGCGCCCCCATATCAGTGACAGTGCAGTGGCTAAGGAGTTCGAACCGATTGCCAAGCTGCTGGAACTTCCGACCACCAACTTCGCGGATGCTGTCCGACACTTTGCCAGTGTCCTAATGGACAAGGTCGCAAAGGTACGCGAGTTCCATGCGCTGGTTTTGGACCCTAGGGCTCTGCAACCCCAGTTTCTGACGCCGCTGGCGGAACCCGACTCGCATTTGCGCCCCAACGCGCCTGGTGGTATCCAAGACCGGAACGGCCAAGTCATGAAGGAAGAGCTCGGCTCTTGGAACGCTGTGGGCGGGGCCGGACTTACACGGGAGCGCCGAGGGCTTGACGAGGAAGCGTTCCACGTTGCAGTAACGGAGTCCCTTCCGATTCAGGTTCTACTCACGCGCATCCGATCCGACGATGGTGGTGAGCAAAGATGGGGGTGCCTGGTGTTCCTCGTCGGAACGGAAAACGTCGGACGAACCGTGCCGCGTGGATTCTACAGTGAGCTGGACCACATTGCCGAAGTGTACAAGGAGTTCTGTCAGGGCCTGATTCGCTCCAGAGCAAAGCACATTCCGTTGCAGGAGTTGCGTACGTACGTGGAAGGCGCCGCCCGCGCTGCGGGGATTGGTGAGATGCCGCCGGATCAGTATCGGGACGCTAGCGCGCGGTAGGAGGCTTGGCGTGCCCGCGAAACGGCCTCGTGGGGCCTACTCCGCAACCGTTCTCGGTACGGTGGGGGCTAATCGGAGCGCAGCGGTGGCGGCGGGGAGCGGCAGTGGATCGCGCGGCGATGAATGTGAAAACGCGCTGTGTAGCTGATCTAGTGTGCGCATGGCGAAGTTGCGTTGTATAGGATGAATACAAGATGGGAACAACGAGATTCAGGACGAACACATGCATCCTCGGTATTAACTCCGCTTATCACGAGCCAGCCGCGTGCTTGCTGCGGGACGGCGAGATCGTGGCGGCGGCTGAGGAGGAACGGTTTAATCGGATTCGGCACGGGAAGGCTGCGGATTTGCTGAATCCGCATTTCCTGCCGGAGCAGTCGATCCGGTTCTGCCTCGAGCAGGCCGGGATCGAGCCGAAGGACATCAGCCACATCGGCTACTCGTTCCTGCCCGGGGAACGGTTCGCCTCGAACGTGGGCGTCGATGTCGACACGGTGGCTGGAGCGGCCGGCACCGCTGCCGGCGAGCGGGAGTTCTATCGCCTGCTGCGCCTGGTGCCGGGCCGACTTGGCGAGATCCTCGGCGTGGACGTGGGCGACCGGTTCCACTGGCTGGAGCACCACCTCTGCCACGCAGCCAGCGCATTCTATGCATCGCCGTTCGAGGAGGCTGCGATCCTCAGCGTGGACGGGATCGGCGAAGCCACGAGCATCTGGCTCGGCCAGGGCGTCGGTAACCGGATGCGCACGGTCCGCGAGATTCGCTATCCGAACTCGCTCGGGTTCCTATGGACGAAGGTCTCGCGGTTCCTCGGTTTCGGCCCCTACGGACAGTGGAAGGTCATGGGGCTGGGCGGCTACGGCGACGCGGACCGCTACTACGAAGCCTTCCGGAGCTTCGTGGACTACGACGGGAATGGTCAATTCACCATCGACCCCGAGCGGCTACAGTTCCGGACGCCGGACTGTTCCGCGTTTGAGGAGCTATTCGGGCCGGAGCGAGAGGCCGACGACGTGATCGACCAGCGGCACGAGGGCATCGCCGCGGCACTTCAGCGGATCACGAACGAGTCCCTACTCGCGCTAACGGGCTATCTGCATCGCGAGACGGGCTGCCGCCACCTGTGCCAGGCGGGCGGCGTCGCGCTGAACTGCATCGCGAATCGTGTGGTGTTGGAGGAGGGACCGTTCGAGAGCTCCTACGTGCAGCCGGCAGCCAACGATGCCGGCACGGCGTTGGGTGCCGCCTACTACTTGTGGAACGAGGTACTGGGCCAGGAGCGTGGGCCGGCGATGTCGAGCCTCTACCTGGGCCCGGACTATGCGGATGCGGACGTAGCCGACCTCACGTCATCGGTACCCTCGTCGGTGACACGTTGCGACGACATCGCCTCGACCGTGGCGGAGTTGCTGGCAGGCGGTGAGATCGTGGCGTGGTTCCAGGGGCGCATGGAGTTCGGCCCGCGGGCGTTGGGGAACAGGAGCATTCTGGCCGATCCGCGTCGCGCCGATACCGTCCACAGGATCAACGATCAGATCAAGCATCGTGAGTATTTCCGTCCCTTCGCAGCCAGCGTGCTCAGCGAGGCGGCGGACGCGTGGTTCACTTTCGAGAAACGAAGTGCGAGTGACGCGCACATGCTCCTGGCTCGCAAGGTCCGTCAGGAGAAACTAGGCCTGATCCCCGCGGTCACGCACGTCGACGGTAGCTGCCGGTTGCAGTGCGTCGATGCCTCATCGAACCCCGGCTTCCACGCCTTGATCGAGGCGTTCGAGCGTGTCACGGGTGTGCCACTCGTGTTGAATACGTCTTTCAACGATCAAGAGCCGATCATTTGCTCGCCGCAGGACGCGGTCAGCACATGCCGAAAGGCCGGGATACGGTTCCTGGTCATCGGCGACAAGCTGATTGAATTCGAACAGTCTCTCCAGGCCGAGGCGGCGGGATCGGACGGTCCGGGGCTTGGCCGGCCGACCGACGACAAGCGGCCGGGGCACGCCGATTGGCTACCGTCTGATTCCGCAGCGGCACACGACGGGGCGAGCGTAGCCGTGGCCGAGGGTACGGCGGTTGCGGTAGAAGCAGATCCGCAAGACGGTACGGGCGCCCTCGACCAGCCGGTCAAGATCGCGTTCAGAAGTCGCTGAGTTGTCATGGCGCACGCGCTTACACCACTGGCGCCGGGCGATGCCGACGCGACACTCGGCCCGCAGAACCCCAAGCCGCTTCAGGGGCAGGACGTACCGCTGTACGAGTGCGGCGGGCGTGTTCACGGCGTCGTCGAGTTTGCGCGCTCGCATCTCGGGCTGCTGAGCGACCACGAGGCCGGCGTTGTCGTGCGGCACATCGAGAGCCTCAATGACGCTAAGTCCATACCATCCGACCTGCGCCCTTGCCTCTGCCGGTCGTCGGACTTTCGGTCAACTGCGTCGCCGCCTCTTCATGCTCGGCGAAGCGGTGCTCGCTCGGCGTACGACGAGTCGCGCGGACTCAAGTTCAAGGGCTGTCGTCCGGTCGTCGATGGTGCCGAGTTTCCGATGGAGGTCCTGCCCTTCGGTAGCGGAGCGATCGAGTATACGAAAGTGCCGTTCGGTGTGATGCGTGCGGAAGGCGTGATGCGTGAGATACTGGCGTTCTGTTTCGCCACGCAGCACGTGCTGCCCATCCATTCGATCCCGGTCTGTGTGTGGGCGTATGGCGATGCCGACATACCGCTCGGTTACTGCCTCGTCCTGGATACGATGGGCGAGACACGTGTAGAGCAATTCATCGACTATCCGTCCCATACGGTTGGCGACGTGATTCGCGCCGCACGCGACGGGCGGACCTCGCTCCCCGGCGTTCCGATCGGTTCGGAACTCGCGTTGCGCGGCGTGAACCTCTGGGACTATGTCGGCCAAAAAGCCGGGCAACTCGTTCGCCTTCATTTTTCGGGCGGATCGCGCGGTCTACTCAATAGCAACATCGGGAACGACGTCCTGGTCCGCGGAGCCGGCGGTGAGGTCCGCGTGTTCCTGTGTGATTTCGATACCTTCTGCGTGACTCCCGTGCCGGAAGTGCCGGATTCGATATTCCTGAGCGCGTTTGTCTTGCGCTGCCTCGTCGAAATCGTGAAGGGGAGCCTCTCCATACTCGAGTATGTCGATCTGCCCGGCGATCTCAGCACTGCTCACAAGGGCGAACGACTGGCCGAAGTCTATTTCGGACGAAGTTCGTGCTGGCGCGCGTACAAACGCGAGTTCGACAGGCAGGTGGCGAAGCGAAACTGGGACCCTCGTGCCGTGGCGGCTGCGTTTGAACGTGCGTGCAAGTCGGAGGCGTTTGTGAGCGTCGCGGCCATGTCCGTCTTGAGCAGTTGTTACGTGGACACTATGGCGGCGGAGCGCGGCGTCTTCTACCCGCACAACTAGCTTCTGAGAGGGCGATTGCCACCGTGGGCAGTGCATCTACGACCACATCAGCGATCCACGCGGCCGCGCCGGGCGCGAATGGCGGGGTGTTCAGCTTGAGGAAGGACCGAACCGGATATCGGCCGGTGTTCCCTCTCGGTAACAATCTGGGCCGCTGTCCGTACGACTGCGCCTTTTGCGCGATCAAGGCGACCGATGTCGTCGGGCCCGACGAAGCCGGCGCACGGTTCGATAGGTTGCTTGCGACCTATCACACACACATTGATGGACCGTATCACCCGCTCATCTATAACCAGGGTAACGTGACCAACGAACGCGAGTTCTCACGGCAACTCCTGGACGAGATTCTGGAGCGGTTCCGCACCGACGAGCGCGTGCAATACGTGTCGCTCAACTCTCGGGAACGCGATGCCACGCCGGAAGTGCTGGCCTATCTTGCACAAAAGGACTTGCCTTACCCGATCCACTTCATCTTCGGTGCCGAGAGCTTCTCGAAGCGTGCTTCGCACGTGTTCGGCAAGGAAACGTCCGGCGAATTGGATCGCTTCGTCGCGAAGCTGCGCGACCACAACGCGGAGGGGCCATCAGACCGAGCGGGGCGGCCCTATGCGTTCGGCCTCGACGTCAGCCTTGTGTTTCTTCCGGAACTCTACCTCGCACCCGGAGCTGACCGATCTGCCAACGGAGCGGCGATCGCCGGCGGCGTCGAAGCGGACGTGGTGTGCCTGCTCGATGCCATCGGCTCCGATGTACCTTTCGAGATCAACCTTCACCCCTACTGTCGGGTGGACGCACTTCCGTACCTTGATGCCGGACTCGAGTTGTTAGTACCGGCATTTCCAGTCCTACAGCGGCACATCGCACGCCACAACGCCGACCGAGCCCGACGACCGTCGCACGTTTTCGTCGGCATCGAAGGACCCGGCTATTCGAGCGAGTTCTGGCGGCGGCAAAGGGCGGAGTGGGGCCCCTTTCTCAGGCGTTTCAACGAACGCGGAGCCGTGGATTGAAACCACCCATGCGGCGATGTCGCCGGGGCGGTGCTTCGAGTGCCCTGTCGGCGACATAGCGGTCTTCTCGTTGCTTCAGGTCGTCCGGATTGAGTTCGGCCTGAGATCCGTGTGTTCGCAGCTCGCGTAAGAGGCCGCTTCTTCCGGCGACACGAACAACCGTTGACTAAGCTCCGGCACATGGCGCAGGATCAGTCCGGCGAGTGACTTCCGGACGGCTTCGTTCTTCAGATGCGCAAGGCCGCGGTATGCCAGTTGCCCCAGCAGGGTGGGGAGCGGGCCGATAGCCCCGACTTGTTCCGCGGTCCTCGCCGCCCAATCAAGCACCTGAGGAAGATCGGTCTCGTCGATCTGCTCCGCAAGGCGGGTATAGTAGAGGAAAGCATCGTATGCGCCGGCGAAGTCAGGATCGCTTGGAGGCGTAAGACCCTGAAGCAACTCGGAGATGGATAGGAATTCCGGCCACGTTGCCTTCAACCCGCTACCGACGCAGGCGGCGGCGCCTCCGCCGTGTCGGCACCGTCGCCACGCTCGCCGTCGGTGCTCGTTTTACCCACTTGAGAGTACCCTTTCGCATCTAACTCCGCCCCGGTGGACTGTCGGGAGTCATCGGGACCATCGTTCCGTTTCGGCCCGACTGGAGGCCCCTTCTTGCCGCTCAAGCGATACAGGTAGAACGGGCACGTCGAGATGCCGCGGCGCCTCACTTCGCTCGGTCGCCACCCGCTGCACTCCAGGCAGTTCAGGCGGACGGCGGACATGCGGGAATTGCCTCTCATCGCGCGGTCGTACATCGGGCGGTACCGAGGTAGGACGTCCTCGCGGTTCATGAGGATGCCTCCCTCGTGGCCGACACCATTGCCAGGATGCCAGCCTTGATTGCCGGTGGGAGTTCTGGCCACGCTTCGACTATCTGTCGAAGGTCAACATCAGTCGCAGACACTTGCGGAGTCGAACGGTCGGGGGTACAGGTGGGGGGGCTTGTGTCGAAGTCGTAAGTCTTGCTGCCAGTGACGTTTACGGAATCACCTTGCGTTGCTGCAAACCGCAGGTCAACGGTTCGAGTCCGTTCGGCGGATTCGTCGCGTTCCGCTGCATCCCTACGCACCGGTTCGCGTTGGGTCCTGCCTGACGAGAGTTTCCGCGCGACATTCCGTCCGGCTGTCAGTGCACGAAGCCGTCCGTGAGGATTCCCGGTCGCACTCGACCGTTACGGGCACGGGGCCGGGCATCCGGATTCGGTGTAGCTGATGCCCTGGAAGGCCTGCACCGCACGGGAGATATCCGCGAAGTTGATGTCACCGTTCGGTGTGCAGGGCTCGAGATCGACCGCTTCGCGCGCGATGGTGGAGAAATCCCCCTGAAAGCCCTTCACCACGAAGCCGATGTCCGAGAAGTTCACGATCAAGTTGTTGTTCACGTCGCCCCACATCCAGGTCGTGCCCGCGGCGCTTCCCGTGACGAACCCGCCGAACGCCTCGGCCGCGACGTGATACGCCTTGCTCGGTAGGATCTCATCACCGTGGACATGCACCGTGCCCCATGCGGCGGGCGTCTGGAAGAAGGGCATGCCGCCGAGGGTCCCGTCGGCCTGGACGTACGCCGAGACGCACGAGACTTCGGCGTCGCCGGCGGCTCCGGTGA
>JAJDDX010000130.1 GCA_029260055.1 Phycisphaerae bacterium
GTCGGGACGATCGCAGCGGCGCCCGCCGTCGCGCCGCCGCCGGACGGAGCCTTGCATCTGGTCTCCCGCGATTCCAGCGTCGACGGCTCCGTCTCCCGATACGCCTTCTCCACGCCGATTCCGTCTCAGCTTTCCGAGCCCGGTCGGGCGCCCGACAGCAGCACGGACGCCGCGTCCGGGAACATCGACTCGGCCACCATCGGGACGAAGCACGCGACACCACTTTATTTGGAAGGTGAGCTTCCGACCGAGATCCGCGGTGTCGTGAGTTTCGCCGATCAGGTCAGCATCTTCGCCGTGATTTGCCTGTTGCTCGGTGCGTTGTTCGTCGTCTATCGATGTTTGCGTGAGCAGATGCGCGGCGCGCGTCGGATCACCGAACGCTTAGAATCCCACCGCGGGCACATCGAAGACCACGTGGCGGCGCTCCGTGTATCGGGTGCCACCGACAGAGTCACCGAAGCATGGAACGAGCTGATCGACCTGGTACACGACACAGTCGATTCGACCAAGCAAAGCCGCGCCGACGAGGAATTGACGCGCGTCCTGGCGAGTGCCGGTGGCGGTGCCTTGGCCGACGCGCTCCATGCGGTCCCCGACGGGTTCATCTACATCACGGAAGACGCCAAGTTCGAATACGTCAACGCGAGCGCCTGCCGGCTGTGCGGTTTCGATTCCAAGGAGATCCGCGGCACCGTTCTCACCGACGCGAAGGTGGAGGGCGTGGGCGCGAAGCTGCTCGAGCTGTTGGGTGAGTCGCTCAAGCCCAACGGCAAGTACATGCCGCGAATCGAGGTCATTCAGGCGTCGAACAACGGCGGGGAAGACCCCTCGACCTACCGCATATGGATCATTCCTTTATCTCGGAGCCGGCGCGAAGGCGAATGCGTGGTCGTTGTGCGGGATGTCAGCCAACAGGTGCGGGCGGATCAGGCGCGGGAGGAACTCATCAGCCAGGTGACGCACGAACTTCGGACGCCGCTGACCAACATCCGCGCGTATGCAGAGACGCTTTCCAGCGGGATGTTCGATGATCCCAAAGTCGTGACGGAATGCTACAACGTCATCACGAAGGAGACGCGCCGGTTATCGCGTTTGATCGAGGATATGCTGAGCGTGTCGCAACTCGAGGTCGGCGGCATCGAGTTGCAGATCGATCAAGTCGATCTCAAGACGCTTCTTGCTGACGGGATCCGTGACATCCGCGGTCTTGCCGACGAGAAGAATATCGACATCCAGTTACTGCTTCCGGCGAAGCTGGAAGCTGTGAGAGGTGATCGCGACAAGCTGGCCGTCGTGCTCAACAACCTGCTGGGCAACGCGGTCAAGTACACGCCGGCCGACGGGAACGTCGTGATAGGTTGTCAGGTGTCGGCGAACGAAGTCGTCGTCACGATCAAGGATAACGGAATCGGCATAGACGGCGAGGACCACGCCCGCGTGTTCGAGAAGTTCTACCGCGTGCGCGACGAGGAGGTTCAATCGGAGCCGGGGACCGGCATCGGTCTCTACACGGCTCGAGAGATCGCACGGCGGCACGGCGGGGAGATCGAGCTAATCAGTTCCAAGGCCGAGGGCTCGACGTTCATGGTTCGGCTACCTCATCAGGAGACGCGAGCGGCCGGCTTGAGTCCGGTGGAGGCGGGGTAACGCATGGCGAAGATCCTGGTAGCTGACGACGACGCCCACGTGGTACGCGTGATGTCCCTTTGGCTTTCGCGCCGCGGGCATCAGATCACGGAGACGCGCAACGGCGCGGCAGCGCTGGAGGTTCTCGACAGCCCTGCGGGTGTCGACATCGATCTGGTTATTTCGGACATGAACATGCCGGTTCTCGACGGGCTCGGGTTGCTGAAGGGCGTTCGTGAGCGCCGGGGACCTGATCTTCCCTTCCTGGTGCTCAGTTCACGGTGCGATCAGGCGGAACTCGCTGACGAACTCCGCAAATACGGAGCCAAGCTCTTTCCGAAACCGTTCGTGCCGTCGCGACTGGTGGTCGCGATTGACGAGCTACTCGGGGTCGAAACGCGTGAGGGGTGACGTGGTGCAGGCGAATCTAAGCGACGTCAATCAGGTCTCTCGGCAATCGGATGGCAGCGCTGGCAATGCGGCGCCGCCTGAGGAATCGGCCTGCCTGAGCCCCACGAACGCGCGGCCGTCCGATGTTCGCGGCTGGCTGGATCATGTGCGCACCGCGCTCGGCGGAGACGGCACGCCGCACGCGGCACTCGCCGGCCTGGACGGCATGGCCGGTTCATTGGATCAGCTCGTCGACGAGCATGCCGGTATGGCGGAAGAGCTGCTGGCCGTCTACGAGCAGCTCGGCGTGGTCTTCGAGGTCACCCGGCGTCTCCCGGGTCTTCATGACGAACTGCAGATGCTCGAGCTCTTTCTGGAGAGCGTGAGCCGCAGTTTCAGTCAGTGTGCGGCTGCCCTTGTACGTCCAAACGAGATCGACGCCTCGGATTGGGTACTGATCGGTGGGGGGATCACGATCAACGCTTGGCTATCGCAGCGCATCGAGCAGGCCCGGTGTGAGCGTCGAACCATGGTCGCTTCGACTCCGCCGTCGAGCAGCGTGTTCGGTGATGTGTCGGTCGAGGTGCTCGTCGCCCCGATCTTCTCCGGCGACGACTTCGTCGCCGCGGTGGTCCTGGCGCGGACAAGCCAGATGGCACCCTTTTCCGCGAGCGACATGCTCGTGATCGAATCGCTCGCCACGTTCTGCGGCGATCTCGTTCGCAACCACCGGCTCGTGAAAGAGGTTCGCGACATGTCGTTCGCGACCGTGCGTGCGCTGGTCAACGCGGTGGACCAGAAGGATCCGTACACGTGCGGCCATTCGGTGCGTGTGGCGTACTACGCCACGCTGCTCGGCAAGACGCTGGACATGACCGATGCCGAACTGGAAATGCTCCAGTGGGCCGCACTGCTGCACGACGTGGGCAAGATCGGTATTCGGGACGACGTGCTCAAGAAGACGGGCAAGCTGACCAAGGACGAGTTCGAGCATATCAAAGAACATCCCGTCCGCAGCTATCAGGTGGTCAAAGAGGTTCCACAACTCGCCGCGGCGCTGGACGGCGTAAGACATCACCACGAGTACTACACCGGCGGCGGGTACCCTGACGGAATCGCCGGGCGCGATATCCCGCTGGCGGCGCGCGTCATCCAGATAGCCGATGTCTTCGACGCCCTGACTTCCGCCAGGTCGTACCGTGCTCCGTACGACTGGAAGAACGCTCTATCCATCATGCGTGCGGAATCGGGAAGCCGACTCGATCCGGCACTGCTGCCGGTCTTCGTCAACCTCCTCGAGGCACTGCTTGCCGACGGTGACGAGGCATGGGCGCGAGTGACGGAGCGGGCAGAACGGTTCGCAGAGGAATGGCACCCGGCCCTGGGCTCGGATTGAAGGAGGCTGCCATGACCATGACACTGTTACTGCCCTGGTTCCCGATCTTGCTGGGAGCCGGTATAGGCGGACGCCTGCTCGGGCGCCGGCGCGGCTTTGCGCTGGGCCTCCTGTGCGGCCTGTTTTGGATCGTATTGGCTCAGGCATGGGCGGGGCGACTGATCTGGCTGGACCCTTGGACCGTGGCGACTCTGATCTCCGGCGCGGCCGCCGTTTGCGCGATCGGCGGCTGGGCCGGCGAAACCGCCGAGCAGGAGCGAATCGGCTCGAAGCACGAAGTAGAGAGCGCCCGTGTGCCCGCCTCGTTCGCGGGCGAACCGGATCGCGCGGCGCTTGGGCGAATCACGACGGCGATGGTGCGGTTTGACGACTGGCTCGCCGAGCACCGCGACGACAGCAACCCTTGGCCGGCGTTCGACGGCTTCCTGAGGACCGTGCTCTTCGACTGCTGCGGCGCCACGCACGTCAAGCCGTATCGGTTGACCGGCGAGGACGAGGCGTTGGAGCCGCTTCTGGAACTCGACCCGTTCAGCGAGGGCAAGCGGCTGTCGGTGCGCAAGGGGATCACGGGGCACGTGGTGACCACCGGTCGGGGGTACGTGGCCGGCGACGAGAGTCACGGAGAGCTAGTGGACCAATTGGCGTCGGAATCCGGTGACGCGGTGGCGTGGTGTTTTCCGGTCAAGTACGGGTCACGGCGGCTCGGTGCGGTCACCGTGGGGCAACTCGACGTGCGGCCCGAGCATCATCGCGAGCTTCTTCGCGGCACACAGCGGCTGGTGACGCAGTTTTGGTGTCTGTTGACCGAGGCGTGCAAGAGCCGCGCGGCGAAGCTGGACGATCCGGTATCGGGTTTGTACATGCGCGAGGCGTTCCTGCGGGTCGCGGAGCAATCACTGAGCGAATCCTACACGCAGGGCGAGCCCGTGGCGGTCGTCGTGGTCGCGATCGAAGGGCTTCGCAAACTGAACGACACCGGGCGGTGGGGTGTTGCGGATGAACTGATCCGTGAAGTCAGCGGCGAGCTGAAGCGAAAGGTCCGCATGGATGACCGGGTCGGGCGGTTCGACGGCTCCCGGTTCGTGCTGCTATTGCGGCGAGTCGATTCCGAACTCGCCTCGCTGATCGTGACCCAACTCGCCTCGCGTCTCGCACGAATCTGCGAGGATCGTGAGCGTTGGGGGGAGAGTCTACCCGTTCGATGCGGGATCGTCGGCAGCGGCGTCGAGAACCCGGCTCTGCGGGACTTGCTCACCCGGGCGCTTGCGCAGTGCAATCGCGCTCGATCCGATGACGTGTCGTTGGCGAGTGACCTGGCCTCCAAACCGGATGCGCTCGGGACTGAGGCGATCGGGGCGCGAACATGAAGGTCGAACGCCAACAGGTTGGCACCGTCGAAGTGCTTGCGCCGCTGGGTCCGTTGGTGGATGACGACGCACAGGAGTTCTGTGGCATTCTGCGCACGTGTATCTCCGGGCCGAGTTCGCGTGTGGTCGTGTCGATGCACGAGGTTCCTTATATGGACAGCGTCGCGCTGGAAGGCCTGCTCGACGCGAGCGAAGAACTCGCCGATCGGGCCATGGTGCTGAAACTGGTTAACACGACCTCGACATGTCGCGAGATTCTCGACTTGACCGACCTGACGGGGAAGTTCCGTTTCTTTCATAACGTGAACGATGCCGTCAAGAGTTTCCTGTGATCGGCGTATGAAGCCTTGAAGGAACGGGCGTTTGCATGGCGAAGATGACGATCGAAAGTGCCGTTCGGCTCGGCGACCAACTGATCAAAGAGGGGATCATCACCCCCGAGCAGTTGGCCGAGGCACTTGCGCGCCAGCAAACCACCGGCGATCGAATCGGCGAGTCGCTGGTCAACATCGGTGCCCTATCGTCCGGCGCCTTAGTCCAGGCGCTGTCCACGCGACTCAGCGTCAAAGGTACCGTGCTGCGTCACGGCTTGATCGACCCGAAGGTCGCCAAGTCGATCCCGAAAGACGAGGCGATGCGCCTCCGCGTGTTGCCCCTGTTCCGGGTCAGGGACGAGATGACCGTGGCGATGACCCAGCCGCAGTCGTTGCCGACGCTCGACCGCATCCGCACGGTCACCGATTGCACCGTTCGTCCCGTGCTCGTGCTGGAGGAGAACCTCGAGGAGTATCAGCGAAAGTACCTAGCGGAGGAGGTGAATGTCGACTCGTTTCTCGCCTCGATGGAGGAAACCGACATTCAGATCTCGGAGATAGAGGCGATCGACGAGGGTCCCGTGACCGACCTCGACAAGATGGTCGAGGGGAGCCCCATCGTCAACTTGGTGAACCTGGCGATTCTGACGGCCCTTCGCGCCAAGGCCAGCGACATCCACATCGAACCGGATCGCGACGCGACCCACGTGCGCTACCGTATCGACGGCTATCTGCGCGAAATGCTCAAGCCGCCGAAGGGCATGCACGCGGCGATCGTGTCGCGCATCAAGGTGATCGGGCGCATGGATATCTCCGAGAAGCGCCTTCCGCAAGAAGGGCGCGTCCACATCACCGCTGACGGTAGGGAGGTCGACCTCCGCGTGTCGACCATGCCCACGGTGCTGGGTGAGAAGATCGTGCTGCGGATTCTCGACAAGTCGATGATCAGCTTCGAACTCGGCGATCTGGGGGTGCGCGGCCAAGACCGCGCCGCGATCGAAACGATGATCCGCAGCCCCTATGGATTGATGCTCGTCACGGGCCCCACCGGAAGCGGTAAGACGACGACGCTCTATTCCGCGCTCGATCTGCTTCGCGACGAAGCCACGAACATCGTGACGATCGAAGACCCGGTCGAGTATCAGCTTCCGCTCATCAATCAGATTCAAGTTCACGAGTCGGTCGGCATGACCTTCGTGCGGGCTCTTCGATCCATTCTCCGCCAGGACCCGGACGTGATCATGGTGGGCGAGATTCGCGACGAACAGACAGCCCGTGTCGCGATCCAGGCGGCGCTGACGGGTCACCTCGTGTTGTCGACATTGCACACCAACGACTGCCCCGGCGGCGTGGCCCGTTTGCTCGACATGGGTATCGAGCCGTTTCTGATCGCGTCGTCGGTGCTCGGTTTCGTGGCGCAGCGCCTCGCGCGGAAGATCTGCACCTCTTGCAAGGCCTCCTATTATCCGGCGCCGAACCTGCTCGAACGTGTCGGGTGGGAGAATCGCACGAACGAGCTCTTCCAGAAGGGCGAAGGGTGCCGCGAGTGTGGCAACACGGGTTTCCGCGGTCGCGTCGGTATGTACGAGGTCATGTTGCTCGATACCGAAATCAAACGACTGGTTCAGGAAGAGCAGGGGCAATCGGAGCTGCGGGCCTATCTGGCGCAGACCGGATGGAGAACGCTGCGCGACAAGGCGCTGGATCTCGTGGACAGCGGTGAAGCGACGTTGGAGGAAGTGCTGCGGGTGACACGCAACGAAGGGCTTGACGTGGGTGATCCGAGCGGACGCGGCGGAGCGGGCTGATGAACCTGACATACGAAGCGATCGATGCCCAGGGCAACTCGATGGTCGATACGATCGAAGCGCCTTCGCAGCGCGAAGCGACCGATCAGCTTCGCGGGAAAGGGCTCTTTGTCACGCGGATCAGCGAGCAACAGGAGCGGCGCGCGAAATCGCGGGAAGTCAGCGCCTCGGACGAAGACACGAGCTGGCGTCTGCCGGTGCGCACGCTCGCGCTTTTCACGCGCCAAATGGCGATGCTTCTGAACTCGGGAAGTGCTGTCGTACCGGCAGTGGCTGCGATCAGAAGACAAATCAAGAAGCCGAAGCAAGCGGCCATCCTGGGGCGAATCGTCAGTGACCTCGAGGAGGGCGTGACGCTCACCGACGCGCTGCGCCGGTGGAAACGCGCCTTTGATCCCGTCTACTGCGCGATCATCGCGGCCGGCGAGGCGAGCGGCACACTCGGGGAGATGTTCGAGCGGCTCGCGGTCATCGTGGGAAAGCGCCGTGCCATGCGCGGCAAGATCATCGGCGCGATGATCTATCCGCTTCTGCTTATCACGATGTCCTTGAGCATCCTGATGGTATTGCTCTTGTTCGTGCTTCCGCGCTTCAACGACATGTTCGTCCAGTTGGCGGTCGAGCCGCCTGCGACGACCAAGATGTTGCTGTCCGCGGGCGCGTTTTTGCGGGGGCACTGGATGATGCTGCTCGCCGGTCTCGCCGTGATCGTGGGTTCGATCCTATCGCTGGTGTTCAGTGATGTCGGCCGAAAGTGGCTCTGCAACGTGCAACTGGCCATCCCGGGTTTCGGCACCCTTCGCTCGCGGCTCATTCAAGGCCAGGTGTTCCGTACGATGGGGACGCTGCTCACGAGTCGCGTCGGCCTGCTCGACACGCTCGAACTCGCGCGGGAAGCGACTCAGAACAACCGGTTTCAGGATCTTTTCGACCGCCTGGAAGAGGCCGTCACGTCCGGCGGCCAGCCCAGCACGGCCTTCGAGGCGTCCGGCCTCGTCCAGCCCTACATCTGCCAGGCGGTCCGCACCGGTGAAGACAGCGGAAGTCTCGGCGAGGCGCTCGCCTATTGCGCGGATGTGCTCGACGAAAGCAACACCGAGCTGGTCAACACAATGACGCGTCTGATCGAACCGGCGATTCTGATCGTGATGGGCTTTCTGGTCGGCGGTGTGGCGATATCGCTGTTCCTGCCGTTGTTTGATATGACTTCGGCTATCGGTTGAGCGAGGTAGGCACGAGGGTAACGATGCTAACGTTGAAACGGCCCGTAGCGCGGCGAACAATGATAGGTCTGGACGTTGGGCGCTGCGGCGTGCGCGCGGTTCAGCTCCGTCGCCACGGCGACGCGTGGGTTGTCCCGCACGTCGCCCAATATGAGTGCGACGCGGCGGTTGACGAGGAGGAGGTCGACGCGAGCGAAACCGGGCGACGGATTCGTGAGTGCCTCAACGCCGCTGAGTGCCACGGGCGCGACGTATCGGTGTTGTTGAGCCCTCCGGACGTGGAGTTCCATTCGCTCGAGTTACCTTCCGGCGTCATGACCAGGCCGGCTGCGCAAGTCGCAGCGGTGGTGCGCTCGGAGGTGCAGCGGCTCGTCAGCAATCCGCAGGCTCAGTTCGAGGCGGATTACTGGGAGCTGCCGCGCACCGGTGCCTCCGCACCGAACGTGCTGAGCGCGGTCGCAGACAGCGGAGTCGTCCGGCGCATCCTCGATGCGTGCTCCCACGCTCGCGTCGAATGTCGGAGGATTGACACTGTAGCGACGGCCCTGTGCCGCTTGGGGCGCCTTCTCAAGCCGTGGGGCGACGACGAATTATGGGGGCTTCTGGATGTGGGCAGCCGCCAGAGTCGTCTCGTCTTGTGCGTCGATGACGTGCCCATCCTCATTCGGAGCATGGGCTTCGGCGGCGACGCGTGGACCCGACGCATCGCGGATTCGCTCGACATCAGCGCAGAGGCCGCCGAAGTGCAGAAGTGCGAGCACGGCCTGACCCTGCCGAGCGGCGCGGGTGCTCCGGCCGGTGAACGGAAACCCCGCGGCGAGTTGGGTTCGCTGCTATTCGGCGTCCTTCGCAGCGAACTCAACGCGATCGCCGGCGAGATCAAGAAGTCCTATGAATACAGTCTCAGTTGCTATCCGTCTCGCAAGCCGTCGGATCTCGTGCTGGTGGGCGGTGGAGGCGGGCTGGGAGGCCTTCCGGAGTTCCTGACTTCGGAACTCGGGATACCGGTCCGTCCCGTGTCGGCGTACCTGGCGGACACCACGAATTGCAGGATCCACTACGCGTCGGGCAAACGCAATCGGATAGACGTGTTCGCCCCGGCGTTGGGCCTGGCGTTGGAGACGTAGAACAACCATGGTTCTGGCGAATCTCATTCCGGAAGAAGAACGCGTGGCTCGGACGCGCCGGCGGCACCTGCGCCGGTGGTCCGTGTCGGTCGCCGTCAGCTTTGCCGCGCTTCTGATGTTCGCGGGGATCGCTTGGCTCGCACGCAATGAAGCCGCGACGCTGCGCGCGACTTCTCGTCAGATCGACGAGGATCTCGAGCGCGAGCGGACCGAGCTTCGTGCGACGAGTGTCGAAGCTCAGCGCGTCCTTGTCGAGATCGAGCGAGCGAAGGCACTGCGTTCGAAGCGGGCATGGTCCGGAATGGTCGCTCTCATCGCGTCCAACATGCCGGACGGCGCCTGGCTCACCTCGCTGGCCACCGATCCGGTCAACCCGCAATCCGGTGCGCGCACGGCGGTCGCCGCGCCGAGGGAAAAGGACGACGAGGACCAGCCGGCCGTGACTATTGATGCTCCGCGCAAACTCAGAGTCAGCGGTTATGCACCCGACGCGGCGGACCCCCATAACTTCGTCGCAAGCCTGGGCAAGGCCGGCGTCTTCACGGAGGTGGAGCTGACTCGATTTGAGCGAGAGCCCGTGTTGGACGGGTTCTTCTTTCGTTTCGAGCTCATTTGTGAATGGTAGGCGAGTCCGGTCATGAGTCGACGTTTACAGACGCCTGTTATCGTGATCGACGCCCTGGGCGTTATCGCCGTGGCCCTCTGCGCGATCGGGTGCTTCTGGCTGGTGGCGGTATGGGGTGACGACACGGCGCAAGAGACGCGCGAGTTGAGGGCGTTGGTCGAGGCGAGCCGCGGCGATCTCGCGTATGCGGAAGCCGCCAACGCCACCCAGCGCGAACTGCTGGCACTGCGAGAGACGGAGCTGGCTGCCACCGGGCACCTTCCCGTGGACACGCCGACCGAGGCGTACTTCCGGACCCTTTCGATGTTCGCGGACGCCTGCGACTTGCGTGTCGTTCGGCATCAACCGGTTCAAGCGAGGGTCTACCCGGGACTGCTCGAACAGCGGTACGCCTACGAGGTCACCGGTGCGACGCGCGGTATCTTGCGTTTCCTTCAGGCCGTCGAGCAGGCTGATTTCTGGGCGGACATCAGCTACCTGAAGCTTGACGCACACGGCACGGCCGGCAAGAGCAACGCGAACGATCGCTCCGCGATGCTGACGTTCAGTCTATTTTCCTCACTGCCTACGGACGACTCAGCGCAAAAGGGATGACCTGAATGTCGATGAAGCGCCGTCATCTATACTTTGCCGTGATAGCCGCGGGCGGCGGGTTCCTTCTCGTCGACACTCTCTTCATGGCGGAGGGCGTGACGGAGCCACAGCAGGCCGTGGGTGCCACGGGTGAGCCGCTTGGCGTCGCTCAGCCGCCGGACACGCCGGCGGACGAGCTTACCTCGATCCCCGAGCTGCCGTTCCCCTATGCCGTGGCGGAGTACTCGTTATCGCCTGATGCGCCGGACCCGTTCGCGCCGCCGAAAGGCGCGGATGACGGTCGCGCCACGGACTTGGCATCCGATAAGCACGGACGGCTCGCGTTGGGTGCGGATTCCGACGGAAAACTTGATCGGACGGAGTTCATCGAGAGGCATGTGCTTGACGGCGTCCTGGATCAGGGACGTCTGAAAATAGCCATCGTGGACGGCGAGTGGCTCCGGCCCGGTGACGTTCTTGACGGTTGTACGCTCAAGACGGTTGCGGGGAGTGAGGCGCGTTTCGAGTGCTTTGACGGTTACGCCGTGCTTCGCTTCGGCGACAAGGCCGCTCACACACGAGACTGACCTGCGCTAAAGCGCGCCACCAGAGGCGACGATATCAGTACAGAAAAACACTGCGGGGTCGAGTTGGATGCCGATCGGTGCGTTGTGCCCGCCGCCTCCGACTCTTAAAACATGCAAGGGGTATAACGGAAATGAGAAAGCCGAGACAAAGCAAAGGCGGGTTCAGCCTTGTCGAATTGGTGATCGTCGTGGTCATCATCGGAGTCATCGCGGCGATCGCCGTTCCGCGAATCAGCCGCGGTGCCAAGGGCGCCGGTGACGCCTCGCTGCGCGGCACGCTAGCCGGTATGCGCAACGCCATCGACATGTACGCCGCCGAGCACGGCGGTACGTTCCCAGCCGGCACCGAGGCGGAGATTACCGACAGACTCATCAAGAAGACCGACGCGGGCGGCACGGTGGGTACCACGGCGGGCACGCACATTTACGGCCCGTACTTGCGCGGTGGCGTCCCGAAGCTTCCGGTCTGTGCCAACAAGGGAGTCTCGACGCTGAAGATCGTCACGGGTACGCCGGCATACTCCGCCACAGGTGAAGGCTGGGTCTACAGTACGGACACCGGCGAATTCATCGCCAACTGCAATGCCGAGACGGACGAGTCGGGCGTCGCCTATAACACGTACTAAGTCGGCGGGCAGCCTGAGCGGCCCGGTGCATGTCTGATTTCCGGCGCCAGCCTATCAGATCTCCGTCGCTGGTATCGCCGGGAGACCCCCGCAACGACAATATCGGTCGCGCGGCGGGCCCGAAAGGGCTCGCCCGCGACCGTTCTTTGTGCGCCGTGATCGGTCCTTCCTCGCCTTCGCCACACCAACGATATCGTATCTTCTCTACTGGCGGAACCCGCGCGTAAGCGACGCCTCCGGGCGTTCGCGACGGCTCGGCGTGGTAGCCGCCTCCCGGAAAGAAGATGATGACGTCCTCTGGAAAAACGCAATGCGCCTCGCGTAGAGCCACCGGCTTCAGCCTGGTCGAACTCGTCGTCGTCGTGGTCATTATCGGCGTGATCGCCGCGATCGCCGTGCCGCGCATCAGCAGCGCCGCGACGGGCTCCGAAGCCCACGCGCTTCAGATGTCGCTCGCGAACGTCCGCAAGGCGATCGACGAATACTACGCCGAGCACGGCAAGTACCCCGGCTACAACCCCGGTACCGGAGCGCCGGCTGACGCTGCCTTCGTCCGGCAGTTGACACGGTATACCGATGTGGACGGCAACATGCAGAACGCCTACGGGTGGCCGTTCATTTATGGGCCTTACTTGCGGCAGTCCTTCCCGAAGAACCCGATCAACGGCCTCAGTACGGTGAAGGTCAAGGCCACGCCGGGCACTGCCGACCCGGCGGCCGGCACGTTCGGGTGGATCGCTGTGCTGTCGCACGGCTATTTCGGAATCCATGCGACAGCCGTGGAACTCGACGCCCGCAAGTTGACCGGGAGCGTGGACGCGGGCGCCTTCAAGGCTGACCGCTAACGGGGCCGCGGTGGCGTTTGGTCCTGTAGTACTCGATTCGTTACGGATGTGCGGATAAGCCCATGGATCGCAGTCGATGGGCTTGGGCGGGGAGAGCAACCCACAACGCGGGGCGGGGTGATGGTGAGCAGATTCCATGCAGACAGCAGGCATAGGGCCGGCAGGGCGTGGCGGCGTCGCGGTGCGCACGTCAGCGCGTTCACGCTGGTAGAGCTACTGGCCGTGCTCGTGATCATGGCCATCATGGCCGGGATCGTCGTGCCGCGGCTGGTCAGCTCGATATCGGTGCAACGCCTGGAGGCGACCTGCAGGCGCATTTGCACTGACCTGGACTACGCCCAGCGCCAGGCCAAGTTCACCAGCACGAGCAAGACGATCAACTTCGACATGGCGACCGCCAGCTACACGCTGGTCGGCATCCCCGACCCGGACCACCCCGCCAACGACTACGTTGTCAGGCTCAGCAGCGAGCCATACGGGGCCCAGCTCAAGGCCGATTTCGGCGGCTTGGCGACTCTCACTTATGACGGCTACGGGACCCCCGACAGTGGCGGCACGATCGTGATTGCCGTGGGCAACATGACAAAGACGCTGACCCTGGATGCCAACTCACGGAACAGGTTGACGGTAAGCAAGGCGGTGGCGATCAAATGATGAGACGACTACCGAACAACCGACGAACCGCGTTTACGCTGGTGGAAGCCACCGTGGGGATGGGCGTGATGGCCGTTCTCATGGCGGGCATGGGCTCAGCCGTGCTCCTTGCCGGTAAGGCGTTGCCGTCGAGCGACACGCGACTCGCCGCGACCACCGCGGCGGCTGAGGCTGTGGACGAGATTGCCGGCGAGCTGCTCTACGCCGACTGGGTCTGGAGTGCTACTACAACCGGCATTCAGTTTGACGTGACCCGCGGCGGCGTGTCGCAGACCATCTACTATTCGTGGTCCGGCGTACCGGGCGACCCGCTGATGCGCAAGTCGGATGCCGGGGTCTTCGGTACCTTCATCGAGCACGTTCACGAGTTCACCTTGAGCTACGACGTGTTCGTGCCCGGCGCCACGGCCGCGGTGCAGCAGGAGAGCGCTGAGGCGGTCCTTTCCAGCTTCGAGGCCGTGTCGGCGCAGGCGGACTACGCGATGACCGACAAGGCTTGGATCGCACAGCACATCAAGCCGGCCCTTGCCGCCGATGCGGTGAGCTGGAAGGTCACGCGCGTCCTCGTCAAGGCACGCATCCATGGCGGCGACGGGGGCATTACGGCCGTCCAGCTTCGCACGCCGAACGCGTCCAGTTTGCCCAGCACCAGCGTGCTAGAGGAAGTCTTGATGCCGGAAGTCGGCCTCAGCGACGTTTACCTGTGGCAGGAGTTCGCCTTCTCCACGGTGTCGGGGCTCACGCCCAGCGAATCGCTTTGTCTTACGCTCGCGTTGAACACCAAGGATGCTCATCTGTGCGATGTCCAATACGACAGCGCCGCCGGCTCGGGGCTCAGCACAACCAGCAACGCCGACGCGGGCTGGGCTTCCGCGGCCGGCGCGTTGAGCCACTTTGTCTACGGCACGGTGACGACCGAAGTACCCGCCCAGGCGGGCGTGCCGCAACTCCGCTCGGTCGGCATCCGCCTGCGCGTCGGCGACGACGCGTCCGCCCGGGTGGACGCGACGGCGAGACTCCTCAACGAACCGGAGATGCCGTGATCATGAGACGAGTGCAATATCAGCAAGCGTTCAGCGGGCCTCGCCCGTCGTCCCCCCTTAACAAGACCGTAGGGTCCGCTGTGCGGACCGAAGCACTACCAAGGACAGCCCGCAGGGTGCGTCCCGGACGCACCGGGTGGGTCGTCGCCGCCTCGGTTGGTGGGCAAGCACTGGCGGACAAGCCGCCAGTGGCACCCAGCGATCAGTACCACGACCGTCAGGGAGCGGCTGCCGGCACCGGCCAGCGGGCGTGGATCGACCAGGGCCCGCTCGCTCACGCTCGCGGTACGGATGCGCGCCGACGCTCGGGACGGGTGAGCCGCGCGCAACCAGGGGACCTATATCCGCGCTCCAAGCACCGCCGGCGGGGGGTTAGCCTCGTCGAGGCGACGATCTCCGTCGTCGTGGTCGGTGTCATGCTGGTCGGTGTGATGAACACCGTCGGCGGCGCGACAATGGGGCGGCAGTACACCGGTGAGACGGTCCGTGCTCGGCTGCTCGCCGAACAACTCATGGCCGAGATCCTCGCAAAGCCCTACGAGGACCCGGATGGTCCGCCGATCGCGTTTGGCCACGAGGTGCTCGAGATCACGACGCGCGCCGGCAAGGACGATGTCGACGACTACAACGCCTGGTCCGCGACCCCGCCACAGGAAGACGACGGCACCGTCATGTCGCACCTGACCGGCTGGGAGCGTACCGTCAGCGTCGCCTGGCAGAGCTCGGTCGATATGTCTCAACTGGACATCAAGGACTCGGGCATCAAACGAGTCACTGTGACCGTCAGCCACAACGGCACGGCCATCGCGCAGCTTTCGGCGCTTGCCACTGCCGGACTTCCCTCGCCGGAAGACATCTCCATCAAAGTGCTGATGGTGGTGGGCGATGCTGCGACGCTCACGGCCCAGGAGGAGGCACGCAAGACGCTTATGACCACCTGGGGATACAAGGTGTCTACCATCGCGGACTCGGCCCCGCAGAGCGAGTACGACGGCGGTCTGAAGGATGCCGACGTGGCGTACGTGCCGGAGACCATCCTTGACACGATGCTGGGCACGAAGCTGGTGGGGACGACCCTCGGTGTCGTCAACGAGGAGATGGGCCTGGCTGACGAGTTCGGCTTCTGCGCGAATGCGAGTCCCGGAACGACGCTGTACATCGTGGCCTGGACTGGTACGACGCACTACATTATGGAGCCTTTCGGCACGTCCTACTTCTCGCCGTTTACCTCCAGCCAGCCCGTCTTCGTCCTGAACGGCTCGATCGCGCCCGGCCTGGTGCCCATCGCCGCGTCCAACACCCAAGGCCCGAACTTCTACGGTTCAGCGGCGGCGTTCGATACCGGCGATTCGATGCTGGGCGGCGGAACGGCCGCCGGGCGAAGAGTGCTCATGCCGTGGGGTAGTGCCGGGTTCGATATCAACGCGCTTAACGTCGACGGCCAGACCCTGATGATGCGGGCACTCGAATGGGCTGCCGGCACGGAGCAGGCAGGCGCGGCGGCCGCGGTATGCGGCGACGGGACTTGCGACACCGTCAACGAGCTGTGTAGCTGTGCGGCGGATTGCCCGGCCATCCCACCGTCCGAGACGGCGGGCACCGACTGCGCCGACGGCGTGGATAACGACTGCGACGGATTGATCGACTGCGCGGATGCGAACTGCGCCGGCGATCCGACCTGCACCTGCGGCAACTCGATCTGCGACACCGGCGAGGATTGCACGAGCTGCCCCGGCGACTGCGCCAGCGTGTTGAGCGGAAAGAAGGACAAACAGTACTGCTGCGGCAATGGCGTCCTGGAGAAGGCCGAAGGCGACGGCACCATCTGTGATGGGAACCCGTGATGAACCGATTACGATCTGACATCGCCGTCCGCGTCGATACACTGGCGGGCAAGCCGCCAGTGGCACCCATCGTAGGGTCCGCTGTGCGGACCAAAACCGGTAGGGTGCGTCCCGGACGCACCCACACCGCGTCGCGCCGACGCGGGTCGGCCTACGTGCTCGTGTTGGGTATCTCCATGCTGGTCATGGTCATCGGGCTGTCGGCCATCATGGTCGCGCGCGTGGAAGCCCGTGGTGCTGAGTTGTCGCGTGATTATGCTCAGGCTCGACTCTACGCCCATTCGGCGATCGAATACGGGTTTCAGAAGGTCCGCGACGACAGCAACTGGTGGAACGGCGTCGCGCGGGCGAGTTGGCTCACCGATCAGCCATTCGGTGACGGGACCATCAGCCTCGATGTCATCGTCGCCCCGGATGGCAACGGGCAGGCCGACGGCACCGACCCTGCGATGCTGATCGCCACCGGCATCATGGGCGACGCCAGGCACATGGTCCAGGTCGAGTTCATGCCGGTCACCGGGGGCTACGAGATCATCTCGGGAAGCTGGCAGCAGGTCACGGAATCAGCCGGCGGCATCGTCGTCGAGACGAAAGGCGGCGGCGTCGTCGCCATCAAGTAGACGCCGGAATCCACACCCGACAATCCACGCCGTATACCGCCCGTTCTACGAATGCGCTGTCCACCCATCCGAGGTAGGGTCCGCTGTGCGGACCGAAACTGTCGGCACATCCGTCCACGGACTGCAATCCGCAGGCGTTCTCCCAGTCCCATGGTCCGCACAGCGGGCCCTACGGCTTGCTTGCCCGTGCGCGGTGCGGGTGCCCCATCCTTGCGCAGCAAGGGTGGGGAAACGACAATCCGGGACTTTCGAGCACCTCCCCGCGCGAGGTTCGTCCCCCACCCTTCGGGAGTACCCAAAGGATGGGGCACCCCAATCCTGTTCGGCACGAGGATTGCGTGGGCCGACCGTGGGGTTGGTAGTTGACGCCCAGGTGGGCATGTCAGATGGCGGAACGAACGGGCTGAGGCGCTCGGTGCGCAGCATCAACGGCCGGCGC
>JAJDDX010000014.1 GCA_029260055.1 Phycisphaerae bacterium
CCTGGGATGACTGACTGATTCGGAAGAGGCTCGGTGAACCATGCGCAGCGATGAACACCACGGGAACGGCAACGGCAGCCCGATCAGCCCCGGCTCTACCGACGAACGTGGAACCACAACACACGGGAAGGGCGCCACGTCGGTCACCGGCATCCTGGACGAACGTATCGCCAACCTCCGGGACGCCATCCGCGAAATCGACGACGCCCTCGCTGGTCGCAAGCAACTCAACGTGCGATTCATCGAGCAGATCGAACGCGAGGCCGACGAGGCCAAGCACTTCCTGAGTACGCTGAACCCACCCTGGACAACGGGTTTCTATCCGCAGGTCGAATTCCTTCGCCTGAGCCTGCACAAAAGCCTGACAAGCCGAGCCAAGGAGCGCCGCGCCGAAGAACTCAAGTACTGGGAGAACCGCGTCAACCTCGCCAAGGAACGGCGCACGTTCGTAGACGAGTACAAGGCATTGCTCGCTGCCCGGCGGAGGTTGCGCGGACCATGAACATTGAAGAGGTCTTCCGCAAACTCCGCCCCATTCTGGGCCAGCAACTCGACCTGCTTTGGCAGGAATTCCTCGTGGCCGATCCGGGTACGCGCAAAGCGATCGAGCAGACGCTTCGTGTGACGCTCGCCCAGCGGTTGTCCGAGACGTTCGACAGCGAACACGTACTTCTGAAACCGCCGCCGCCTGATCTTGCGGCCGGCGAGTATCCGGCCGGAATGATCCATTACGGCAAGGATAGCTTCTACCCCTTCGGCTTGCGTGAGGACGAGTTCATCCAGCACATCGGCATCTTCGGTCGCTCAGGAAGCGGCAAGACCAATCTTGCCTATCTTCTGCTGCGTGACCTGATCCGGGCCGGCAAGCCGTTCCTCGTCTTCGACTGGAAGCGCAACTACCGCGACCTGATCGCCATTCCGGAGTTTCACGACCTGTTCGTTTTCACGGTCGGTCGTGACATCGCGCCGTTTCGATTCAACCCACTGATTCCGCCTCCCGGAACGCCGGCAACCGTCTGGCTCAAGAAGCTGATCGAGATCATGTGCCACGTCTATTTCCTGGGCGAGGGCGTGACCGTTCTGCTGATGCGCGCGATCGATCATCTCTACGGACAGGCCGGGCTGTATGAAGACCGCGCCGAAGTCTACCCAACGATGGCAAACGTGCGTGACTACCTCCAGGCCTATCGAGCCAAGGGACGCGAAGCGAGCTGGATGGAGTCAGCTCTCCGTGCCGTCGAGGTGCTCTGCTTCGGCGAGATGGGCCGGGTGCTGAACGAGCCGCCGTATGTTCACGTGCCTCGGCTTCTCGATCGCCGGGTCATCCTCGAACTCGACGCCCTGACCAACAATGATAAGACATTCCTGATCGAGTCGTTCCTTCTATGGATTCATCATTACCGCCTTGGCCAACCGCAACGCGAGCAATTCAAGCACGCGATCATTATCGAAGAAGCGCATCACATCCTGCTTCGCAAGAAACAGGAAGTCACCGGCAAAGAGGCAGTGACCGACGTGCTGCTTCGGGAGATCCGTGAACTTGGCGAGGCTGTGATCGTGCTCGACCAACATCCCAGCCTGATCTCAAAACCGGCCCTCGGCAACACGTACACCACGTTCGCCTTCAATCTCAAGCACCGTGGCGACATTGCCATGATCCAGGACAGCTTGCACCTCGATGGTGAACAAACCGGTTACCTCGGACGGCTCGAAGTGGGTTGGACCGTCGTACGGCTGCAGGGGCGATGGTTCTTTCCGTTCCTCGTTAAGCTGCCGCTGTTCCGGCTCGGCAAAGGAGCGGTGACCGACGAAGAAATCCAACGACGAGCCCGGAGTTTTTTGCAGGGAGGCGACGAGCTCTTTGAGACACGAAAGGGCTGTTCCGGTGTGATTCCGGGTGACGGAGGCGAGGCGAGACCGATGCGCGCGAAAGACACAGTGATTCCGGCTGTTCCGCCTGCCGGTAAACAAGAAGAGGAGAAAACGAAAGACAGGTGCACAATTCAGCTGACAACGCAGGAAAGGGCGTTTTTAACCGACGTTCACGAACATCCCACGTCAACCGTCACTCAACGCTATCGTCGTCTTTGCCTCTCCGCCCGCCGCGGCACCATTCTTCAATCTTCTCTCCTCTCGTCTTCTTTACTTTCTACTTCTAGCATCATCGTTCCAAAAGGAAGAGTCAAAGTATTGACACTCACGGATGAGGGAAGAACAGCATTGGGGATCATCACACGGCCATCACACCGACCCGGTGGCACAACGCACCGATACTGGGTCCACCGCATCGCTCAGCATCTTCGCGCCAACGGGTACAGCGTTGCCGGGGAGGTACCCGTCGGCGGGGGAAAGACGATCGACCTCGTCGCCGGTCGTAGCGGAAAGCGAATCGCCTTTGAAATCGAGACCGGGAAATCGGGCGCCGCCGCGAACGTTCGGAAGTGCTTGGCGGCAGGTATGGATCGAGTCGTCGTTGTCGCCACTTCTCGAACCGCGAATACCAAGGTCGCACCGGTCTTGCCGAACGATGGGCGCGTGGTTTGTGTCACACCGGACGATCTATTGAAGCCAGATCAGGCGGCAGTCGGTAGAGAATGGATCAGCCGCAACAGTGCACGAGCTGGGAATCACCGCCACCGAGACAAGTAGTTCGAACGCCTGGCTCGTATCGTGGTTCGTAGTCGTCCATGCCACACAACCCGGGGGGCATGCTTACCGCGGATCACGCCTGCTTTGGCGTCAGCGCAGCGAACCTCAAGAATCTGCCCGGGCACGACCGCTTCGAGACGTCGGAGTCGACTCAGACACTGTTACCTGCACGTCGATAGTCTGGATTCCGTTGACCGGTTGTACCGGCGGAAGCCCCGGCTGCATGATCCGGCGGGCTCGGGTTCGGCGCTCAACCACCGGGCTTGCGGGCGCACGCTCTGACCATTACGCAGTCCATGAACCAGTGATCTGGATCATCCATGAGCGCCAGAAAACGGTCGACTTCGGCTCTCGATACCCTGCTTGTTTCGAGAAGTATGTCCTGAATCTTGGTGACGGTTAGCGCCAGGCACTGCGCGTGAGCCGAGCCGCCGTGAGAAACGAGCGCGGTGCCTTCGACGGTTATTTCCGTCAGGCCACGTTCTCTGAGAAGCGTTGGCACCCGTTTTCCCAGATACGGGTCAGCCCCTGCTGACAGGTGCACTTGGACTATTGCGTCAATAGTCTTGGCCATAGAATCGCGATCGGCCGGGTCGCTGGCGGCGGAGGTGAGCGATACTACATCCGGTTCCTCAAGCAGGAGCCAGCCGCCAGGTTTTAGTGCAGAGATCATGTTTCGCAAGGCCTGCGCGCATTCGAGAATGTGCACCAACACCGCCCGCGTGTGAACGAGGTCGAACGACGATGGCTCCGCGGTCTCAGTCGCAATGTCCAGGCACCGAACCTCCAAGTTCGGAAGATCGAGCGCTTCGAGGTATCGGGTCTCAAGGTCGATCGCAACGACCCGCCGGCCGGGTCTCGGCACGGCAGATAGGCGGCCCCCAGGGACGCTGGATCATACATGCCGATCCGGGTGAGCGAAGGGAGCTTACTGCCTACAAGAACGAACGGGACAGGCTTCCGGCAGAAATGTCGAAACGAACCTCAGCGGTCAGGCCGCTCTCAAAAGTGTGACAGGAGGTGCATTGTGAGTGCGTCACTTCCGTGACGCCGAGCTTCCGGAAGACTTGCGGCAGCTTCGCACCTTTCGCAAGGAGGATCTCCGCCTCCCGAAGCTTCGCGATGATCTGTTCCGCCGTATGCCGTCTCTTCGCCATGATCCGACCTCCTTTCCAGATCCAGAAACCGCATGATGCTAACATACGGCCTGGACTCGTCCTCGGGGGTCAGGTCAGGAGCGTGTGCGCCGCCCGCTCAGCCGCCATCCGGTGCCATGCGATGGCTCTGAGCTCTATGTAGGCGACCGACCAGAGCCTCGCGCGCTGATTCGTTGCCGCCGCCCGAGGCGGTGCGGAGCCCCGTTCGCTGGCCGCGTTGTGCAGGATGATCGCTGTCTGGGGCAGTCACCGCCTTCCGAGTACACCGCAGCAGGAACCCACCGCGAGTTAAAGGAGAACTTCATCCGGAGGCGCTCGGGTGAGCTAAACCATGAATCCGTGCGCGGCCATAGCGTGGATAGCGCATGGAAAGCCGGACTCGCGCCCGACGGCTCGCTGGTCGTGGTCAGCGTCCCAGGCACGGGACAGAACGCGCAGCGCCAACGCGGGAACTGAGTTGGTCGGGACGAGACAATCGGTGAAGCGAGGAAGCTGATAGTACAGACGCCTAATCGGAAAGATAGAGAACTTCACTGATCTGCTGCCGGAGAAGGTGCTCGAACTGACGATTGGGCTTGCCCTTGTGTAACGGCCTTGTTACACTCCTAGAGCTGCGGCGGTTGGGGCAAATCCTAGGAGATTGGCTCTTGCGAGCAGCGCAGCCGCGTCATCTCGTATCGCGACTTTCCGTTGCGGGCTATGCAGTTTCAGTCGTGGTCCTGTCTATTCGCGTGAATCAAGCGTTCCTTTCTTGGAGATGGTCGGTATGGACGACGTAACTAACGCTACGCCGAGGCCCCCAAAGAGCGCGATCCGCATGCTCGTCGGGCTTGCCGGTTCGGTGCTGCTCCTCGCCGCCGGCTGCGATCCCTGCGTGAATAATCCCTGCAACGACGGACTGGGGTGCAACGGATTGGAGACCTGCACGGCTGACGGTGACCAGGCGGTCTGCGCCGACGGCACGCTCGTCGAGTGCGGCGCAGGCTCGTGTTGCACGGAGCCGGACGGCGCGTGCGTCGATCCGTGCCTCGACAATACGTGCGATGACGGTCTGTTCTGCAACGGCGCCGAGACGTGCACGGCCGACTGCGACGCCGCAGCCGGCCCCACCGGCCTCTGCGTGGACGGCACCCGGCCGTGTCCCCCTGACGAGTCCTGTCGTGAGGCGACAGACGAGTGCGAATCCGATCTTTGTCTGGGCAACAGGTGCGACGACGGCGACCCGTGCAACGGCCAGGAGACGTGCGAAGCCGCCACCGGCGATTGCATTGGTGGCGAAGCTCTCGTCTGTGACGACGGTGACGCCTGCAACGGTGTCGAGACGTGCGATCCCATCGACGGCTGCGTGGACGGCGAGGCCGTAGTGTGCGATCCGGGCGAGATCTGCGACTCCGAGTCTGGCGATTGCGTCGAGGATCTGTGCTTCGAGAACACCTGCGACGACGGTGACGCCTGCAACGGCCTCGAGACATGCGATGCCGATACAGGTGATTGCCTGGACGGTACAGCCGTCGAGTGTGCTGACGGCGAGGTCTGCAACCCCGACACCGGCGCGTGTGATCCTTGCACCGCTTGCACAGGCGACGTGGACTGCCCGGATGACGGCCTGTTCTGCACCGGGACGGAGCACTGCGACGCGGCCGTCGGCTGCTGCGTCTCGAGCGGAGATCCGTGCGACACGGTCGCGGGCGAGACGTGCAGCGAGGATCTGAACCAGTGCGACGAAGGGGGCTCCTGCTACGACCCGGGTGCGGCGTACACCCGTTCGCTCAGTATCTCACCACCGAACGGGACGCTCGTGCATGGTGTCGAAGACACGCCGCCAGCGGCCTGGACGATCTCGAGCATCAGCGACGGCGGCGAGTGGGACGCGGCGAACGTCAAGGTGAAGTGGTTCTTCCTGGATGACCAGCTACGGACGTTGACATACAGCGCCACCCCACCAGCTGGTGAAAACGGGAACAAGTGCTTCGCGGGCCTTGTCAACTTCGACGGTGGCTCGAATCAGACCGCCGGCGCGGACACTTGTGTTCCAAAGTGTCCCACGGACGGTTGCTACGACCCCGGTGTGGCTGTCTCGCGTTCGTTCTCCATAACGCCGCCAGACGGTACGCTGGTGTACGGAGTCGAGGACGTTCCACCTGCCGGCTGGACGATCTCGAGCATCAGCGATGGGGGAGCATACGACTCGGCAAATGGGAAAGTGAAGTGGTTCTTCCTGGATGATCAACCACGCACGCTGAGCTACAACGCCACACCCCCGGGAGGCGCGTCGGGAACCGCCTGTTTCGATGGCGAAGTCAACTTCGACGGTGGATCCGACGAATCGCACGGCGCGTCGATGTGCTGGTCGCGTTGCCCGTAGCGTGCTCCTGTGTTCTGTGCCCGGGTTTTGGCCCACATGCATCCGGTGGCGGCGGGCGTCGCCAATACGAAAGGAAAAAAGACGATGTCCAACTGCGGTACTACGAACCGGCTCGTGGATCGGCGCGCAGGACACCGATCTGTTCCTAGCCAGCGTAACAGTCCGGGAGGATCAACGATGGGACGAAGGAAAGCAGCAGTCTTGGTGGCGTTCCTAGGGTTCGCTTTGACAACTTCGGCCATCACCCAGGATCCCAGAGCAAATCAGAAGGCGCCTATCGCGCCCGTTTTGGAAATCACGGCGCACAGAGACGATGAGATTACGGGTGTCCTGCGTTCGGCTACATTGCGTGTGAGTTTTTCAAGTCGAATGCAGGACCGTTCACACGCAGTGCTCCAAGTCAAGCTGGGCGACATCATGCTCGGTGCTGAGGCGGACCTCGGCGAAGACACCCGTACCCTGGACGGCCACGGCCATGAGTTGTCTCTTGACGAACACTTGGCGTTGGCTGAGCTGAACACTGCGCTTGAGCAGCACCTCGATCCATACAAGCGGGAACTCGCGCCGCACGCCGATCTGCTGCACAGGGTCGTCTCGTATTGGGCAGAGGCGCCAGTTGGCTACGAGTTCAAAAGACGCGTGATTACGCGCACCGCCCCCAATATTCCGCCGCTGCAACCCGATGCCGTAGCGGCAACATGCACCTACGGATGCGAATCCATACCCTCCTGCTTTCTTGACGATTCATGCTGTGAGTCGTGCGGATGGCCTTGTGGATGCAACGGGAATTCACTTGCGCATCTTCAGCAGGGGTGTTCATGTGCCTACTACTGGCTGTCGTACGATTATCTCGGCGAGTACTGCTACTGCTCGGAGGTCTTCGTGGCCGGGTGCGATCTCGATAGTGCGTGCCTGGGGCGGTGCGGGTCCGGATGTGGAGGGGCGGACGGTGCCGGGGTGTATTCCTATGACTGCGCGGACCACGACCGCTGCGGTCGCGGCCACGGTGATTGCTACAGTTCAAGCGATGTGGGCTGTTTGGACGAATTCGACGAGGCTGCGGATGATTATCTGCTCCTGAGCTACAACTGCGGAGGTTGCGGCTGCGGCCCCGCCGACTGTGGCGACGGGACATGCGATTCGGTGTGCGAGAACAGTAGCAACTGCTGCCAGGACTGCGCCCAGTGCTGCAACAACAGCGACTGCGGCAGCTGCCAGTACTGCGATAACGGCATATGCAGAGACTACGAATGCTGCAGTAATTCGGATTGTGGTTCATGCGAGACCTGCAACACCAGCACACACAGATGCCAGAATGTCTCCTGCGCCGGATGCAACGTATGCAACAACGACCATGGGTGTACGAACTACGCCTGCTGCAGCAATTCGGATTGCGGTTCCTGCCAGACTTGTAACACCAGCACGCACACGTGCCAGAATGTCTCCTGCGCCGGATGCAACGTATGCAACAACAACCATGGGTGTACGAACTACGAATGCTGCGGCAACGGAGATTGTGAGCCGTGCGAGAAATGCGAGAACCACAGCTGTGTAAACGTGAACTGCCCTACGGATCAGGTGTGTGACGGAGACCACGGTTGCGTGCCTGATACTGAATGCACTCTCGACTCGGAGTGCGGCTCATGCCAGACGTGCAATACCAGCACGCACACGTGCCAGAATGTCTCCTGCGGCGGATGCAACGTATGCAACAACAACCATGGGTGTACGAACTACGCTTGCTGCAGCAATTCGGATTGCGGTTCCTGCCAGACTTGTAACACCAGCACGCACACGTGCCAGAATGTCTCCTGCGGCGGATGCAATGTATGCAACAACAACCATGGGTGTACGAACTACGCCTGCTGCGACAACGAGGATTGCGGTCCATGCCAAATGTGCAATACCAGCACGCACACGTGCGAGAATGTGAACTGCCCCACGGATCAGGTGTGTGACGGAGACCACGGTTGCGCGCCTGATACTGACTGCAACCTTGACTCGGAGTGCGGCTTGTGCCAGACGTGCAATACCAGCACGCACACGTGCGAGAGCGTGAACTGCCCCGTGGGGCAGGTGTGTAACAACGACCACGGCTGTGCCCCTGATGGAGAACAACATCCGGCGGACGAACAACCGTACTGCGCGTGCGCAACGTGTGGTGACAATCGCATCGAGATGTGCGAAGCCATCGGGTACGCGTCAGCCTGGAAACAGGGCGATCATGACGACATGGCCAAGGCGATGCTCGGTCTGTTCATCTGGCAGAGCGGCGAGTGCTACACCTGGGACGATGCGACCAGCAACTGGATCGCAGAAAACTGCAACTAGTGTGCGACGACACGATGCGTAACGAATGAACATACTGTCCGGAAGGAGTGGACGGGCTTGGCGACTCGGATCAGCCGGATGGCTTGCCCGTCGCCTTCGTTCAGTACCGACGGCTTGCGATACGTTGCGACACCGGACGCCCGAGCCCGATACTCTCGGCTTCTGTTGCGTCCATGAGAGGCTTGTCCCGGGTCGAACACTCCGGTGCCGGGAGAGACGGCCCAATACGGCGCTGCACGAAACCTAGGCCACATTCCGTCCACATATCCTTGGCTTATCCTCTGCTTGACAGTACGCTGGCCGCCAGATGTGGGAACGTCTCAAAACGTCATAAGGACGTGAACGACTAGCAACGGGATTGCCCCGAGGTTGACCGATGCGTAACACCCGCAGATTCGTGATGTTTGTTAGGCTGCAGGACGGTCCTGCTGAATGTACCGACGTAAACGGAAATGCCGCCGATGAAGTCAGCAAGTACTTTGATGTGTTTCTCCAGTCCCTAACGGATTCCAAGGCGCCGATTGCCTACTCGCGTGAGTTCGCTTTCTACGACTGGGAATTGAACCTCCTTTCCTCGGGAGTGACGGTGGCCGACATTCCGAAACCGGGGGTCCTCATTACAGCTCCGAAACAAGACAACCCCTTCGGATATGCATTGGACATCAAGACGAGACTCAAGGCGCGCTGCCCGCCGTGGCTTAGCGCATTCCTGTCGTCGCAGGAAGAAGAGATCGTCCAGATTAAGCCGAGCTTCTATGGCGTCACCGTCAATCTGAAGGCACTGTGGCAGCGGGTCTTCCGAACGAAGAAGTGAGCGGGACCCTACGCCATTCGCTATACCCTCTCACGCCCCGATCGTCGCGCTGGCGGTTTCACCCCAGGGTCAGGCTCGCCGCGCTGCGGCCTGCAACTAACCCCCGGCAACCTGCTCGAATTGATCGACGATCCGCCGAAGCAGAAGAAACGCAAGAAGAAGAAAGCGAAAAAGAAGCCCAATGTCTCGTAGCGCGCGTTCCGGGTCGGAAAGCCCCGCATCTTCCGGCCGACCGAGGCTCCGCTTGGGCGCTTGATACCCCGCATGGCCCCGGCTGCTCCGGACAATTGACAAACGAACCCATGTCGGCTCCGATGCAGCATCGGCCCTCGAAAGTGAAGGAGGCAAGTGCCAACGTGCCAGCAGGCGATCTGAGCCCCGCCAAACTCAAGCCGCATCTTAGGCGGTGTGGCTATCGTGCTGCGCAGCTCTACATCGACTATCGCTTCGACGGGGGAACCGTACCGCTCGCCGCGTTTGCCGGTGCACCTTTCGACACACGGTCGGCATGCATCACCGCCGTTGGACCTTCACGGAACGGCGATTCGAGCATCACGGACGTACGCAAGACGGGTGCGCCCGTCGTCTTCGCGTGCTACGCCGATCGGTTGGAATGGTGGAAGCAGACAACAACGAGACCGGATAGAAAGGAAGTAGTCAAGGCCCGTCACCTGGATGGCTTTTTCAGGGAGCACAAGCGTGACTTCTCTCCAAAGACAATCTACGAAGGCAAGACGCGCCGCCGCCTGCCCGGGCAAACACAACTTCACTTTGTCGACATCGGCCTGATGCCGATGGTTGAGCGGACGATGGGCGACGATCTCAGCCGGCTCATCGGGCGCGCCATCGGCGAGATGGACGGCGCGCTCGGCCGGCCAATCAAGGGAAAGAAGGCCGTTCAGGATGTCTTCAAGTCGGCCTTCTGGCTGCTGGCGGCCAAGATGCTGCACGACAAGCAGGTCACTAACTTCAAGACGATCAAGCTGGCCGAGATTGACGACGTTTTTCGACGCGTTGGCCGGCACTATGGGGACACACACGGACTACCGCCAGGAGGCAAGCGCTGGCGCGCGGCAATCGGGAAGGCCGCCGACACGATTGACCGATTCGGCTACTTAGGCAGTGTGTCCACCGAAGCCTTGGCGCACCTGTACGAAAACACGCTTGTCCCAGACGAGGTCCGCAAGGCTCTCGGCATACACAGCACGCCGTCATGCGTAGTCGATTACATGGTGTGGCAGTTGTGGCCATGGATCGAGCAAATCCCCGAGGGTGATCGGCACGTGTTCGAGCCCGCATGTGGGCACGCGGCGTTCCTGGTCGGCGCGATGCGACTTTTGAGGCAGTGGTCTTCGGTCGGCGATGGGAGGCAACGGCATGAGTATCTGAGACAGCACCTACAAGGCGTCGAAATTGATCCCTTCGCTCTCGAAATCGCCAAGCTCTCACTGACGCTTGCCGACATCCCGCACGGCAACAGTTGGAATCTGAATCAGGCCGACATGTTCGACAAGGGTATGTTGGAGAGTCGCGCCCGGCGCTGCCGCATACTGCTGGCCAATCCGCCGTACGAGAAATTTTCGACGTCCGAGCGAGCCTCCTTTCGCAGGCGAGGCGCCGCGGTCTCCGCGCAAACCAAGGCCGTCGAGATGCTCACGCGGACGATCCCGCACCTCCCACGCGGCGGTGTGTTCGGCGTCATCGTCCCGCAGGGCACGCTGCACTCGCCCGAGGCTAGCGAACTGCGCGAACTGCTCGTGCGTGAATTCGAAATCGCCGAGATCGCCCTGTTCGCTGACAACCTATTTGAAAAGTCGGACCACGAGACGGCCATGATTCTGGGTCGGCGAAAGAAGCCGTCTGCGACGAGCTCTGCCATCAAGTATCGCCGTGTCCGCGAGAAAGGCATGGACGCGTTCCGCGAGCGATTCGCGTTTTCATCCGAGCAAGCCGTACCACAGGTGAGATTCGAGTCTGCGTCGGGCTGCGATATGCGTCTGCGCGAACTCGACGAGGTGTGGGCTTACCTAGCGGCCCATCCGCGACTAGACGAGGTCGCTTCTGTTGGCCAAGGTCTAATCTATCATGGTAGTGAATTGCCGCCGGGCGCCTGGACGGTGGAACCCTACAGGAGAGGGCGCGGAGTGGCCGGGTTCGCCACGGTGCCGGGCAATCTGTCGATTGTTGGCCTGCCTCGACGGATGTCCCTGAATCTCGACAAAGCTGTGATTCGTCGTCCGGTCACGGGGACGACGACTGGCATACCACAGGTCTTGGTTAACTACGGTCGCGTGAGCCGCGCCGCGTGGCGGCTCAAAGCTGTGCTCGATCCGCAGGGCCACGCGGTCACCAGCCGTTTTCTGACGGTCCGCCCCAAGACGGCCGCAACGGATCTGGAGTTTCTCTGGGCTCTGCTCAACTCTCCGCTCGCCAACGCGTTCGCGTACTGCGAGTCGATGAAGCGCGACGTGCAAGCTGGCGCCATGCGAGGCATGCCTATTCCGAGATCAGCTGAATCCGGGGCTCGCGCGGTCATCGAAGCAGCAAACGCATACGTGGAATTGGCCCGCCAAGTGGACGCCTTCATGCAGATTGACCCGACCAAGGACAACATCAAGGAAGCGTTGCTCCGCATGGACGCCGAAGTGTTGCGACTGTACGACCTGCCGCCGCGTCTGGAGCGGCAACTGCTTGACCTGTTCGAGGGCGTTGAGCGCAAAGGCGTCGGCTGCGACTTCCGCGGGTATTATCCGGAAGGGCTGGACGCCTACGTACCGCTCCACGAACTGATATCCGAAGAGTATCAACGGTCGACGCTCGATGCGTTTCTGCGCCGGCACAAGCCAACGGAGTCCCCCGACCTGCTTCGCGCGCTGCGCGGCGCGGCGAAGGCGAACGCCGAGGAGTAGCGCGTGCCCGGCTATCTCATCGACACTCAGACGATTAGCTACTGGTTCGATGGAGCGTCCGGGAGATACCCGTCCGTTCAAGCCGCGGCCGAGGCACGGAGAAGTCCTGACGCGCCGCTGTACATCTCGGCGATAAGCCTGGGAGAGATCCAATATGGGCACGCGGTTCACCCTACTGGTGCAGGCCCTGTCCGTGAAAGCTTCCGCAAGTTTGTGCGCGAGAAGTTCCCCCAGGTTCTGAGGGTGTCTCGGCACACCGCGGAGCCATACGGGCAAATCAGGGCCACCCTCTTTGACAAGCTTGGACCCAAGTCCCGGAAGAGCAAGAGGGAGCGCGCGGAGGAGTTGTGCGATCCGACAACGGGTAGGGAGCTGGGTATCGACGAGAACGATCTCTGGATCGTGGCCCAGGCGGCCGAGCGAAACCTCGTCCTGGTTACCCACGACAAGATGGTTCATATCCGAGAAGCACTGCAAGAATCCGAAACCGGCGTTCGGATTGAGGATTGGGCCGCGGGCCAGGAAGCGACGGGCAGTTCGTAGGTGCGTCGCTACGAGCCTCCACCGCGGGTTCCTCTGATGCCGCTTCAGCAAGCGCAGCAGATGCCGTACATGCACATGGCTCCGGGGCTGCGTCCACCGGGAGCGCTGCAGACATCCGTTGGAAGCAAGGCCGCGGGCGCGTTCTCGTGGTTGCGCCCCAAACGGTAAGAGCGGTCTAGCGGACAAAGGTGCGGGCGAGCGCTAGGAGTGGCACCCGCCCGAGGTTGTGGACCGCAGTGCCTGGTCGCGACGAGGCTTATCCAAACATATCTCGCGCGTGAGTGCACCCCACCGCCCCCCGCCGATCCCCAGAGCCAACGCCGTGCCCAGCGGCCGACCAGCCCCCTCCCAGGATCGCCATATTGCCCAGATTGACGCCCGCCTCGAGGGCCGCTCAGCGGACTCAGAGGCACGCACGGCCTCAGGGGGTGCCGCCACACACGTGCCACCCCGATCGGCCGCTACGCTCGCCTGGAGGGCCTGGAGCGGCGGATCAGGGGACGCCTATGAGTGTCATGGGTCTGGCAGTCAACCCGCGTCGCCTACGACGCGCAGACCAGGGGTGTCGGGATCGTCCAGCCGGTTGACGGCATTCCGGCTGGAACTCGGGGTCAAATGGCCGTACAGATCGACCAGGTCTGTATAGATGCGTGGCCCATCTGCTCCTTAACGCAGATGAGTGTCATTCCATGGTGTCGAGTGGTGAACTTGAAGAGCGGCCGTCGATTCGGCTCGCTAACATGTCGCCTTCCACCCACATTCGGGACACGCCCACTTGCAGGTCGCTGCTGCCGAGCTTGCCAGCACGGCTGAATCGCGACAGCCGGTCGCCTTTATAAGCCAGCGGCGACAATAAGATGTCATGTCCTACATCTTCCGCCGGGAGCCGCTTCGGAGCGAGGACGCTGATCGGTTGGTCAACAGCTGCGAGAGCTTCGAGGAGAAGTTGGTCGTCTGGACGCTACTGGACACGGGCGTGCGTGTCAGCGAGTTCTGTAACTTGCGGCCGGAGAATGTCGAATGGCAATTCGGCCGGATCGTGGTGTACGGAAAGGGCGGCCCGTTTGGATCCAAGAGCAAGCGGCGCGTGGTGCCGATGACGCCGCGCGTGCGGAAGCTCCTCGAAGTGCGTTTTGTCACCCACCGGGGAATTGGCATGAGCTGCCGGACGGCACCAAACTGACCCTGCGAAGCTGCATCTGCCGAGCAGAGCGTTAAGATCGTCGCATACCCGTAACGCTCTCTCCTGTATAGAGAATGCTCGCCAACACTCCCACTCACACCGCAAATCGCCCGTACGGCATGGCTAACGCACTCAACAGCTCCGCCGGATAGAGCAATTGCCCGGCATTTCTCAGCAACTCTGCCAAATTGCGCTCATTAGCGAAGCTCGCGGCTCAAGTCGCCTGACCCAATAGTGCTCTTCGCACTCCCATCCAAGAATGCTATGCACACGACAACCTCGCCCAGAAAGAACACACCCGAAGAAGAGCTTCGACGCCTACTGCCACCGGTCTTCCAAAAACCCGCAGTACCGGGTGAGGACGTCGGAGAAGCCACCAATACCGGCCCTCTCTACTTCCCCAGACTTTGCATGTGCCAAGGTGTTGCGGACCCCAACCGTCGCGTACAAGGACTGATACGTCTCGAGGTGGGACGAGTGATGATCGCTCAGCTTTGCGACAGCTATCATCGTCTTCACTTTGTCTGAATAACTCATTTCGTCCATGTCCTTTCCGGCCGGCACGCGAGCGCTTTCCTTTGCCTCCTCCAGCAGTCCAGGCTCCGCCTCATGCAGGCTCCTTCGCAAGACGCCCTCCACCTTCAGTTGAAGGAAGTCGTGCACTTCTTTAAGCTCACCAAACGCCTCCTCTCGATCCCGTTCTCCCGATCCGTAGAAGAAGTTGAGCATCCCCGAGGCAAGCGACCGTCTCACGCGCTGTGCATCCCACGCTCCTGGCTTCTTCGCTTTGACGGGAAGCCGTCGCAGGTTCGCGAGTCTCTGCTCAACACGTCTGTAGTGCTCCAATAGACTCTCTTGCTCGCGCCTTGGAAGGGCCGTGAAACGTAGCCTCTCCTCAGCCTGCAAAGCGGGAAGAAGGAACGCTTTCGCATAGGCGTGATCCTCTCCGGCTAGAGCCTGTATGCTAAGTACTCGGTCAAGGGAAAGTGCGGAAAGTCGCTTGGCCACGACAAAGGTACTGGTCGCGATCAGTTCCCTCGTCTCCTCTGCCCATCCCTGAAGGGCTTCGACAAGCTCAAACAACTCGCCCATTCCGCCTGTAACTCTGAGTAAGTAGTCCAGGTTCAGCCGATGACCCGTTCCACCAAAGACGCTTGTAACGGCATCGCTTGCGACTATCCGAGGCAAGATCTGGTCTTCAAAAGCGCGGAGGCGGCGCTCGAGATCCGTTGAACGGTTCTCTAGAACTACCGCGATGACAGCATATAGCTCCCCCGGCCTCTTCGTCGTCCTTCCGAGAATCCACCGCCTTGTAAGGCATGCGTCTCGAAAGCCGTCTTCGACCTTCGGATCATACCAGTCCTTTGCGAGTGCGACGATCTTACCAAGATCTTCTGGCGTCGGAACGTGCGCGATGTCTTGCGCATAGCTGTCCAGTGCGATGCCAAGCACTTTGTGAAACCGCTCGACCTGGAAGTACGGCAACGACTGAACAGGATCCTCATCCCCACTATACGCACCGAAACCACCGGGGCTCTTGACGTTGAGCCCCGCACTCTTCGTTATGTCGTACAGCATTTCGTTCTCACTCTGGTGAAGATGCGTGACAATGAGGTCCGCATTTCCCAGCACCGCCATGGTCTCGAAGTGCTGCTCCTTGAGTGCGGCCGACACAGTGCCGGGCCTGTGTACCTCTAGGAATGCGACGCGCATCGTGGTCCCCGACAGAGTAAACATGCGTGGATTCAAGACGCCTCGCACGACAATTCCTGCGTCATGTGAATCCCGTTCGATGGCTAGGATTTCGCCCTGTTTGTAGTCCACAGTCAAGAGACGTTGTATTGGAAGGGCGGACCGCGATTGGGCGGGAGTAACATCCGTTGGTCCCAAGGCCTGCAGGTTGAGCTCTCCGACTACGATGCCCTCGCTGTCTCGTGACAACCGGATTGCGGGGCGTAAGTCAGGGGCGGAAGTGTGTTGGCAGTAGACACCAGAGTTGCCAGTTGCGGGTTGGCCAACACAATTGCAGAGGAGCGTCGCTGTGCCTCCGGAGAGACGCTCCTGGGTTGCCGCGACTAAGGAGAACTCGTCGATGACTGGAGAGCACGCGGGCACCACGAAGACACCGGGACCGCCTAGCTGTGCTACGGCCGCATCTGTAATCGACTGTTTCAGGAAATCGAGGGACGTATACACAAGGAACCAGTAGCGGATACCGTTGACATTCCAGGAAAACCGCAACGCATTGCTGGCGCGCGCGGGCGCCATGTAGGCAATCTCCCACTGATAAAGATGGTGCTTTCTGATCCATACAGGCTCGCGACCAGGGATTACAACCGGCGACATATTGATGTGCGCCTGAGCGTTCTCGTCGAACAGCGAATCTGCACCGCCGACAATAATGACGTCGTATTCGGCAGCCTTCTCGACCAATCGGTTGAGTATAGGAGAGACAGGAAAGGAGTATTCCGGGAAAATCACCAATTCGATCGCAGGGTCGTTGGCGTGCAACCAATCAAGCGCTGCCAGAGCCTTGCTGCATCGCCCGGAAGGGTCGGCGGCAGTGCTCCAGACAAGCGAGTTGCGCCCATCTGGACCCGTCGCGGGATGCTTGCCATCCGGGAAGGGACCTTGGAGTTGAACGATGCCGAATCTCAGACGATCACGGGAGAGTGGCACATCGATGTCCCGAAAGGAACGTTCGGCGTGAGTGCCAAGAAGTCTGCCAATCGTCGCGAGAAGCGCTACCTCCGACTCGCTGCGCCCGCGCCCTCTAGACGCATCGTGGACGATCTCACGTACAGCTCGTCCGAGTTTCTCGAAGGTCGACGTTCGCCCGGCGCTCACGTTGCTGAGAATCTGGCTCAATGTTCCGGGGGCGATGTTGGCATGCCGAGCAACTTCGTTCTGACTCAGATCGTAATTTCCTAACAGTACCTGGCGTAGCCCTTCGATGAAATCACGCCGATCGTCGCTGGGTATCACCATGGCTATGGCACACGAATCACAAAGGGGCCTTCGGAAGTAAAACTAACGACAACAGTGTGCAGTACGATGCGCCCTCGAATTACTACGTCGACACGCAGCCGCTGGCCCCACCGGTCAGGCACCGGCAGGCAGCCAGAACCGTCGCTCGAGTCGAACGTCAGAGTGTTCGTACGGCAATCGCGCAGCTTCGCACCAATGACCGGTTGGCCGCTGGCAGCGGACACGAGGCTGATCGTGCGATGCACACGACGGCCCGTTCGCAGCCGACCGAGACCGGCTGCCACACAGATTGCCGCCAAGCTGGCCAAGGTCGCGAGAACCAGCTGTTGGAACGCCGACATGGCGAGGACTCCGAAACCTCAGAGATAGTAACACGCCTTCGGAACGATGTCCAATCGCTTTCGCTAGGTTTTCGTTCTTTTCCGGCACATAGAGCAGCGGTGAGGCTTTACCACAGGTAGGCTCGACCAAACCAAACACTTCCACGCCGATATCTGAACGAAGTCCGAATACCGATTATCGGTCGCTGCCCGTCTCCGTGGCGTTCTGCCGTCACCCTGCTCCGACCGCCGTCGGGCTCCCGGCGTGACCGCAGCTAGCCTGACGACGCCCGTCGGCCACGAGCGGCTTGAGACAACGGAGATCTACCTGAACATCAGCCCGGAGGATGCCCTGGCGGAGTTTCGGCAGAAGGTCAGAAGAGGTGCGTAGCCTCGAAACCGCCGCTGTGGGGACGACTGACGAGTTACGCGAGAACCGTCTCCTCACGATGGAGCGTTTCGGTTAGCCGTCGAGCGGACAGGCGGGGGGAATCGAATTCCGTCTCCCCCCTGTTTCGTAAGTTCTGTACTGGCAACGTCTTAGCTAGCCCTCTTCGGTATATGCAGCAGTCACGAGTAGACTACACTAGACCACTCCTGCCCGATGAAGCCGTTCGTAGATCGCATTCACTGGGGCCTGACTGGAGACACCTCGAACCGGACGGGCAGGGCGCACTGCTCCGCGATGTCAGGGCCAGGCGCCGTGATTATTCGACCATTTGTCTACTTGGCACATTTTCCGCCGAGACGGTCCCATCTGGACGAGTCCATATTCCCCATTCCGCCATTCCAGGCGGCGGCGGGCACGTTCCCGGCGCCCGCCGAGGCTGAATCGGACGTGGATGTGGCCACCCTGGCCAGAACGAGCCGGCATTGACCGTCGCCGCAGAAGCCCGGGCCAGCCTCCGATGAGGCCCCGAACGCGCTGAGCTCGGTTCGGCGAATCTAGATCTTCGGCGTTCACAGGCGTTTCTGAACGCGAACCGTGACACGGACCTGGGTACCCGCGACTTGTTGCGATCCGCCCTGGTGGGGCTCTTCCTTGGTACACCCCGTGCGCCAAGGAGTAAGCCCCGCTCTGTCAGCGCCGCGTGTACGAGCTTTGCCTTTGCCCAAGCCTACCGAACGTGATAAGTTGGACGCGCGCAGGCGTTCGTCGGTTCTTTCGTGTTACGAAGCCCGCTGCTACGGGCAGACCACGAGGATCCTGCACAGCGATGCCCGATATGGCAAACACAGTCATCCTCGACGTTGGCGAAGATCGCCTTGTTGGAACCGTTCCCGCCGTATGGCACGGTGGCCGCTATCTCTTGTATTCCCCGTTTAGTCGGGAAATCCTTACGTCCGACGCTCGCGGTCTTGATGAGCTGACTAACCAGCTCGACATTCCGCAGAGTTTCTGGGGCGAAGCTCAGGCGCGAACACCTCTGGGCAAGACCCACCACCTCAGTCTCGTTTTGACGACCGACTGCAATCTTCGGTGCACATATTGCTTCGCAAACGGCGGTGACTCTGTGCACCGTATGCCCTTGTCGCTCGCGACGGACGCGCTCGACCAGCTCTTCTCGGACACACGCTCACCCCTAGAAGTGACCTTTTTTGGCGGCGAACCGACATTGGAGTTTGCCACGATCACCGGCGTTGTCGAACACTGCTACGATCGGTTTGCCAGACCTTCGTTTGACATTACGTCCAATGGTGTGTTCAGCGCTACAGTTTCCGACTTTCTTCTCGCGCACAGTTTCACCGTTACCATCTCCCTCGATGGGCCGTCGTCGGTTCAGAATCTCCAGCGGCCGACGAGCAAGAAAGGGCCTTCCGCCCGGACAGTGTTTTCGAACGTGCGCCGGCTCGCGACAGCTCCTGAGCAACTCAAACTACGTGTTACGGTGACGAAACTGAACGTCGCGCAAATGGGAGAGACTGTCCGCCTGGCAGCGGAACTTGGTGCTCGCTACATACACTTTGCTGCCGTTAGCCTAACCGGCCGCGGCGCGAATGATAATACTCTTCGCCCCTCTGTGCAGGCTTACGTTTCCGGATTCCGCGAGGCTGTTGACGCTGCTATCGAATACGGTATCGAAGTTACAGACGAAGCACTTGTTTACTTGCTAAATCCGGCTTCGAACTTCTGCAGTGCTGCGCTTGGCGGCAAGTACATCGTCAATCCGGATGGAAGCCTGTCATCATGTCTTGAAGTGCAAGCCTGTGATTCGCCGTTTGAGTCGTTCATCGTTGGCAACTATGATCGACGAACCGAACGCTTTGTTTTCAACGAGTCGAGGCGCACTCAACTGGCAATGCTCACTGTCCAGAATATGCACCCGTGTTCAGCTTGCCCTTGGAAGTTCATCTGCGGTGGCGGGTGTCCGATTCGTAATCTGGGCGATACGGGCACCGCAATGCAACCAAGTCCATATTATTGCGAGATCAAGAAGCACCTTCTCCATGAGGCGGTAGTGAGGATGTACCATGAAAGCAGCAAGAAAAACGCAGACAAAACCGAAGCCAGCAACTCCCCCAACTGAGAAAGGGAACGACAAAGAGCTGCTCAAGGTTATGGTGCCGCAGGGAATCGCTACAACCGGGAAGAATGACGATCCGATTCTCAAGAAGCTTCAATGCGCCGACTAGCGACTGCTTCAGAAAGTAGTCCACATTCGTCGTTTGACTCGGGAAACCGTGAGCTTCTCTGTGGTCTTGCTTCGTACGGCATAGGCAAGCGAGTTCGGCCATGGCGTCCGAATCACGTATGGGACGTATAAGTTTCCGAGCGACACTATCGCTGGAGCATTACGTTCATCGGTAATGCGGTGCCAGTATTTGGAGTAGATTGGCACTGGAAAGCTGTTTGGAGTCGACTCGCCGCACGGCGGCGACCTGTTCCGCGTACTGAGAATCCGAAATGAATGGATAGTCCGTCGCAAACACGACGCTGGCTCGGCCACATCTCCTCAGCAGGAACAGAATAGCGTCTTCGCAATTCCGTAGTCTCGTGTCGTTTGAGCACGTGATCGCGATCCGATCAGAGCGGCGGTTCATTTGCCAGTTGGGGATTTCCGGGGCAAGAGACGTGTCAACGTATAGATTCGGGAGCCTGGCAACCGCGTCCAGCGCGCTTGCCTCCAATCGTGCGCAGTGCGCCATGATCATCGGAATGTCCCGATAGGCATGTGCAAGCTTGACGACTCTGCGAGGATCGGCGACGGACTGCATGCCGCAATGAAAGAGCAACGGCAACCCCACCTTCCGCACTGAATCCAGTATTGCTGTTCCAATCAAGGCGTCAGCTGGGCTCTGCGACACGAACGTGTGGATCTTCACGCCAGCCGCCTTGTTTGCCAGAGCCTCCACCATTTCAGCAGAATGTGGGTGGCGTGGATCCACGGCCAAGAACGGGATCAAACGAACGTCCAGTTCGGTGAATTCGATCAGGGCAGTGTTCTCTCGGTAGTATGGGATCGAGCCGACCTCGAAGACCGTATCGCACGCTGTGCACCGGAGAAACAGCTCGGTTGTGGATGCGCTGTTGGCGATTGGAGGACCGTTCGCTTGGTCGCAGGCCAAGTTGGGACAGACTATCTCAGGACAATTCGGAAACGGAAAGAGTACGGAGCGAGATACTGTGTGCTTCTCCATTAACTCGACCAGCGCGGTAGTGTCCGTGGATGCACCGTCGAATGCGTCCGCTCCAACATGGGTGTGAGCATCAATCAACTCCAGTTGTGAGGCCATCCGAAACTCGCAAACTTCTCGCAGGTTCGTCAACACCCCGCTGTCATTGGGCAGGTTAGAACCGGCCACCGCTGGGCGGGTTAAAACCGGCCAGTAGTGATCGTTCTTCTATACCTCATTTCGCCGGTTCGCTGCAAGCCCCGCTCTTGGCGGCGGGTTGCCTGGTTGCCTTCTTGTCCGC
>JAJDDX010000131.1 GCA_029260055.1 Phycisphaerae bacterium
GGGGCGGCGGAGCGCTGCCGTCGGCCGGTTAATCAGCGTCTGAGTCAGCACACGAAGATCCTCGCGTCTCGCCGTGCCGCTTATCGGTGCGGCGCCGCGCGCATGCTCGATTGACCTTCCTTCGGATTGGCCTACACTTCCTCGCGTTAGCGGGACGACCCTCGGTGCAAGCGCGGTAGGTCCACGACCATGAAGTACCTGACCTTCTCGGGCAACGATATCCTCAACGCTCGCCTTCCGGCGGGCTCGAACATTCTCTACGCGCCGGCGGCGGTGCCGGGGATCGCGAAGCGTGATGTACCGGCGGCTGTCGTGCGCGCGTTCGAGCAGCCACTCGGCATGGAACCGCTGAGCGAGTTGGTGGACGCATCGTCGAAGATTCTGATTGCCTTCGATGACAACTGTCAACCGTTTCCCTCCACCCCGAAGCCCGACCCGCGGCAGCAGTCCCTCGAAGCCCTGATTCCGCTGCTCTATTCGTACGGCGTCAAGAAAGAGAACCTTCGGCTGATCTGCGCGGTCGCGCTGCATCGCAAGATGAAGAAGTTCGAGATGGCGGCCATGGTCGGTCCGAAGATCATGGCGGAGTTCTATCCGGATCAGCTCACCAACTACGATGCGGAAGATCCCGAAGACATCGCCGACCTGGGTGAGACGGATCAGGGCGAGCCTGTGCGCATCTGCAAGGGCGTGGTCGATTCCGATCTCGTGATTTACGTCGATACGGTGCAGCTTCCGCTGAACGGCGGGCACAAGTCCGTCGCGGTCGGGCTCGGTACCTACGACTCCATCGCGAACCATCACCATCCGAAGATGACGGAGGACTCACCGCACGTGATGCAGCCGGCGGGCTCGCACATGCACGATTGCATCGAGCGCGTCAGCCGCGTCGTGCAGAAGCACGCGAAGATCATGGTGATGGAGGCTGTCATGAACAACGCAGCCTATCCGTCCCACCTGAGCTATCTGGGCAAGCCGCCGAGCCGGTGCAACTTCGTGGAGCGTGGGCTCAAAGCGGTGACGCCGGGTGCGATGAGGCTCGTGCCCGAAGGCATCCGTCGCAAGATGCTCAAGAGCGTGCCGGGGCCGTATGACCCGATCGAGATCAACGCCGGGTCGATCGACGCGGTCCATGCCAGGACGCTCGAATTGCTCAAGGGACAGCTCACCGTGCCGGCGCCGCGAGAGTACAACACGCTCGTGTTCGGCCTTCCTGACATCAGCCCCTATTCCATCGACGCGAGGATCAACCCGGTGCTCGTGGTCAGTGATGTGTTGGGGTACGTCTACAACTGGTTCTACGGCAAGCCGTTCGTGCGCGAAGGCGGCGTCGTGATCATCCTGAATCCGACGTTCGAGGTGTTCCACGAGGAGTACCACGTTGCCTACAAGAAGTTCTACGAAGAGGTGCTGCCGGTCACGTCCGATCCGTTCGAGATGCGGGAGCAGTTCCAGGAGCAGTTCGCTCGCGACGAGCACCTGATCGAGTGCTATCGGCACCGATGGGCGCACCACGGCTTCCATCCGTTCACCGTGTGGTACTGGGCGACGTACGCGCTGAAGCACCTGTCCAGGGTGATCCTGGTCGGTCCGCCCGATGATAAGGCCGCCAAGCGACTCGGCGTGGGCTGGGCCCCGAGCCTCGACCACGCACTGGGTCAGGCGAGAGAGCTAACGGGCGGTGACGATGTGGTAGCGCCGACTATTCCACCGTTCTTCTATGTGGGAACGGGGTAGGGAGTACCGGTCAGCTCCGAAGAGCGATCGATACAGGTGTAGGCGCAGCCTGACAGTTCGTGCGGAAGCCGAGGCACGCCCCCCGAAGCCGACACCTTCCCGGCTCCACCGTCTCTGGCTGCTTGATAACGGATGCGCGCCGTGTCGCTTGCCTACGCCGTCCGCGTCCGCTTGAACGCCACCGTCGCCACGGCGAAGCCCAGCAGCGTCATGACCACGAGGCCCCACTCGGACACAGTCGGTACAGCGCCGGCGACCATCACGCTCGAGAACATACCGACATCCTCGTGTATCTCGCAGTGGTATCCGTACAACCCTGGCTCTGTGAACGTGTATTCGAACGTCGTACCGGGGACGGCTGTCGCCTCGCCGCTGAAGAAGAGCTCTCCCCCGTTCGGCTCTGGGGGGAAACCCGAGGCCACGTTGTGCAGTCCACTGACCCATACCCAGCGAACGGTGTCGCCCGGGCTGATCGTAAGGTCGATGTCCATGTCGGTCTGGCCGTTGTAGACGAACGAGAGGCCCTCGAGGGTGACCTCGTACGTGGCGGCGCTGGCAGACGATCCAGTAGTGAACAGTCCAATCAACAACGCGGCTGCAGTGATGCCAATCCTAGACTTGCTGTTGTACATGCGTTTTGTCTCCCCTCTCCGTTAACGGTAAGTTCGTTGCCCGTTTCCGGCCTCCGACGTCACCATCTTAGCGAATGTATGCTCCCGATCCAAGGCTGTGCGGACATTCTGACGAGAATCTTTGCCTCTGAACTTCCAATGCGCCCGTTTCCGGTCGCCAGAGACAGCGTGGCGCGTTTGGCCGTCACGAGGCGTAGCACAAACCAGCCCGTGGGGGAGGCTGGTGCCCTCTTCTGGTTGTTGCGATAGTCATTCGCGTCGCGTAGCGGCGGCGAGACACCAAGCCGTGGAAGGCGCTCCAGGATCACTGCGACGAACTCTCATCGAGTCGCTATCTCGGCTATCCGGCAGGTCATATACACTCAACGGGGGGCAGCGAGACTACCGGCGCTCGGCTGGTACCTCGATATGGACAGTTCCCGAAGCGTGACGGGGACGGGGATCGGCCTGGCGACATCGCAGACTGGGGGTCTGTGAAAGATAGTGCAGGTTTCGGCGCGCGAAGTCGGTTGGCGTCCGTCAGGATGGTAGGGCGCTTGCCATACGGTGCGTCGTCGTAAGGGTTCGCGCGGTCCGCCCAGTTGGGCAAACAGTAGCACACGGCAACCGTGCTTGCCGGTGACTCCTGCGCTGCCAGTCAAGCCTTGGTACGACGTCGTTTACGCGTCTTCCTGCTGCCGAACGCTGGGCTGGAGCCCGGCCTTTTCGGTGCGCGTTGCTTGACCTCGGCTTCGCGGCGTTTGGTGGCGCGGCGGAGTCGTGAATCGCGGAACCGTCCGACGGCCATCATCGCGAGGATGACGACAATAAGAGCAAGCGACGCAAGGCCCAGCCGGCGTTTCACCAGTGCCACGAAGATGGTCGGGCCGGTCGTGGCGAGCACGCGTGGACGAGCGAGCATGACGCCCTGCACGAGGCGATCGACGCCGTCGACGGTGAGCACATCCCGCACGCGGCCCGTTGCGTCGATCGAGCAGGTCACGCCCGTGTTCGTCGCACGGATCATCGGGACGCGCGACTCGATACACCTGAAGCGACAGTAATTGACGGCCTGGTCGAGCTCCGCGCTCTTCTTGAACCAACCCTCATTCGATAGGTTGACGTGGAAGTCGGGGTACGGGCTCGCACTCTCGTGCAATTCGACAAAGCTGCCGGGCCAAGCGTATTCGTAGCAGATCGACGAGGTGAATGACCACTCGCCATCGGTGGATTCGGCCGCACCGTTTGGTAGGCGGAAGAGCGTATGTCGCAGGCCCGGTTCGACATAGCTGGCGAACCCCTGCAACTCCTTCGCGTAGGCCTCGACGATCTTGCGGATGATGAAGTTGCCCTCGAGCGGGATGTACTCGCCGCCGGGTACGATGTACCGCTTGTCGTAGCCGGCGACGTACCTGCCCTGCCGGTCAAACAGGATGGCGCTGTTATGACGACGGCCGTCGTAGTCCTTCCAGTCCTCGACCCGCTCCTCTTCGGGGATGGGCGTGCTGGCGCCAACGAGCATGGGCGTTTTGAATTCGTGCGCGATCTTGGCACGGAGGCGTTCGATGTAGGCCGCCGACCGCTTCTCACCCGATGAGTCGGTCCACGAGGGCTCCAGGAGCGTCGCGGACGGAATGCCGTCGGGGAAGTACTGTGCCGAGTCCTCCGGATCGTGCGGCCAGAGGCCTTCGCGCGTGCTGCCGTAGGGGACCATGGTCTCGGGCCAGCAGACCAACTCCGCGCCCGCCTCGACGGCCTGGGCGGTGAGGTCCAAGTGCTTGCGGAACGACAGCGGGATTCGCTTCCGATCGTGGCGAACCTTGACCTCTTGGGCGAGATTGCCCTGCACGCATCCGATGAGCGGGCCCTGCTCGGATGCGATGCTGTCGATGTGTCCCATCCTGACCCACCCGTAAATGGAGCCTCCGATCAGGACGACGCAGGCTACGATGGGCAGTGACAGGCGGTAGGGTCCCGCGCGATTGACGGCAAGAACCGCCGAGCTACCACGCAGTTCGAAGGCACGCGCGATGGCGAGGTTGACGAGGATCACGGCGGCTGCGATGCCGTAGGCGCCCCATATATCCGCCGTCTGGATGAACGGCGTGATGTCGGACACGGAGTAAGCGACGGAGAGCCACGGGAAGGGGGCGGGAATGTGGTACTCGTGGGCGAATTCGTGGCCGAGCCATGCGATCGGGATGAGCCAGATCAGCCATCGCTGCTGCCGGGTGAGCATCCAGCGCAGGACCATGCCGGCGATGCCGTAGCCGGTCGCCATGTAGGTCGCCACGAAGGCGAACATGAAGAACATGTAGATTTCGCTGCCGGGGTCGGTGGTCATCTCACCGAGCCACCAGATGTTGACCGCGTAGTACATGAGGCCGACCAGGAAGGACGCCAGCCACGCTCCGCCGGCTGACAGTCGTGGAAGGGCGATGAGTAGCGGGACGAGCGCGACGAGTCCAAGCCCGGGCACGGCGGCCGGCGGTTGGGATAGCGTCATCAGCGGCGCCGAGCACAGGGCGATCGCCCAAACCTTGGCCCTCGGTTTGCCTTGCAGTTTGTCTACGGTCAGCGGATTAAGCATACAGCCGTGTATCTCGCGTTGGCGTACGTTTGTTGATGGATATTTGCCGCGCCGGCATTCCTTCGCCGAGAATCTAGCAGCGATCGCGCCGCGGGTATAGCCCGCTTGTCGAACTGGCAATCGCGGACCCGCGACCTACAATCGCCCCTCGCGGCCCGATGGCAACTCTTGATGGCGAGGGAACATGGCCAAAACGCTCTACCTTATCGACGGTCACTATCAGATCTACCGGTCGTTTTACGGTGCGCCTCAGCGCCTTAGCAGCTCGACGGGTGAGCCCACGGGCGCGATCCATGTGTTCTTTCAGATGCTGCTGGCGCTCATTCGCGATCGGAAGCCGGACTACCTAGCCGTCACGATGGACGTAAGCGACGAGACCGTCTTTCGTCGTGATCTCGATCCGGAGTACAAAGCCCACCGTGATCCCGCGCCCGAGGGGCTGCACACGCAGGCGGATCGGATCGTGTCGATTGTCGCCGGCTTGGGCATCCCGACGCTTCGGGTGCCGCGGTTCGAGGCGGACGACCTGATGGCGACCATCGCCGAGCGAATGCGCGACGAGCCGGTCGACGTGTACCTGGTGAGCCGAGATAAGGACCTCGAGCAGCTCATCACCGACAAGGTGCGTATGTTCGACCCGGTGAAGAACTTGGTCGTCGACTCGGAGGTTCTGCTGGCGGAGAAGAGCTACACGCCGGCCCAGGCGGTCGAAATCCAGACGCTCACCGGCGACTCGACGGACAACATCCCGGGCGTGCAGGGCGTGGGGCTCAAGACGGCGGCCAAATACATCGCCAAGTATGGCACGGCTGACGAGGTATTGGCTCACGCCGATGAGCTGACGAAGAAGGCGGCCGAGCGCGTGAAGGCGTACGCCGATCAGCTGCCGATTACGCGGCAGCTTGTGACCCTGCGTCGCGACGTGCCTTTCGAGTTCGAACTCGACGCGTGTCGGGTCGATTCGCTCGACTCGTCCGGTGTATTGCCCCTGCTGGATGAACTCGGGCTGACACGGCTCGCGGGCCAACTCGAGGACCTTTCCGGTGCGGCCGGCAAGCCGGATGCGGGAGTGCCAGCGCGGGCTGCCCCACAGGTCTCCGACGTAGACTACGAGTTGATCGACACGCCGGAACGGTTCGAAGCACTCGCGGTCGAACTCGCCGAGCAGGGTGAGTTTGCGTTCGATACCGAAACGACGGGCATCAATCCGGTGGCGGCTGACCTGGTCGGGCTTTCGTTTTCCTGGGAGGCGGGGCGTGCGTGTTACGTGCCGGTTCGCGCGGCTCTCGGGGTTGCACTGCCGGTCGAGTCGGTTGTCGAGCGCCTCAAGCCGATCTTCGAAGACGACTCGATTGCGAAGATCGGGCACAACCTCAAGTACGACATGCTCGTTCTGCGGCAGGTCGGGATCGAAGTTCGAGGCGCGGCGTTCGACACGATGATCGCGAGCTTCCTGGTCGATCCGTTGCGGGGCTCTCACGGGCTCGACGGGCTGGCCAAGTCGCTCTGCGATCACGATATGATTCCGATCACGGACCTGATCGGTAAGGGCAAGAACCAGATCACGATCGACCAGGTCGATACGAAAGTGGTCGGCGAGTATGCGTCGGAGGATGCCGACTTCACGTGGCGGCTCAAGGAGCTACTTGAGCCACAGGTCGCGGGCAGTCACATCGAGTCGCTGTTCCGCGATACGGAGATGCCTCTGGTTACGGTGCTGGCCTCGATGGAGCACAACGGTGTCGCCATCGACGCCAAGATGCTCGGCACACTCGGCGACGCGCTCGCCGACCGCATGCTCGCGCTTCAGAGCGATGTCTACAAGGCGGCCGGGCACGAGTTCAATCTCAGTTCGACCCAACAGCTCGGGGGGGTGCTATTCGACGAGCAGGGCTTGTCCGTGGTGCGCAAAACGAAGACGGGCCGAAGCACCGACGCGGACACGCTGCAGACGCTGGCGGACACGACGGACAATCCGATCCCGAAGTTGATCCTCGAGTATCGTGAGCTGTCTAAGCTCAAGAGCACGTACGTCGACACGCTGCCGAAGATGGTCTGCGCGAAGACGGGGCGCATCCACGCGTCGTTCCATCAGACGGGCGCCGTGACGGGGCGCCTGTCGTCGAGTGATCCGAATCTCCAGAACATCCCGATTCGCACGGAGACGGGGCGGCGAATCCGCGCGGCCTTCGTCGCGGCGGACGAAGACACCGTTCTACTCGCGGCCGACTACTCGCAAATAGAGTTGCGGCTGCTAGCCCACTTCTGTCGGGATCAAGCCTTGCTCGATGCGTTCGATAGCGGGCAGGACATTCACCGCGCCGTGGCTGCGCAGGTCAACGGAGT
>JAJDDX010000132.1 GCA_029260055.1 Phycisphaerae bacterium
GCCGTGCAGCGTAAGAATCGCGGCAGTCACGCCGGCGGGCACGACTTCGCGGAGTGCCTCGACGGACCGCGCGTCCGTCGGCTCCGGTGTGGTCGATTCGACCGGTTCGGAGTCTTGCGCGGGCGTGGATGACGCCAAAACGAGCGCCAGCAGCGCCACGGCGATGCAGAGCCGGCTTGTGCCGGTCAGTCGCCGCGCGACCTTGACTCCGGACGTCACATCGGACTGTGAAGTGATCATGAAACAGCCCTCATTTAAGCGCAGTTACGGCACTGTGCCGGAACCGACGCCCACGAGTTAATTCTACGACGCGCCGTGAAGACCGACAAGTTGAAATCGCGTCGGGGATTGTAAGCGCGAGGGCGAATCAGGCTTTAGCGATGCGAACGCCACCACTCGATCGTGCGCTCGAGGCCGGTCTCGAGGTCGACCTTTGCGCGCCAATGCAACAGGTCGAAAGCCCTCGTCGCGTCCAGCCGGCGCCGGGGCTGGCCGTCCGGGCGCTTCTTGTCCCAGACAATGCTGCCGCGATAGCCGCAGAACCTACCGATAAGCGTCGCCAAATCACCCATCGTCATCTCGTGGCCGCTGGCGAGATTGATCGGCTCGGGACCGTCGTACCGCGTGGTCGCAGCTACAATCGCGTCGGCGGCGTCATCGACGTAGAGGAACTCGCGACTCGCCTTGCCGGTGCCCCAGAGCCGGACACTGTCGTGCCCACCGTCGACGGCATCGACGAACTTCCGGATCATCGCCGGGATCACGTGACAGTAATCGAGGTTGAAGTTGTCGGCCGGCCCGTAGAGGTTCGCCGGAATCAGGTGGACGCCTGCAAGTCCGTATTCGCGCCGGTAGGCGTCCAGCACGACACCGAGGGTCCGCTTCGCCACGCCGTAGGGTGCGGCGGTCTCCTCCGGGTAGCCGTCCCACAGGTCAGCCTCGCGAAAAGGCGTCTTCCCGCGATTCGGATAGGCCGAGGCCGCCCCAATCTGCACGAACTTCTCGACGCCGCTCCGGCGTGACGCCTCGATCAGGTGCAGCCCCATGGCAAGATTGGTGTAGATGAAGCGACCCGGGTGCTGTTCATTCGCCCCGATGCCACCCACATCGGCGGCAAGATGAACCACGACCTCCGGCTCGGTAGCCTTGAAGAGATCGGCCACATCCTGCGCATCGGTCAGGTCGTATCGGCTCGACCGCGGTGCGATCAGTTCACCAACGCCCTGCTCCTGCAGCCGCCGGCAGACGACGCGGCCGAGAAACCCACCGCCACCGGTTACGCAGACTCGCTTGTCGGCTAGATATGATCCCATGACCGCTCGCTCGAGTGCCGATGCCGCTTGCCTGGACAACCGCGAGTCGCCCGATCCTCGCCACTATTCTTCCGTAGCGGCGTGAGCGCGGACGAGTTGACCCGCGGATCGTTCGCTGATGGCGACTTCAAGACCGGCCTTGATCACCGCGCGTACGCAGTTTCGTCCCGGCTCGTAGCACCATCGAAGGTGATTCGGCACGTCCAGCACCACGAGGTCGGCTTGCATGCCGACGGCGATCGCACCCACGCGGTCCTGGCGATTGACCGCAACTGCCGCGTTCGCGGTGGCGGCGATAATCGCCTCCGTCGGCGTCATGCCCATCTGCGTACACGCGATGGACATCACCAGGGGCAACGATGAGACCATCGACGAGCCGGGGTTGTAGTCGGTCGCCAGCGCCACCGGCAAATCGGCGTCCAGCAACTGCCTCGCCGGTGCCTGTCCAACGCCGAGGAAGAAGGAGCATCCCGGCAGCAGTACGGCCACGGTCCCGGCCTCTTTCATGGCTGCAATGCCCGCGTCGTCGACCACTTCGAGGTGGTCAGCCGAAACCGCCCCGACTTCACCCGCCAGAACGGTCGCGCCCATTTGCGTGATTTGGTCGGCGTGGATCCGCGGCTTGAGCCCGTGCTTGGCGGCCGCGGTCAGCACTCGACGCGCTTGCTCGACATCGAAGACGGCGTGTTCACAGAAGACATCACAAAACTCCGCCAAATGCTCGTCACGGATGCGCGCGAGGACCGCTTCATCGAGTACCGCGTCGAGATACTCATCGGTTCGGCCCTCGAATTCGCGCGGTGTCGTGTGGGCGGCGAGGTACGTGCTGACCACCTCGACGGGATGCACCTCGTCCAGGCGGCGGGCCACCTGAAGCATCTTGATCTCATCGTCGACGGTGAGCCCATAGCCACTCTTGACTTCCACCGTCGTGACGCCGTTCTCGAGCATTCGACTCAGACGCGGTGCAGCCAGGTCGATCAGTTCCTCGCACGTCGCCGCCCGCACGGCCTCGACGGTGACTTTGATCCCGCCGCCCGCCTCAGCGATTTGCGCATACGAGGCGCCCTGGATGCGACGAACGAATTCATCCTCGCGCGTGCCCGCAAACACGGTGTGCGTGTGGCAGTCGATCAGACCCGGCGTCACGCAACCGCCTTGGGCATCGAGCACGTCGCAGTCGGGGGGCAGGTCGAGCTCGGATTCGGGCCCGAACCAGGCGATCTTGTCGCCGTCGATCAGCACGGCGGCGCCTTGAATCGTACCAACGGTGCGCATCGCCCCTCCCGCGATCGGGCCGGGCGGGACCACGACGAGTTCACCAATATTATGGATCAGCAACATGGACTTGCATCCTGACGAACTGAACATGTGTACCGGGCGATTAGGTTAACTGAATTGCGGCGAGGAACCAAGAACAAATACCGCTCATGCGACCGGTTTGCCGACCAGCGATCCCGACGAGGCCCGCCCGGGCGTCGTTCTTGGCACGCCACGACGCGCCGAGTAAGGTGGCGGCCGCAGCAAGAGCACAGTGGCCCGAAACCGCGCGGCGGCCCGTCGGCGGGCGGAGTGGCGGTTCCGCCCGCGGGTCCTGTGGACGACGTATGTATCATTCCGTTTCGGGAGGAAGCAGCGATGCCTGGCCATCTACAATCCACGATTCTGCTGATCGCCTTGCTCGCTTGTCAGCCGGCTTGCGCGCTTCAGCAACCGCTTCCGCCGGACCCGGCGGCCACGCACGATATCCCGCCGTTTTCCGTGCCCGCGGCCAAGGCCGACGTGGCCTACACGCGCTTCATGGTGATCGGCGACATGGGCACGGGTGAGGACGGCCAGCGTGAAGTGGCGGCCGGCATGACCAAACGGGCCAAGGCGGACGGTTTGGACTTCATCCTGAGCCTCGGCGACAACTTCTACGAATCCGGTGTTGCATCTCCCGATGACCCGCAATGGAAAACCAAGTTCGAGGATATCTACGCCGATCCGGCTCTTCAGGTCCCGTACTACGCCACGCTCGGCAACCACGACCACAAGGGCAACGCTCACGCCCAGGTCGAATACAGCTATCGAAGCGACCGGTGGAAGATGCCCGCCCGCCATTACACCTTCACGCGAAAGCTCGCCGACGGGACGGTCATGCAGTTCTTTGCGCTCGATACCCAGCCGATTCACAAGGGCCGCGGCGAAGCGGAAGATCAGGTCAAGTGGCTGGACAAGGAACTAGGCAAGTCGAAGGCGCGGTGGAAGATCGTCTTCGGGCATCATCCGCTCTACTCGCACAGCATCCGCAAGACCGACAAGCTGCTGATCGGCATGCTCGAGCCGGTGTTTACCAAGCACAAGGTGGATCTCTACCTGGCCGGGCATGACCACACGCTGGAAATGGTCAAGCCGGTCAAG
>JAJDDX010000133.1 GCA_029260055.1 Phycisphaerae bacterium
AGCGGCGGCCGGCGCGACTCAGTGGCTGCCGATGATCGTGGGCGACCGGCGGGCGAGGGAGATCCTGTTTCTGTGCGACGAGATCCCAGCCGCCAAGGCTCTCGAATGGGGGCTGGTGAATCAGGTCGTCCCGCGGGCCGACCTTGATTCCGCTGTCGACGCGATGTGCGCCAAGCTGATCGACAAGCTGCCCGAATGCACGCGATACACGAAACAGCAGCTCAACTACTGGCGGGAAGTGTCATGGCACCAGACGATCGGCCATGCCCGCGATTGGCTCAGCCTGCACAACTCCTCGCCGGAGGTCCACGAGGGCATCAAGGCGTTTGTGGAAAAGCGCCCGGTGGATTACGCCAAGGTGCGGGAGGGCGCGTAGGCGGTGCGGATCCGGCGCGAGTGAATGGGTTTGTTTGAGGGATTCGAGTGAGTATGAACGAACCGGTACTGGTACAAACGGACGGCCACATCGGCATTGCGACTTTGAATCGGCCTGACGTGCTCAATGCGCTTTCCGTCGAGCTGATGGACAAGCTGATCGATCATATCGAGGCGTTCGATCGCGATCCGGATATCCGTGTCATCATCATCGCGGGCAGCGAGAAGGTCTTCGCGGCCGGGGCGGACATCGCGGACATGTCGGGGGCTACGTTCCTTGATATGTACGACCGCAACAACCTGGGACGGTGGATGCGGATCAAGATGGTCCGCACGCCGATCATCGCGGCTGTCAGCGGCTTCGCCCTAGGCGGCGGCTGTGAGTTGGCGATGGCATGTGACATGATTGTGGCATCGGAGTCGGCGAAGTTCGGTCAGCCGGAGATCAAGCTCGGCGTGATGCCGGGCCTCGGCGGCACGCAGCGGCTGACCCGGGCGATCGGTAAGCAGCGAGCGATGGAGATGATCCTGACGGGCCGCTTCATGTCGGCCAAGGAGGCGTACGAGGCGGGGTTGGTGACGAGCGTCGCGTCGAAAGAGCAGTTTCTGGCTGAGGCTCTGCGGCTGGCTGGGCGGATCGCCGAGATGCCGCCGATTGCGGTGAAGCTGGCGAAAGAGTCGGTGAACAAGGCGGACGAGCTGTCGCTGCAGGAAGGGCTCGCCTACGAGCGAACGCTCTTCTATTCGCTGTTCGCGACGGAAGATCAGACCGAGGGGATGCAGGCGTTCATCGAGAAGCGGAAGCCGGAATACAGAGGGAAGTAGACGTTGAAACGTTGAAACGTTGAAACGTCCAAAAGTCCAAAAGTCCAAACGTCGAAACGGCGGGATGGAAGGTTGCAGGTAAGAGCGAGGTGAGCGTGGCTGACACACTGGAAACGATCCAAACCGAGAACGATGGCGGGGTGCGGACGATCACATTGAATCGTCCCGATGTACTCAACGCCTTCAACAACACGTTGCTCCGGGAACTGGGCAAGGCGGTCAAGGCGGCTGCCAAGGACGTGAGCGTGCGTTGCCTGGTCATCACCGGGGCGGGGCGGGCGTTTTGCAGCGGGCAGGACCTGGCTGAGGTGCTGGAACGATACAAGAGCCCCGAGCCGATCGACCTGGGTGAGCGGCTCCGGAACAACTACAACCCGATCGTCAAGTCGATCCGTACGATGGACAAGCCGGTTCTGGCGGCGGTCAACGGCGTGGCGGCTGGAGCGGGGGCGAGCCTTGCTTTGGCGTGCGATCTTCGAATTGCCGCCGACACCGCCTCGTTTGTTCAAGCGTTCGTGAATGTCGGGCTTGTCCCGGACTGCGGGGGGACGTTTTCGCTACCGAGGCTGGTCGGGTTTGCTCGTGCCATGGAACTCGCGATGACCGGTCGCAAGGTCGACGCGGAAGAGGCGCTACGCATTGGCCTGGTCAACCGGGTCGTTGAAACGGACGCGCTGTCGGGTGCTACCTCAGCGTTTGCCGGGAAGCTCGCGACGATGCCGACGAAGGCGATCGCTCTGATGAAGCGGGCGATCAACAACGCCTGGACGGCTGACCTGGACGAACAGCTCGAATATGAGGCGATGGTCCAGGCGACGGCCGGTCAATCGCACGACCACCGTGAGGGGGTCATGGCCTTCATCGAGAAGCGCAAGCCGGACTTCAAGGGCGAGTGATTGCTGGAGGCCGGCTGGATAGCACTGGTGGGCAAGCCACCAGTGGCACCCGCCTAACCGTCGGGCCGGCGACCAGTGGCACCCGTCATCCGGGTGGCATGGGCAAGCGTAGCTTGCCCGTGTTCGTCACAGCTCGACGCCGTCAGGCAGGCCGGGGACGGCACCCGTCAAAACGGCGGTTACTGTGACATTTCGAGCACTCACAACGGGTGACGCAGGGGTGGAGATGGGACGCTGGAACGCCGCTTGATCGCGGGGTCGCGAGCCTATACCCTCCCGGCGCGCAAACGTGATAACGTTCGGCGCCGGAAGGAAACCCAGCCCTAGTCATCAGTGCGTTAGAAAAGCGGGAGGAAGTCGTGTCGGCAACATCAACAGCACATGCCAAGGCCGTCGAGTTGGGACAAGAGGTTATTCGCATGACGACGGCTGCGGGCTCGGGCCATCCGTCCACCGCGCTGGCGCTCGGCCACATCATCTACGAGGTGATGTACAAGCAGATGCGGTACGACCCGGCCAACCCGTGGAATCCCGCGAACGATCGCTTGGTGCTCTCGATCGGGCATGCCGTGCCGATCGTCTATGCTGCGTACGCGGACTTGTCCGGCGCGGTCGGATTCGACGAGGCCGAGAAGCGGCTTCTGACGGTCGACGATCTCTCGACTTTGCGCGAGCTATCCAGCGTGCTCGATGGGCATCCGAACCCGGCTGAGGGGTTTCCGTTCTTCGACGCCGCCACCGGTTCACTCGGGCAGGGGCTTTCGGTCGCAGCCGGGCTGGCGCTCGGGGCGCGGCTGGACAAGATCGACAAACGCATCTTTGCGATCGTCGGTGACGGCGAATCCCGCGAGGGGCAAGTCTGGGAGGCGATGGACTTCATCGTCGACCACAAGCTCAAGAATGTGTGCGTCATCTTCAGTTGTAACAACCATGGTCAGGCTGCGGCGGTATCTCCGCAGCAGTCAGCCGACGCGGTGGCGGCGAAGGCAGCGGCGTTCGGCTGGGAAGTGACGCGCGTCGACGGGCACGACCCCGAGGAGCTTGCCGCGGCACTTAGCGGGTTCGGTGCCAACAAGAAGCCCCTCGCCATCGTGGCCGAGACGGTTAAGGGGTGGGGCGTCGACATGATGCTCGGCAAGAACTTCCACGGGAAGCCGGTGCCGGCGGATCAAGTCGAGAGTGCGTGCGCACAGCTCGATCAGACGGGTCAGAAGCTCGGCGCTCAGTCCAACGGCGAGGTGCGGCCTGAAACGCGGGCGGGTACGCCGGCTCGTGCGAAGGGAAAACCGATCAAGCTGCCGCCGTTCGCCGAGGCGATGAAGCGTGCGGGCAAGGAAGCGGCGCTGGAGACCAAGAGCCTCGCGACACGCGCAGGGTATGGCGTGGCGCTCGTCGCGCTCGGCGATACGGATGAGCGGATTGTCGCGCTCGACGCCGACGTGAGCAACTCGACCTTCTCCGACGCCTTCGCGAAGCTTCACACCGACCGTTTCTTCGAGTGCAAGATCGCCGAGCAGAACATGGTCAGCGTGGGGGCGGGGTTGTCGGCCGCCGGTCGAATCCCCTTTGCCAGCAGCTTCGCCAAGTTCATCGCCCGGGCGGTGGATCAGATCGATCTGGCCGGTATCTCGCGGGCGAACATCAAGATCGTCGGATCGCACGCGGGCGTGTCGCTCGGAGCTGACGGGCCGTCGCAGATGGCGGTGACCGACGTAGCCTACTTCCGCAGCATGACGCGGGCCGACGCCGGCCGCGGTACGCCGCTTTGCCACGTCTTTCAGCCCTCCGACGCGATCTGCGCCTATCGTTGCGTGGAACTCATGGCCAACGTTGACGGGCTCTGCTACATGCGCACGCATAGGCCGAATGCGTCGTTCCTCTATCCGCTCGACGAGGAGTTCTCGCTTCGTGGCTGCAAGCAGTTGCGCAAGGGCGACAAGCTTACGCTGGTCAGCAGCGGCTACATGCTCTACACGGCGATCGAAGCGGCCCAGAAGCTCGCGGCAGCCGGTATCGAGTGCAACGTATTCGACGCCTATACGTTCCCGCTGGATGCGGCGCCGGTTCTGGATGCCGCGCGTGCTGCGGGCGGCGTGATTCTGACCGTCGAGGACAACTACATCGGCGGCCTGCACGCGGAACTGGCCGAGGCGGCCGGCGAAACCACGGACGTTCGCGTCTTCGGCATGACGCCGACGCGTATGCCGAAGTCCGCCAAGAGTGCGGCTGAGGTCTTCAGCTACGTCGGTGTGGGCCTGGATCAGATCATCGAGAAGGCGAAGGCGCTCGCAGCGACGTAAGGGGGGTTGGACCGCCCGAGGCGGTGGGCGGGACCCGAGCCAGGCCAACAATGAACACCCCAGTGTGACCAGCCCGCGGCGGCGGTTGCGACGCGCCCCATGACGGGTGCCGCACGGGTATTCCCGGCACGCTCGTCTTATCCGCACGTCATTCGCGGACCCTGGAGCTTTCCGTGCTGTGCAGGGCTCGGGCGGTGTGCGGCTTGCATCCCGCTGGGGGGGCGGGTAGGCTTAAGCTAGTAGCCCACGCGGCGGCCGAAGGCCTCCGCGTGCATAAGCCTGGAGAGGTGCCCGAGTGGCTGAAGGGAACGGTTTGCTAAACCGTCGTACTGCTAATAGCGGTACCGCGGGTTCGAATCCCGCCCTCTCCGATTGACCCCGCAGGAGCTGCGTCCGGCGCACGCTCGGCGGGGTTTTTTGTGCGCGGCGAGTGGGACGGGGCCTGCGACCTGCGAGCAGGGGGAACACCATGCGGTTCTTCATGATCGACAAGATTACGGATTGGCAGGTCGGGCAATCGGCCGAGGCCCTGAAGAACGTCACGCTGAGTGAGGACTTCTTCGACGACCATTTTCCCCGGCGCCCCGTGATGCCCGGTGTGCTGATGATCGAGGGGATGGCGCAGCTTTCCGGGTTGTTGTTGGAGGCGAGCCTTCGCGAGAAGTATGGCGAGGATGCCAAGGCACTCCTGACGGTCTTGGAGCGCACGAAGTTCCGCGAGTTCGTGCGACCCGGGGATACGCTGACCTATCGCGTGAACGTGACCGCTATCAGCAAAAGCGGCGGCAAAGCATCAGCGGAGGCCGTGTGCGACGGCCGGGCTGTGGTGACGACCGGCATGGTGTTCGTGTTCAAACAGGTGGACGACCCCATGTTGGAACAGAAGCGGGCGGCGCTCATGAAGATGTGGATGGCCCCGGCGTGAGACGCACGGAGCAGGGATGAGCGACGGCGTCGTCATTACCGGGATCGGGCTGGTGACTCCGCTTGGGCGCCGGCCGGAGGCGATCCTCGAACGCATCCAGCAGGGGGATCGTGCGGCAAGGCCCCCCGCATTTGACTCCTCCCCTTATGACTGTCGGGTGTGTGCTTCGGTCGATGACTTCAAAGCTGAGGACTACTTCCCGGACAACAAGACGCTGCGCTTCATGAATCGGGACGGGCAGATGGCTGTCGTCGCCGCCCGGTTGGCGATGAAGGACGCCGACGTGCGGGTGGATGAGACGTACTCGGGTGACGATATCGCGCTATTCGGAGCGACGGGTCTGACCGGCCTGCCCGCGCAAGAGATCACGCGATTGGTCACGCTCTCCGCCGGCGCGGACGGCTCGCTCGACCTCGCACGCTTCGGTGGTGTCGCGCTGAAGCGTGTTCGCCCCGTGCTGTCTTTCAAGCTCCTCGCGAACATGCCGATCTGCTTCGTCTCTATTTTCGAGAACATCCGAGGCGAGAACGCGATCTACACACCGTGGGAAGGGCAGGGCGCATTGGCTGTCGCCGCCGGAATTCGAGCTATCCGGGCGAAACGCGTGCCGTGTGCTCTTGTCGGCGGGTGCGACATCAAGACTCACGAGTTCTCCTTTTTGAGCCTTCAACAACTCGGTGTATTCAAGAGTTGGCGTCAGCATGGGGCCGGCCCCGTGCCGGGTGAGGGGGCGGCGTTTCTGGTGCTGGAGGACGAAAGTCGGGCGGTGGCGCGCCGAGCGCGGATCTATGCGCGTGTGCGGGACTTCCGGTTGGGCACGTCCGGCGCCGGTAGGGTGCAGAGCGATCTTCTTGCTTCGCTGGTACGTGACACCGAGGCGGGTGTTGACCCTGTGCTGTTTGCGTCGGGCGGTGGCGATTTTTCCGTGTCCGAAGCTGAGGAGCGAGCGTGCGGCGAGGCCGGTATTGACGGCGACAACGCCGTGTATCCCAAGCGGGCTATCGGTGATCTCTTTGCGGCGGCGGCCCCGGTTCAGGTGGCCCTTGCCGCCGGCCTCGTGTTCAACGGGCAGCCTCGCCGGGCCGCTCTGGCCAACTGCCTCGGTTACGGCACTATGCAGGCGGCATTTCTTTTGGAGGCGGTATGAGACGGGTGGTGGTTACAGGCCTGGGTGTGGTCTCTCCCGTCGGGAGCGGAGGCGACAGGTTCTGGTCGAATCTGACCGCCGGTCGCTCCGGTGTGCGCCCCATCACGTTGTTCGACGCTTCGAGTTTTCCCGTCAGGATCGGTGGCGAGGTCGCCGATCTCGACTCTTCAGCAGTGGTCAACGCTTTCCCCGAGGCGGCCGGCGTTCGAGATCGCAAAGTTCTACTTGGACTGGCGGCGGCAAGCGAAGCCGTGACTCACGCGGCGCTTTCGGACGAAGACCTGCGCCGCGCGGCGATCGTGCTGGGTGTGGGGTTGGAGATGTTCTGCCTGGAGGATCTGACGCCCCACGCCAACGCGCCGGACATGGGCGGCGCACTGGCCAAGACTGTCCTTGCCGGCGGCATGACTCAACCACTTCAAACGCCGCTCGACCGTACGAGCGATCTTCTCGGTGAGCGGTTCGGACTTTCTGGCGGCCGTTACACGAACTGCTCAGCGTGTGCGGCGGGCACGCAGGCGATCGGCGAAGCCTGGCAGCTTTTGCGGGAGGGGCACAACGACGTGGCGCTGGCGGGCGCCACTGACAGCATGTTAAACCCGCTTGGGCTTGGCGGTTTCAGCCTACTGCGGGCCCTGTCCAGCGAGAATGACCAACCCGAGCGGGCGTGTCGGCCGTTTGACGCTACGCGGCAGGGCACCGTCCTGGGCGAGGGGGCCGCGTTCTTGGTGCTTGAGGCGTGGGAGCACGCATTGGCGCGCGGCGCTACGCCGTGTGCCGAGGTCGTGGGCTACGCCAGTTCGCTGGACGGGTTCAGGGTCTCCGATCCCGATCCGAACGGCCAGGGAGCGGTGCAGAGCATGGCTCGGGCACTGGAATCAGCCGGCTTGCCGGGCAGCGCGATCGACTGCGTCAGCGCGCACGGAACCGGCACGCCCAAGAACGACGCGGTAGAGACAGCGGCGATCAAGGAGGTCCTCGGCACGCGCGCCTATGAGGTTCCCGTCCACGCGGTAAAATCGATGACGGGCCATATGATCGCAGCCAGTGGAGCCTGCGAGGCCGTCGCGGCTGCACTGACACTCTCGCGGCACCAAGTACCGCCGACCATCAATCTGAGGACGCCGGACGACAAATGTGACTTGGATTACGTCGCTGACGGGGCACGGTCGTTTTCCGGTGAGACGGTTTTGTCGAATTCGTTTGGCT
>JAJDDX010000134.1 GCA_029260055.1 Phycisphaerae bacterium
GTTTTCGTCGAGGTCGAGACAGAAGATCCTATCGAATTCTAGATTGAGGGCACCGACGATCCGGAGGGCTTCTCCTATAGTCGCTTCAGCTCGGCGGTTCTTCACGCGGTTGAGGCGTGTTCGGGATACTCCGGCGCGCTCCGCGAGTTCCGTATCTGTCCAACCCAGCAACGAGAGATAGAGAGAAATACGATTACGGTGCTTGGTTTTGCATCGGAACTGCATGCCGAACGAACTCGCCACCATGCTTCACCTCTGCGGCACCTTCCGCAAGTCTATCTGCAACGGTTCAGCGCTAGTTGTTCGCCTTGGGCTAGATACGACATGCATAGCTAGCGCCCATCTATTCACGCGGCTGTCTATATAGTGCGCTGCAACCAAACGAACACTTCGACGCAGCGTGGGCCGTCGAATCGTTGACGACTCGCTCGTCGATCACGTAGCGTCTGTGCCAATCAACAGCTCAAGGTGACGGTGCCCGGCACACGAGTGCCAGGGGGCGCGGGGCCTGGGAGAGAACACGATGAATACCAACGATGGATCAGCAATGGGGCTCCCGCGCCTAGAGAACCAACGGCGGACGCCTTTGTGCTTGCGCGGCTTCGGGCGACGCATAGTGACCGTAGCTACGTTGGGATGTGGCGCTTCATGTTTCGCTCTCTTTGTGGTCGTCGGTTTCGTTTGTGCACAAGGGGTTAAGTCCAGTTCGGGCGAGGCTAGTGCATTGGCCCGATCGGGTGACGAGGAGCGCTACGCTCACGATCGCGCTCACTCTCAGGTACTGCAAACGGTTCCAGGCCGAAGGGCTTCCGATGTCCGCGACAGGCTAAGAGCGCTTAAGCAGCACACCCAAAGTCGGACTGTTCAGAGACGACGTGAGCAGGCTGAGATGCCAACGCAGCGATCCGTGATTCCAGACAAGCCTGCGCACCTTAAAGGGGTGATCCCGAGGGCAGGGCGATGATGTTCTCAGGACGGCATGCAGGCGTTATTGCTCTAACTCTGACGGCGGCGATCTGTTGTGCGAATAGCGCGGTCGCACAAGACCCAGACCCAACGTATGCGAAGACCCAGGACGAGCAGTCCACGCCGTTTGGTGGTCTAGCCGGAACGCCAGATGCCAGCCTGTTTAGCGGAGCCGCGACGGTGTCTATCGGCATCGACGTGCCGCCCGGTCGCATGGACATGACCCCGAAGCTTACTCTCGGCTATTCAAGTCAAGGCGGAGCGAGCCCGTACGGGTATGGTTGGAACCTTCCGATCGGAAGCATATCGCGGTCACTGAAAAACGGCGTTCCTAGCTACAACAACTTCATCTCTGTCGATGAGTTCGTGCTCCAGCTTCCCGGCCAAACGGTTGATCTCGTACCTCTCGGTGGAAACGATACCAAGCAGTACCGCGCCAAGTACGAAGGCGCATTTATGAAAATTGGGTTCGAGCATGAGAGTGGAAACTACTGGGTCTTGTTTGATAAGAACGGCACGAAGTTCACTTTCGGCGAATCCCCGGCACTCCGGAACAGCCGTATTGGAAAGGATGCAGGGAGCCCAACTTCTTCGGTAACCTACGCATGGTTGCTTGAGCGGGTCGAGGATCGATTCGGGAACTCTATCGAGTATTTCTACGAGCCGCCCGAGCCAGGTGAAACTACCCCTCGGGGGTTGCCAAGTCGGGTCGAATACGGCGGGGCCGAGAACGACCGTAGCCATCCATTCGCGGTTGTCTTTGATTGGCAGGCCCTTCCGTACCCCGCTCAAGCTCGACGCGACTATAAGGCTGGCTTCGTTCAATACACGGGAGGGGTCTATCTAAATTCTATTCAGACTCATCTGATCTTAGATGGAGTGGATGACGTAGTTCGAGAGTACGCGTTCACATATGACGTCGAGGATGGCAGCGTAGATTTTGCCGGCGATACCGACGAGGGAGCTGCTGGTAGTCACACGCTTATCGGCGTTGGCCTCACCGGGTATGCAGAGGACGGGCTGGCGACGTCAATGCCTGCGAGCGGGTTTAGCTACGCGCCTGCGGTGCAGACTGGGTGGCCAGCCGGCGAGGATGCGCAGCGGCACGCTAAAGCCGTCAGTTTTGAGGGCCCGGGTGACCTACAGGATTACGGCGATAGACCGAGGTTCGGATTCATAGATCTGAACGCCGATTCAATTCCGGACTACGTTGATCTTACAAGTGGGACGGCTGAGGTACGATTCGGAACCGGCTCAGGGCTTTCGGCCCCGACACCGTGGGCATGGCCCTCTACCCGCCCTTTCCTCAGTGACTCGGACGAGGGACACACTTACAGCGCGGTGATCGATATGACGGGAGATGGGCTTCCCGATCTCGTCGACGCTAGTTGTCCTGTCTCAGGACCCAACGACTGGTGTGTGTATAAAAACACTGGGGCAGGTTTCTCATCGACACCAGAGTATTGGATCGCTCCCGGGGGCTACCCTGATACCCAATTTATCGATCCTGGATCGGGTAACCAGACGCGTGAACTAGTCGACTTCAATGGCGACGGCCGACCCGACTACATCATCAGCCTGGGCTCCACCTGGACCGTATGGCTGAACTCAGGGGTGGGATTCCCGGCTAGCGTCAACTTCACGGCTCCTAGTCCAGCGCTTGCCCACTACGAGAGCCCACAAGGGGGTTACCCGCGTAAGACATGGCAGACGCGGGGTCTCGTGGATCTCAACGGTGACGGATTAAAGGACTACGTCGTCGCTGATCGCGGTGACCCGTGGAATGGATTGTGTCAAGAAGAGACTGGCTGGGATGTCTACTTCGGAAACGGGAGCGGTTTCGAGCTGTCGCCGGACCAATGGGTCGTCGAGGGGTCCGACTACTTGCTTCCCGCCGCGCTCAATTTTGCAGTAGGGTACCTAGACGAGCCGGCATCAATTGTGAGCAATCTCGTGGATATGACGGGTGACGGTCTTCCAGACCTCGTGAAAAGGTTCGAGCAGGGCTGTGGAGATGGTGGCTACGTAGACGCGCAGTGTACGGAATGTCACTGCTGCACCTGTGATCCGAACGGAATGAACTGTCTCGATGATTGTTGCGGGAATCTGGTCGTGCTGGTCAACACGGGAAGCTCGTTCTCGAATCCGATTCCGTGGCGCACTTGGGACACTTTCGCTGTGGATCGGAATACGTACTCGTCTGACTACACTACTCCCCGCTGGAAGGTGATCGACTTCGACGGCGATGGATTGGTCGATCTGCTAGAGCACAAACCACGTGGTAACCCCATCACTGGCGAGATCACCGGCCACGACTGGCATCTCTACCGCAACCCCGCATCCCCGTTTGCCGTCGGCTCAGCGACCCCAGACGCCGAGCGCACCAAGCCTAACCTACTCATCAGCATGATGAACGGTCTCGGTGCTGAGACGATGCTCGAGTACAGCCCTTCGTCGCTACTTGGTGACGATAGGTGCCAGTACGACGGTACCGGGAACCCCCAGTCTGGACAGTGCCTCCCGTATCCGTACTGGGTGGTAACGCTGCGGGAACTTATCGATGTGTTCAGCGTTCACGTCTACGGAACGGGTGCCCCGCTAGTCACGACCTATACCTATGCTGACGCGAAACACGATGCCGACGAGCGAGCCTTCGCCGGGTTCGGTATGGTTTGGTCGGTTGGTCCGAGCGGGCGAACGCGCGCCATCGAACATCACCAAGACCCCGCTCGACGAGGCCTAACCCGCGATGTCTGGGAGCTCGGCAACCCAGGGTGCGCGTGGGATCCACACGATCCAACTCCACAGTGCGACCCCTGGAACTATCTACTCAACCACCAGTACAAGAACTGGCCGTTGATCTCCGATCCGATGACCCAGCCGGTCTTGCTTGAGTGGGAGACAACGACTCCATACGAGCTCGGCCAGGGAACCCTGCCGTCCACGGCTCGGCTCGATCTGGAGGTCAAGCGCTCCTATGCCTATGACGCGTACGGGAACATCGCGAAGCAGATAGTCGAGGCGACAACCGTCGACTTCGATACTGGCCAGGCTGTACAGCGCGATGTAAAGCAGGTCACAGAGACGGAATATCACTACTACAAGACGCCGTCGCTGGCGCCGGCTTTACCGAGCGGCTACGACGTCGACCGACCGGTTTCAGTAAGGAGCTGTGACTTGTCGGGTACGCCGGACCAGAGTTGTGATTTTGCGGATGGCGCCTCAATGCTGGCTGGGAAAACGTTTAGGTTCGGTCGAGGAAAACTGAAAGATACGAAGGTTTGCAGAGAATGGAACGGTAGCGGTACTTGCACTGCGTGGTCTAAGACGAAGCAGCGCGACTACAAGGACGGACTGCCAAAAATCACGAAATCCCCAATCAATGGCAAGACTAGTTTCAAATACGACAAGACGATTTCACTCTACGTTGAAGTGACGAATGACAGGGGGAGGCGTGAAACGACTTACACGATGCGGGATTTCCGTATTGGTAAGATCTCACGATTCACAGATGCCGCTGGGAACGTGCACGCGACGTTCTTTGACGGATTGGGGCGTCCGGTCCAGGTGTACGGTCCGGATTTTGATGGCTACGGCGGCACCGGCCTCCCGCCGTTCCCGGAAAGCTCCGCGACTTACGTCGAGCCGTTTGTTGCGGAGGATCCGGCCCAATCATTGCCGGGGTACGTTTTGCAGGAAGTTGCTGGCCAGGCCCCGGTTCTGACCTTCTACGACGGGTTCGGACGCGAGCTCGCAACCAAAACACTTCGCGAGACTGCTTCGGGTGTTAGAACACTGGTCGATGGGTTCACCTACTACGACGAAGCCGGGCGTGTAACCCACACTGGGGTTCCGTTCGACTCTGGTGAAAGTCCGCCAGTGGGCAACCAGATATCTACAAGTCTCCCTGTCTCCTATCTGAGCCAGGTACCAGGTTGGACGGAGTTCCGGTATGACGCAACGGCGGGGACACTTGAGGAGACGATTCAGCCCGGCGGTGAGCAGACCTTTCACGTCGGAAAATATCCAGCCGTAACGATGACGAGTGATGCTCGTTTCGCAGCCAGCGTGGGTGGTGCGAACCCAACCGGGAAGGTGACGGTCGAGACGTTTGATGGATTGGGGCGTCGGGTCCGGGTGGACCAGTGCACACAGATACCGCTAGCAACCCCTGCGGCGGGTTGTCCCGTAGCCGATCTTCTCGCGCGTGCGACTTACCAGTACGACAGCATGGACCGCTTAACCGACGTGTTCCTTCACGAGCTAGGCGGAGCCCAGCGGATAATCCAACAAACTCATACTGAGTACGATGCGATGGGCAACCAAGTGTTGATGATCGATGCCGACTCAGGCGTGTGGAGTTATGTTTACAGCGCTATCGGTCAACTAATCGAGTCGCACAAGCCAACTGGGCAAGTTATTTTTCGGACATACGACAGAGGTGGCCGAGTGAATTCGGTTTCTTTTGGGGGTGTCGGCGATCGTACTATACGCTACCGATATGTTAGCCGAGGCGACCCAGGCGCCGGTCAAGTCGAAAGCGTTTCTGTTCTGGACGCCGTCCACGACAACTCTGTTACACGGACATTCGCGTACAATGCCCGCAACCTTCCGATTAGTGAAAAGCTAGATATCAAGTCGACATCCGTCGCCTCTGGAGAAACCGGCGAGACTTCGTTTACGTTCATCTATGGGTATGAGCTGCCCGGCCGCCTGGTCTCAGTAGGCTACCCTCAGGCCGGGGGAGGAACGCAGGACGTAGTGACGTTGTATTCAGCTTTTGGGCAGCCCGTCACAGTGGCGTCCACGGGCGCGCAAGGGCAATCGTACGTCGATCTTGCTGAGTACGACATCTTCGGTCGCCTAGTCAGACTCGCTAACGGTAACGGAGTGGATGATCGCTACGGATATCTGCCGCCCGAACAGAACGGCTACCTTGAGTGTCTTCGTACCGGTCCGAGCTCGGGGAGCGCGTGTAGCCCGTCCGCTCCTTCGACTGATCTCCAGCGGCTGGGTTATTTGCAAAACGAGAACGGGCAAATCACTACAATTGATGATCAGCGTTTTCCCAATACGAATCTCCACTCCAATCAGCATTTCGCCGACTACGATCGCTTGGGGCGTCTAACCCTCGTAGCGCGCGGCGCCTCCGGGCAAGATGTCTTTGGCTACGACTCGATTGGTAACCTCGCTTTCAAAGGCGGGCAGATCTATCAATATGACAACAACCATCCGCACCAGCTCGATGCTGTCGCCAGCAAGGTCTACGACCACGATGCCGCCGGGCGAGTGGTCCAGCGAGGCGACCAAGTCCATACCTATGACGGGATGAGTCGTCTGATCCTTACCGCCGGTGCCTCGGGGGCGATAAAGCAAGAGAATTTTTACGATGCCACCACGACGCGGGTTGCACGGAACGATCCTGACGGCGACGGGATGGTGCACTACTTCAACAGCCGGTTTGAGGTTGAGTTCGATTCGAACTCGATCGTGCGTCACTTCTACTTCGGAGACCGTCGGGTAGCCTCGGATCGTGTCTCCGCTTTCGGATCTGGGGTCATCTTGCCTGGCTCTACTGCTTCGGTCGGTCCCACGCCGAATGACAATGTTGGTAGCGCAGCAGGACCGATCTCAGCTGAACTCGGGTTCATGGGCACGACTGACTTCGACCCCAGTAGTGTTGCATTCCCCGGAACCCCAGAGAGCAGTTCGTTGGGTTCGGTTGCGTTAGTCGGGTTCTTGGCTGCCCTTACACTGCTCGTAGTTTCGTTTGATGGACGCCGTCGGCGTTTCGCGGTCACCACAGCGATCGTCTTCTTGTGGTCGACGGTACCGATCCCGGCGCCCCAGCGCTTTGCGTTGCCTGTTGGGCCAGCATTGGCCCACGCGCAGGTGGGAACCGGCGATCTCGTCTTCTACCACCTAGACCACCTCGGGTCTCCGCAGGTAATCACGGATGCGTTCGGCAACGCGGTCGAATACATTCGTTACCACGCCTACGGCGCTGTTCGCGACGTGTTCATCGAGAGTTCGGGACAGATCGTTCCCAAATCCGGTGCGAGTGCGGGGGAGATATCTACCAATCTAACATTCACGGGACAGGAACCTGACGAAGAAACCGGACTATTGTACTTCGGTCTTCGTTTCTATGACCCAGAGTCGGGGCAGTTTCTGAGCCATGATCCGGCTGGGCAGTTTGCTTCTCCGTATTCCTATGCCGGCTTCGATCCGCTGAACGCCGTTGATCCAGATGGTGGATCGGTGCTAGGGGCGCTACTCGCGATCCCGCTCGGATTGAAAATATTTATTGGCATCCAAATCGCGGTTCAGATCGCTGTTGGTGTTGCCAACGGGGCTTCGGTGGGCACGGTGCTGGCGGGAGTAGCCATCGGTATTGGGGCTAGTGTGGCGTTGGGGGCGGCAGCGAACAAACTCACGACGGCGCTCGTCAATCTCGGAGTAGCGACGGAGAAGACTCTGTATGCCGTTCAATCTGGGATTGGGGCGGTTAGCGCAGCCAGGAACGGAAACGTTCTGGGTGTATTCACTGGTGCGACGGCGCTTGCCAACGGGCTATCGGATGTTGCCACGGATGCGGGCGATCTCGCTGCGTCCGACAGTGGGCTTGAAGGACTATCAGACGCAGCACGTGACACAGAGACGAAGAACTATCATGTAAGTAGACCGGCTCTTTCCGAAGACAATAAGTTGGTATCCCACAATTTCATTGTGACGGGTGCTACCGGGCTAGGAGATAGTGCTGCGACTGTGTGGTCATACGGACAATCCGAGGACGGTCCTAACGGTGTTCTTAGCCTAGTTGATGAGTCCACGAGGGGATTCTCCGAGGGAACATCTGTCGCTGACCGGCGGTACTGGGAAGGACTGAGTGGATCTGCGGCAGGCAATCCTAACGTCATGCGGATTCCTGTATCGACTAGCAGAGTGGAGTCGTTTGCCAGATCCGTAGCGGGC
>JAJDDX010000135.1 GCA_029260055.1 Phycisphaerae bacterium
CCGGTGTGTACTTCAGGGCGTTGGACAGCAAGTTGCCTAGCACCTGCGAGATCTTGTCGGTGTCGGCCTCGACGGGCGGCAGGGAGTCGGGGCAGTTCACGGTCAGGGCGATCGACTTGCTTCGCGCGAGCGCCTCGAAGACACCGACGTTCTTTCGAATGACCGATGAGAGGTCGGCAGCGCGCATGTCCCAGTGCGCCCTTCCCGATTCGAGCCGCTGGACCTCGAGCAGGTCATCCAGAAGCCGGGATAGCCGCGAGCATTCACTCGATATGATGCCGAGGAACTTCTGTTTGTCTTCGTTCGCCAGTGTGTCCAGTTCCTCGGTCAACATCTGGGCATACAGCAGGATCGAGGTCAGCGGCGTGCGCAAGTCATGGGACACGATCGCGAGGATGTTGCTCTTGATACGCGTGACCTCTTCCAGGCGCTGACGCTGCAACCGTTCTTCCTGGCGGCGCTGAAGCCACCGGTGGCTCAACGTGACGAACGCCTCCCGTATCGACGCCAGCTCCTTGGATGGGGCCGGCGGCGGCTGAGGCACGTGGTCACCGTCTCGGGCGAGGTCCATGATCGCGGCGCGGAGGAATCGCAGGAAGCGGATTTCGCTGTGGACTAACAACCAGCCGGTCAACATGCCGATGGCCAGCGCGCCGGCCGCCACTAGGTATGGCGACGTGATCCACTGCACCACCTCCATCTGGCTGCCCACCATGTAGGCGAGGGTGGCCGCCAGCGCGCAGAGCATGGCACAGGTGAAGATCGCCTTCGTTCTCAGGGCGCGCAGGATGGTTGGCGGACGGATATCGACCCCATCGGGTACGGATGCATCCCGTGCCCCGGATTCCTCCGTCGAGGAAACCGTGTCGTTCGACAGAGGTTGGACAAAGGCGGCGCCTATGAGGTAACCGCGCACGCCCACCGTGCAGTGCCGCACCTCAGCGGTGACTCGGTCCTCCTGTTCGCCAGCGGTGGTGTCCCGGACCTGAATGACGGCCCCGACGTCGAGTTGGCGTTTCGACCAGAAACCGAACCCACCGCCGGAGACGTTGTGCATGGCGGCCGTCCACATATCGGAGCCGTCGCCGGTGTCGACGGTCACCTCCAACTCCTGCCCCCACGCGTAGCGGGTCCAATTCCGATTGCCGGCGAACAGATCCGGTTGTCCCTTTTCGCGCGCGGCGTCGAGCCAGCGGGCAATCGCTCGCTCCCGGCTCGTCGAAGGTTGTTCGTTTTGGACTTCGGCTGTCATGTCTCGGGCGACCCCACGCGTGCCACCGGTCGTTGTGGCGCGCGTCTTCCTCTCGATGCACGGCGTGCGAACGTGCGCATCGCCGCTATGCGGCGGCAGCGGCGAATGTCACACCCGGCAGGGTTTTGTCGGTCAGTTCGGGGTGGGCGTTGGGCTTTGAATCAAGGCTGTGCGTCGCGTCGGACGTTGCCCGTCAGGCCGGTAAGGTCTCTCGACGCAAGAGCGAGGACGTGATGATTCCGGTCGCTACCGTGGCGTTCGGTTATCGATCTCGGCGGTGAGGTGGATAACTATTCCGACACCGGCGTTACCGGGCGTTGCGCGGCGACGATGTACGTCTACTGCGCGGTCGTATCGAGCGTCACTCAGGAGCCGGCGGCGTCGCGATGTCGCGCAGCGGGACTTCGAAGTCGACCGTGCCGCTGCTGACGAGCGCGCCTTGCTGTTGAAGCCGCATGCGGACCACCTTCGCGAGTCGTTTGAGCGATCGGACGTAGACCTCGTCGCCGGGCTTCAACTCGTTGATCCATTTAGTCCAGGAGTCGAAATCGTCCTGCGATTGCTTGAGTTGTTCGACCTTGATCTCGTGTTGCTTGCGCGTCTGCGCCGCCTCGAGCGCGGCTTTTCGGGCGTCTTTCCGCGCCTTCTCCGCATCGCGTCGTGACGCGAGGGTCCCCTCGATCGCCTTGTTCAGCGCGCGGGTCTCATCCGCCAGGTACTGCTTGGCAAGCCCAACGATGCGCGCCGGCATACCGAGGCGTTTGGCGATAATCAGCGCGTTGCTGTTGCCCGGTTCGCCGAGGCGCAGGCGGAATGTCGGCTTGAGTGAGGCGGGATCGAACTCGACGGCCGCGTTATCGACCCGCGGCTGGGTGTACGCCAGCGCCTTGAGCGCCGAGAGGTGGGTCGTCACGATGGCCTTGGCGCCGAGTGTCAGCAGTTCCGCGACGACGGCCTGGCCAATGGCCGCCCCCTCGTCCGGGTCGGTGCCGGCTCCCAGTTCATCGATCAGGATCAGCGAACGAGGACCGGACGTGCGCAAGATCTCCAGCAACGTGGCGAGATGCGAACTGAACGTGCTGAGCGACTGCTGGATGCTCTGCTCATCGCCGATGTCCATGAGAATATCGCGAAACACGGGCAGCGAGGAGCCCTCGCCCGCGGGGATCGGGATGCCGCACTGTGTCATGAGGGCGAGCAGGCCGATCGTCTTGAGCGTGACCGTCTTCCCGCCGGTATTGGGCCCCGTGATCACGAGCACGTCGAAGTCGTCGCCGAGCCGCACGTCGATAGCCACCACATCGCGTGGCGGCTTCCCTTCGGCGGCTTCTCGAGCGAACACTTCGATCAGCACGGGATGGCGGGCGTCGTGCAGTTCGAGCAGCCCCTCCGTGTTGATGTCGGGGCAGATGCACGCCCGCTGCTTCGCATAGCGACATTTGCCGGTGATCAGGTCCAGCACCGCGATCGCCCCGATGGTTCCGAGAATGGCGTGGGCGTTCGCGCTGACCCGCTGGGAGAGATGGCGGAGGATCCGCGTGATCTCCTTGCTCTCCTCGTCGCGGAGCCGGACGATCGTGTTGTTGACCTCCACGGACTCAGCCGGCTCCACGAAGAGCGTGGCCCCCGTGTCGGAGCTTCGGTGGATAATGCCCTTGATCCTTCCGCGGTGCTCCGCCTTGAGGGGAAGCACCATGCGGTCCGCGTGGAACGTAGAGCCGGAGTATTGCAGCAAGCGCGTGGCTGAACTCTGCCGCAGGATTCGATCAAAGACCACACGAATGCGCGCCCGGGCTTGCTCGATTGACTGTCGGATCGAGGCGAGCTTCGGCGAAGCGTAGTCGCGAACCTCGCCGCGCGGATCGATCGCCTCATCGATGGCCACGGCGATCGGGCTGAGATCGGAGATCCGCTTCGAAAGCGGCTCGAGCGAAGGGCCGGTTTCGAGCACCCTGCCCAACCAGGCGCAGAGCGTGGCGGTGGCTTTGAGTGTCTCAGCCACGTCCGCGAGTGCGTTCGCTTCGAGCGGGGTGGGAAAGGCGGACGCCCGGACGGCGTCGCGGATGTCGTGGATTCCGCCCATCGGCGGCGCCTCGTGCTGTTCGATCACGAGACGCAGTTCAGCCGCCTGCTGAAGCCACTGCCGCACGAGCTTCGGCTTCTGCGTGGGCGTCATCGAGCGCGCCAGGCCCTTACCGAGCGACGTGGCGCAGCACGCCGCGATCACCTCGCGGATTTCGGCGAACTCGAGTTTGTTGAAAGTCGTCTCGTTCACGGGCAAAGCACATCATGATACCGGAAACGGCGCCTAGGCGGGACCGCCGCACCCCTCCCCGTATCGCCCTGACGGCCAATGTTTCGGCACCTATCGGTCCGATATTGTCACAAGCGGAGTTTCTTCTCGTTCCCGCCGGCGGTGCGGCTATAATACCCCGGATCGCAATTCGGCACCGGATGCCATATCGGGCGGAAGATACGAGAGTGTGCCCCCGGAGGGAACACGAATGGATCGGAAAACTGTGCATCGAGTCGCTTGTCTGGCTCTATGGGGCCTCTTGGCCGCACCGTGGCTCCCCGTGGCCAGCGCCGAGGCGCCGTCCCGATATGACCTCGCTGACCTCAAGGCCCTGCAAAACGCCTTCGTCGAAGTGGCCGACGAGGTCCGCCCCAGCGTCGTGGCGATTCGAACGTACACCTATCGCGATCCCGATAACCCACGTTCCCGCAAGGTTCCGATACCCTACAGCCAGGGCAGCGGCTTCGTCATCGATGCCAAGGGCTATATCGCGACCAATTACCACGTCGTTGAGGATTCGCACGTGGTTGTCGTGATCGAGCCCGACGGCCAGAAGCACGAGGCGACGATTACGCAAACCGATCTGCGCAGCGACTTGGCCGTCCTCAAGATCGACGCCGACCACCTCGAGCCGGTCAGATTCGGCAATGCGGGGAATGTGAAAGTAAACCAGTGGGCGTTTGCCTGCGGGAACCCGTTCGGCCTTGCCAACGATGACGGACGGACGGCGGTCACCTACGGCGTGGTCAGCGCCCTCGAGCGGGACATGACCGAACGGCTCCATGCCAACCCGGAACGGCAGTACTACGGAAATCTGATCCAGACCTCGGCGGCCATTAACCCGGGAAACAGCGGCGGACCCTTATTCGACATCGAGGGCCGCGTGATCGGTGTCGTCACGGCCATCGAAACCAGCTCCGGCGTGAGCGAGGGAGCTGGGTACGCCATCCCGATCGACAGGAACACCCGTCGCGTGCTCGACACCCTCAAGGCGGGGCGGATCGTGCGATACGGGTACATGGGCATCCGGATCGAGGATGTGGACCCACCGCCGTGGCGCCGCGTCGCGCAAACGCGGGAATCTAGCGGAGCGCGCATTTCCGGCACTACGCCGGGCGGACCGGCTGACCGAGGCGGTCTGAAGTCAGGCGACATCATCCTCGACTACGACGGCACCCCCATCCGCGACACCGACCATCTCGTGCGCCTCGTCCAGTACACGCCCGTGGGTTCGACCGTCCGCGTCACCTACCTGCGGAAACAGGTGAAGCGCACCGCGGAGGTCATGCTCGGCGACCGAGACGAGCTACTGGGCTTCGCCAGAACCGAGTAATCAGTCCGTCTGCCGCGACACTGCGCCAGGCCGCCGCACGTTGCCTTCGAACGTGGCCCGCGATAGAAACCTGAGCGTGAAGATCGCGCGCTGCCCTCATTCCTGGTCCGTTCCACCCAAGCAAGCCGTGGCCATCCAGAGGAAACTGGCCGGGCGCGTCCTGAAGGCGGGGCGGGTGCGCAAGCTCCGCCTGGTGGCCGGCGCCGATCTGGCGTTCACGAAGGACAAATCCCAGTGCATCGCCGGTGTCGTGGTGTGGGACGTGCGGCAGCGCGAAGTGGTCGAGCAGCACGTCGTGAGGCGCCCGGTGCGCTTTCCCTACGTGCCCGGCCTGCTTTCGTTTCGTGAGGCGCCGGCTCTTGTGGCGGCCTGCCGAAAGCTGACCTGCGAGCCGGACGCCTTCATGTTCGACGGCCAGGGCTACGCCCATCCGCGGCGGTTCGGACTGGCGTGTCACGTGGGCGTGCTCATCGATCGACCGAGCCTGGGATGTGCCAAGAGTGTGCTCGTGGGCGCGTGCGAGCCGCCGGACGACGCAGCCGGGTCGGTGAGCCCGCTGCTGGACGGTGACGGGTGCGTGGGCATGGCCGTAAGAACGCGCGACCGCGTCAAACCCGTCTACGTCAGTATCGGGCATCGCGTCTCGTTGACCGCGGCCGTCGAGATCACCCTGTCGTGCTGCACGCGTTACCGCCTGCCCGAGCCGACGCGGCTGGCCGATCACCTGGTGAGCGTGGAGCGTCTGGGCTCTTAGCGCCGCGGGCTGGCTTGAAGACGGGTGGCATGCCCAAGGTGAAGGCGCGCATGTCTGGCCGGGTGGCCCACCTCCTCTGGAGGTGGGGGAGGCGATGCTCTCCAACCGTTGGTGCCGGAAGATCGGGGCGCTCCGGAGCGCCTGTCATCGTCTCCCCCATGTCCAAAGGACATGGGCCACCCGACGTTGACCGCAGCGGTCGAAATCGCCCTGTCGTGCTGCACGCGCTACCGCCTGCCCGAGCCGACGCGGCTGGCCGATCACCTGGTGAGCGTCGAGCGTTCGCGCAGGTAGCGCCGCGGCTCGCTTGAGGTCGGATAGCGTGGCGGTTACACCTTGGTCATGGAACGACTGAGGGGCGATCATTGGTTCTACGGCCCGACGCGCGAGGTCTACGGCGCGCCGGAAGAACTCAACCTCGACTACGAGTCGATCTTCTTCGAGAGCCACGGCGAGCGCCTGCACGGCTGGTTCTTTCCCGCGAACCTCGTCGCGGCTTGCGACGGACCGACCGAGCCCAAGGGGACGGTCATCCACTGCCACGGGAACGGTGGCAACATCACCGGTCACTTCCGATACGTCACGTGGATGCCGTCGCGCGGCTGGAACGTGTTCGTTTTCGACTATCGCGGGTTCGGACAAAGCACGGGGCACCCTTCGCGCCCCGGTACCGTAGCCGACACCCACGCAGCCGTCGGCTACGCTGCATCGCGCGGCGATGTAGACCCGGGAAGGCTCGTGTTGTTCGGGCAGTCGCTGGGTGGCGCGGTGGGGATCGTGGCGGCCTCTCAGCGCGACGACCTGCGAGCCGTGGCGATCGAGGGGGCCTTCTCCAGCTACCGCCGCGAGGCCTCGTTCGTGTGCAAACAGCACGTCCTTCTGTGGGGTGTGGCGCCGCTTGCACGCCTGCTGGTCGCCGAGGGGCTCGATGCGATCGACTATGTGGGCGGGATAGCGCCTACGCCCACGTTCTTCATCACCGGAACCGCCGATCGCATCTGCGACTATCGGCAGACGCTGGATCTTCACGCAGCCGCCGGCGAGCCGAAATCGCTGTGGGTGATCGAGGACGGATCGCACACCTGTGCGCTGGCTGACACCGATGAAGACGACGAGGGCATGCGCAGGCTGGACGAGTTTTTCACGCGCTGGGTGACGGATTGAGGCCTCGGCTCCCTCCGCGCAATAAGACGGCCGGCCCCGAAGGACCGGCCGCCCGCTTGTCGAAGGTTTCCCTTCTTTTGCCGTGCTCACCTAGGCCGGTAGGTGAGCACTTCCCAAACGTTTATGACTAGTGGCCCACGGTCGCCGCCGTGAGGAAGCGGCGCCGCGTAGCCACACGGCTACCGTCACCTGCTCGAGAACGGATTCCGCTTGCCGTCATCCGCTGCTCGGCGAGAGACGGTTTCACCGCTCTCTCGCTGACCGTCCTCAGCTCCGCTTTCGGAGCCCCCAAAGCCGGGCTCGTACGACACATCCGTGCCAAGAGCCCATAACCCTCTTACCTGCCTCTCATGCCGCCCGTTTACCAAGCCGCCGACGAATTCCACGATACCCGCCTCACGGCGAGCCGCGTTCATCCGCTCGCATCCATCCAAGAACCGCCCTGGCGGCTCCCCCCTTACCGCTAGGACCCGACCGAGCGGATGTGGAACGCGGCAGCGTCCTAGAATAGGCGGAGGCCGCGCCGCTTTGCCGCGCTGCCGAGCCTTTTCTTGCGCAGTAACGCTGGCAAAAGTGTTAAACCGCGGTGACATGCCGAGACCGACGCGGCGCCGACTATCCCTCGTTTAGAGTTGTGGCGGCACACCTGATTTGTCACAATAACAGTGGATGAGCCACGCCGATTCAACACGCCTGACCTTCCTGCTTCGCCTTCGCGACCGTTCCGACCGGCTCACCTGGAGCGAGTTTCACGAGCGATACGGAGGGCTCTTGTACCGCTACGCACGCGGGCGCGGAGCCACCCACGCCGACGCCGAGGACATCGTCCAGGAGATCGAGATGTACCTCTTCAAAGCCGTCGAGAAGTTTGAATATGACGGTAGTAAAGGGCGTTTCCGGTCCTACCTTCGTGCATCGGTGATCCGGTCCATGGGCCGAAGAGCCCAGCGCAAGTCTCGACAGCCGACCTCGCAAGATCCCGCCACGCTGGATCATGTCGCCGGCGTCGAGGACCCCACGGATGATCCCGAGTGGGAACGCGAATGGCAGTTGTACAGGCTGCGTCGGGCGCTGACCGCGATCGCCGATAAGTTCGAGCCCCTGACGCTGAAAGCGTTCGAAATGAACGTGCTCGCGGGCCGATCGGTCGAAGAAACGACGGCTGCGCTGGGTGTGACAAAATGGAGCGTCTACCACGCTCGCAGCCGCGTGCTGAAGGCACTCAAGGAGCATCTGAGCGCGATCGATCCGGAAGAGGACCTATAACGTGGAGCCGCGGTTGTTGAATATCGTGTTTCCGGGCATTACGATGGGGCCATGCCGTTTGGCATCAGGGGATGACGTTCAAATCGAGTGCGCGCGCGAAGAATCACAGCCTTGGTTCGCGGCACGATCCGCGGCAAAGGCGCTAGGTCGCCGTCTATCCAACAGGGGAGATGGCGGCATATGGATGGAATGTTGGTAGAGGTAGTTTGCCCAAACTGCGCCTTCGGCATAAGGACCGCGGCCTACGCTCGCAAGGAGCGTTTCCCGCGCTGCCCGCGCTGTGGCGCGTACCTGGGCGCTGAGGCGAGCGTCGGTGCGTCGAGCGGGGGGTTCGACGCCGATAAAACCGCCATACTGCCGACCGATCTGACCGCCGTCGATCAGGAGTTGATCGCAGACTTGCGCAATGCGTTCGACTTTGTCTCGGGCCCGCCCGCCGCGGTCGGGTCCGAGCCCTTGGGGGCTTCCTCAGCCGGGGGTGATGCGTTCGAACCCGTGCTGCGCCGAGCCAAGATGCCGACGCCGAGCCGTTTCGGCGACTTCGAACTCATTAGTGAACTCGGACGTGGCGGCATGGGCGTCGTCTACCGCGCGCGGCAGGTTTCGCTCGGGCGTGAGGTGGCCCTCAAGGTTCTCCCCATTCCGAGCAGGCATGGCGAAGCTGCGGTGCAACGCTTCCGGACGGAGGCGCAAGCGGCCGCCCGACTCCACCACACCAACATCGTGCCGGTCTACTCGCAGGGTGAAGAAAAGGGCAGGTTCTATTACGCGATGGAACTCGTCGAGGGTGTCGGGCTGGACGCCATCATCCGGAGCGGCCCGAGCTTCCTGAGTTCCACCAGACGCAAAGGCGGTTCATCAGCGGCGTGGGCGTCGGACCTCACCGTGCCGCTCATCGATGAGGCGGATGGCATCGTACAACCGTCCGAGGACGAAGATGCGACGCGCACCGATCCGAAGCTCTCGCATGCCGACTACCGACACATCGCGAGCCTGGTGGCCGAGGTCGCCGACGGCTTGGATTGCGCTCATCGCCATGGCGTCATACATCGCGACGTCAAACCGCAGAACCTTCTGTTCGGCGAGAACGAGAGGCTGCACCTGACCGACTTCGGCCTGGCACGCCTGACTGACGAGCCGCATCTGACGCAGGACGCCGAGGTGATGGGCACGCCGGCCTACCTGTCGCCGGAACAGATTCGCGGCGATACGTCGCAGGTGGACCACCGGACCGATGTCTACTCGCTCGGCGTGACCTTGTACGAACTTATTACGGGGATCAAACCCTTCGAAGGTCAGTCGCGCGACCAGATCATTCGAAAGATCTGCGACACCGAGGCGACCGCTCCACGACGCCTTGTCCCGCATATTCCGGTCGATCTAGAGACCATCTGCCTGAGGGCGATGGACAAGGCACAGGCGCGTCGACACGCGACGGCGGGTTTGCTGGCGGACGACCTTCGCCGCTTTGCCGAGGGCCGTCCGATTCTCTCGCGGCGAACAGGCCGCGTGGAAAAGGCGGTCAAGTGGATGCGCCGGCACAAGGCGCAGACCGCGGCGATGGCGGCGGCGGTGGCGGTCGTGCTGCTCAGCGCCGGCTGGAGTTGGAGCGTTCGCGTCGCTGACGCGCGTGAAGCCGCCCGCCTGGTGTCCGCGGCCTACGAACACCTCGCCTACTCCGACTATCACGCTCACGAGCGCGTGAGCGAGGACATTGAACGTGCCGCGTCGCTCGGGGCGGATGAAACTGATGTTGACCTTACCCGAGCGCTGTCGTGCTTGGGCGCCGCTGATCAGCGGGCCGCGATCGAACACCTGCGAGCGGTTCTCGACGCGGACCCCACCGATGCCAGAGCGTTGTACCTCATGTCCTGGGCGCAGTGGCGGGGCGGGGACCGCGCGAACGCGCGTAGGACATGGGAACGCGCTGAGGCGAGTTCAGCGCCGTTGGAAGCCGACGCGTCGTTCTTCCGCGGGCTTGCCATTCACTTTGAAGACCCGGCGGCGGCCATGGAGTCCTACGAGCGGGCGATTACGACGCGATCGCGTGAGGGGGCGTTCTATCCGCAGGCGGTCCTGCACCTGGCCCGTGCCCGAAACCAGCAGCTTTACGCGACGCGAAGTCTCGACACATTCTCCGATGCCACTGCGAGTCTCCACGAACTTATCAAGTATGAGTACTACGGAGCCCGTCCGCACTACTTGCTGTCCATCTCACACCGGCTGGCGGCGGAAATCTACCGTGGCAGCGAGGGGACCCGCGAGCAAGCGGGTTTGGTCAGCCATCACTTCGGCGAAGCCCTGCGATGGGCGCGGCTCGGGCAGGAGGTTGACCCCACCTTCGATCGGCCTGTTACAGCCGAGGCGGAATGCTTGGAGAGCATGGGGCTCTTTCGTGAGGCGATTGAAGCTCGGACGCGGGCAATTGCGGTGGCTGAGGCCGACTTGGCTCGGTGGGAGGGCTATCATTATCGCTGGCGTCTTCACTATTGGACCGGCTCGCCGGAGGCGGCGCTCGACGATCTTTCCGTCGCCGCCGGATACGACCCGGGAAACCGGTTCTACGAGCATGTATACCCCGCGATCGTGCTTGCGGATGATGATCTGGCGGCAGCGCTCGCGCACGCCCGCGCCATTGCCGGCGATAGCGCTTTGAGCGTCATCTGGGCGGCTACTACCCTGCGTTTGCTGGGCCATGACGATGAGGCCGCCGCGTTGCTGACCGAGCGGGCGGAGGATGTGGATTACACATTTGGACTCGTGCCGCCGCAGTCGGAGGCCTGGGTCCGCTCGTTGTATGGGTACATGATGGGCTCAGTTCCACTGGATTCGTTGGCCGAGTTGGCAGAGGGCACTGCAGCCCCCTGGGCGTTGTTGGGCGAGGCTCACTTCCACGGAGCCGCGATGAAGCTGGCTCGGGGCGACAAAAACGGGGCTTGGGACGAATTTCGCCGTTCTTTCCGATCATTTGACCGCGAAACCCGTTATACTTTTCATTCTAAGGTCATTCATACGAGACTGCAGCAAGATACGACATGGCCGGCATGGCTCTCCTTCGGCGGGGAGGATGCGAAGGGTGCTCGGTCGGGGCATCGCGTGGAGTGAGGTTCTTGGGAGGGCTCGCTCCGCAGCATCGAGAAAGGAAAGCAGGCGATGATGAGCAGGAACGCGGCACGCCACGCCCAGCGACACGCTCTTAGCGGAGTGTGTCTGTTGATCGTGACGGTGTCGGTGCCGGTGCGCCTTGCGGTGGCCGAGCCGCCGCCGGAGCCGCTGCCCGTGCCTGAGTATTCATTCGATGTCGAATCGCCGACGGTCAGTGGGTCGATCGTGTCGGCGAGCGACGTTCTGACACTGGCCTTCCCGAGTCCCGAGGTAGCGATGCCCGGCAGCGCGCTGGGTTTGTTTTCGTCACTTGATGATCTGGACGCACTTTCCGGAAACAACGCTTCCACGCCGATGACCAAGTCCTTCGCGTTGCTTTTTTCGGTGGATCGAGAGAGCAAAGGCGCGATCGCGCCCGACCCCTATCTGGTAGACGGCGGTTATCCCTACAACGTGTTTGACCAAGCGGGTCGCGGGCATGCGGCCGGCGATCAGTTCTTCACGACGGAGTTGTTTTCCCACGCCGGCAGCATTCGTATGCGCGAAGACGAGCCGGACGTAGCGCGACGCAACCATTACATGGTTCGCAACAACTTCGACGAGGGCGGTACCGACTTTTCCGCCGACCCTCCGACTCACGCGGACGACGACCTCGAGATTTCGGTACCGCAGGATTGCGTGGATGCGACGGCGCACCTCGAACATTCGGAGTCGGACGGTACGATCCTCTCGGCGTACTTTTCGCTGAGCGCGGACTCGCCGTCGTTGCCGTTGCTCTCGGGGGGCGTGCTTCCGAGCGGGGCGTCGATCTTCGTGTCGGCGCACGACGCGGGGCCGACCGGCGCTTGCTGCAGGTCGGATGGTACGTGCACCCTCACGACCGCCGCCGGCTGCACCGACGGGATGTGGCTGGGATCCGGTGCCACGTGCGACATGTGCGGCGGTCTGAGTTGGACGGGTGCGTGCTGCTTCGAGAACAGCAGTTGCGCTATCATGTCGGTCGTCGAGTGTATCGTCGGTTTCGGTTTGTGGCTCGGCCCGGATACGACGTGCGACCTTTGCTCCTCATGTCCGGAGCCGTTCGGGGCGTGCTGCCAGGCGGACGGCACTTGTGCCGTTACTTCAGCCGAAAGTTGCAACGACGGCCTGTGGCTGGGTCCGGACACGACGTGCGACATGTGCGGTATCTTGTGGGAGCCGGGCGCTTGTTGTCGCGGTAACGGGAGTTGCGATACGACGCTGATGGACGGCTGCTTCGACGGGTTGTGGCTCGGGCCTTTCACGACGTGCGACCTCTGTGAGGGCTTCTCGATTCCGGGCGCATGCTGTTTGGGCGATGGGAGCTGTGCCTACATGCCGCTACTCGAGTGTGCGTCCGATCCCGCGGGCGGGTTCTGGGTCGGTCCCTACTCGACCTGCGAGATGTGCGATTTCCCGCCACCTCCTCCCGGGGCGTGTTGTGGCTATGACGGCGCTTGTGCGGTTACGACCCCCGAGGCCTGCGTCGCCGGAGATTGGCTCGGCCCGCAGACTTCCTGCGGCATGTGCGGTGGCGGGCCCGGGTTCCTCGGCGCCTGCTGCTACGACAATGCCACGTGCGCCATCACGAACGAGTTCGAGTGCTTTTCGAGTTACGGCTGGTGGCTGGGCCCGGATTCGACCTGCGAGATGTGCGGGTTCCCCTACCCATCGGACGGCGCGTGCTGCTATTCCAACGCGACGTGCGCGAGCACGAAGGAAGTCGACTGCTTCGATACCGGCGGGTTCTGGCTCGGGCCGGAGACCTCATGCGGGATGTGCGGATTCCCGCCCTCCCCGTCGGGCGCGTGCTGTTTCGGTGACGGTACCTGCAGCGTGGTGTCGGATATTCTGTGCTTCAATAGCGGAGGCGCATGGCTTGGCCCGGACACGACTTGCGAGATGTGCGGTCCGGCTTCGCCCGCGGATGGCGCTTGCTGCTACCCGGATGGCTCGTGCGTGATGTTGCCGGCCGACCTCTGTTTTATCTCCGGCGGCCTTTCGAGCCCGTTTGCGGTGTGTCTTGGTGACGGCAACGGCGACGGAGCCGACGACGTGTGTGGTGCGCCGGGTGGTAACACCTCGACGACGTTGTATGCGTCCTACGAGCAACTCGGCTTGAGGCAGGACGACGACATCGACGGCCTGATCGTTTTCGATCTCGACGAGAACGGTCTGTTCGATGGCGAGGACTTCGTGCTCTTTTCACTTTCGCCGGACTCACCGTCGCTTACGAGCATTCCGGGCGCTTCTCCGGCCGCCGCAGCCGCCGACGTGTTCCGCGTGGCTGTCGGAGCCGCAGCAACGACGTTCGCCTCTGCCGGGGAACTCGGGTTGGGCAACGCGATGGACAACCTCGACGCGCTCGATTTCATGCTGTGCGGAGATTCGGTGGCCCGTTCTGAGCAGCACGGGATTCGCGCTACCTCTGATTCGCGCGGTGGCGAAGCGGAGGGGACGGGTACCGAGCGTCCGAAAGTCGCGACGCCCGACCGAGGTGACTCGAAAACTCGCTCGGAGATGCGTCCGACCGGCGACCTTCGGATCCGAAAGCCGTAGCTCGCACGCGTTCGATCTTCCCTCAAGAAGGACCTTGGCGCCTCGGTCCCGCAGGCGGGGACAGGGTCGTGGCATCGGCTTGAACAGCCGGATGCCTGCGCACGGCCCGAACCTGCTGCCGGTCACTTGCCGCTTCCCTGAACAAGCCCGCGCGCGAATCCTCGCCGAATCGATAATCCGAGTCCCGCCCTGCGGCGCCCGGCAAAATCCGCGTTTTGTCCTGTGGCCTGTATTAGGGCGTGGCCGTAACTTCCTTAATACCAGGGAGTTACGTTTTCGATTCCTCGTTGCTTTTTCCAACCCTCCCTGTTAAAATCACATGCGTACTTGGAGGGTAAAGCAACTGGGGTTCTAGGCCGTTCCGCTCTTCTTGCCGTCACGACGGAGTTGGATAGACGTAGCGTCGCTTTGTGCGCGTCCAGTTAATCCTCGCGCGCACGTGTGGCATCGTGTCTTAGGGTCTGTCTTGCGGTGTCTGTAGTTTATCGGTCGGGCATCCTGACTCAGGGGAAGGTCGCCTCCAAGGGAGCATCAACCAATGGCCGCTCGCATTCTAATCTTCTCGCTACTCGTGCATCTACTCATTGCGCCTGCGCAGGCGGATGTGCTGTACGTTGGCACCGCCACCAGTGCCGTCAACCAAGCGGGAACCACGCTCACGATTACCGGTCACACCGTACCTACCGGGACGGATCGGGTACTCGTGGTAACGGTCCTGATGGACAATAGGAACAGCGCGACCCTGACCGGTATCACGTGGAACACGACCGAAAGCCTGACGAAACTCAGGTCAGATGCTCAGGCATCCAACAGCCGGGCGTGGACCGAAATGTGGTATCTCGTCGCTCCCACGGAAACGACCGCTAATGTGGTCCTTTCATGGACCGCGGCCGGCAACAAGCCCAAAGCCGCGGGCGCCATGAACTTCACCGGCGTGGATCAGATCACGCCGTTCGATGGCACGGGCGTTGGCGCGTGGGGGACTAATAACGGACCGGCTGTCGTCGATGTTCTCACGTCCGCACCCGGCGACATGATTGTTGATGTAGTCGCCGGCTACAAAGGTTCCAGTGCCAGCCTCGCTGTCGGCGCGCTGCAGACATCCCGCTGGCAAAACGGCGTCACTGGCACGGAATGGGGAGGCTCGTCGACCGAGCCGGGCGCCACGGGCACCGTGACGATGAGCTGGAGCAATGTGTCCAACAGGAATCTGTGGGCCATCTCCGCCGGGAACCTGAACGCGGTCGTTGACCTCTGTGGCGACGGCACGCTCGACGCGGGTGAAGATTGCGACGACGGTAACACCACGCCGGGTGACTGTTGCTCGGCGACCTGTACGTTCGAGACGAACGGATCAGCCTGCGATGACGCCTTGTTCTGCACGGCTACGGATACGTGCGACGGAAGCGGTACGTGCGTGGGCTCGGGCGATCCGTGCCCCGGTCAGTTCTGCGACGAACCGGGCGCGGCGTGCGCTGATTGCCTGGTTGACGTGGACTGTGACGACAGCGACGTCTGCACGGACGACGCGTGTGTCGCGGGTGTGTGCCAGAACACGAACAACTCGGCGGCGTGTGATGATGGTGATCTTTGCACCAGCGGCGACGCCTGTGCCGGCGGCATCTGCGCCGGTTCGCCGGTTAGTTGTCCGGGTCAGCAGTGCGATCCGGCGAGCGGTTCGTGCGTCGACTGCCTGCTCGACAGCGAGTGCGACGACAGTGACGTGTGCACGGATGATACCTGCGTGGCAGGTGTCTGCCAGAACACGAACAACACGGCGGCGTGTGACGACGGCGATCTGTGTACGACCGGCGATGTGTGTGCGGCTGGTGCTTGTACCGGCACACCGGTTAGCTGTCCGGGTCAGCAGTGTGACCCGGCGAGCGGCTCGTGTGTCGATTGTCTCCTGGACAGCGAATGTGACGACAGCGATGTTTGCACGGACGACGCTTGCGTAGCCGGGGTATGCCAGAACACGAACAACGCGGCCGCTTGTGACGACGGTGATCTTTGCACCAGCGGTGATGTCTGCTCCGGCGGTGCTTGTGCCGGTACGCCGGTTAGCTGTCCTGGTCAGCAGTGCGACCCGTCCAGCGGTTCGTGTGTCGATTGTCTCCTGGACAGCGAAATCGACGACTCGGACGTTTGCAAGGACTACGCTTGCGTCGCCGGCGTATGCCACAACACGAACAACGCGGCCGCTTGTGACGACGGCGATCTATGTGCCAGCGGTGATGTCTGCTCCGGCGGTGCTTGTGCCGGCACGCCGGTTAGCTGCCCTGGTCAGCA
>JAJDDX010000136.1 GCA_029260055.1 Phycisphaerae bacterium
CCAGATGCCGTTTAACGATTGCACCTGCCCCAAGTACAGCAGCGGCATCAACGACAACGACGGCGCCGAGCTTGTCTGGCAGCTCTCAGCCACCGAGCAGCCCTGCACCCTCTTCAACCGAGTCGGTGACGACTACACAATCCAGAATGGTTCCTACTTGCTGATGAGTGCGTTCCGCTTCGTTGGCGGTATCGATGCCGACGGCACCGGCGACGGTACGATCGTCTTCGAGTTCTATGACAACTCGATGCCTCCGATCCTGGTCTTCAACGCCGCTGTACAGTTCGACCCGGCCACCGACCGTGGTAACAACCTATGGCAGATCACGTTGACCACACCGACGGTCATCCCACCGATCGGTTACTTCGTCATGCGGCCGGGCACCGGCTCCGGCGAGACGGTCAACCTCCTGTCGGCAAACGCCGTCGGCATGGAGGGCATGAACAACCCCGATCTGCTTTGGGTCAACGATGCACCGCGTGCATTCCTTTCGCCGGACGATCCAGACATCATGGCGTTCGAGCTTCTCGGGACCAAGACGCCCGATCCGCTGGGCGGCTGCTGCGACCCAGCCGGTATCGCTCCCTGTGCGGACACCACGCGGTGGGTCTGCGACGATCTGGGCTTCAACTGGGTCGATGGCGTGCTCTGCATCAGCGATCCTTGCAGTTCCGGTGCCTGCTGCATGGGTGACGGCACGTGCACCGTGCTGGAACCGACAGCATGCGGCATTGCGGGCGGAATCGCGGGCGAACCGGGTACGTCCTGTGACCCCAACTGCTGCGATCAGCCCGAGACGGGCGCCGACATGTGCGACGGGGCCACGATCCACGCCATCGTCGTGCCGGCGATCGGCAGCCCGGCGGTCACCACCACGATCACCGGCGATGCCACGACCGCGACAGGCGACGACTGCACGGACTTCGCCAACGACCCCGTCTGGTGGGAGGCCTTCCACATCGACGCCGGCGCCAACGTCACCATCGACTACTGCTGCACCGACCAGGGCGACGGCGTTGACGGCGCGAAGGACGTACGGTACATCGTGCTCACGGATGGCTGCGACCCGGCCACCAACAGTTGTGGTGACTCGACGTTCCGCTCCGCCGACACGGGTGGCTGTGCCGACGGCAACCCCGGCGACATTTGGTACGAGCTTCCAGCCGGCACGTGGTACATCCCGATCTACGCCGACAGCCACTGCCTCGGCAGCACGACGAACTGCACCATCGATGAGGATTGCGCGGCTGAGGGTAGCGTGTGTGTCAGCGGCGCGACGCCGTATCAGATGCACATCACGGTCGAGCCGCTTCCGCTCGGTGGTTGCTGCACGGTGTCCGACGGTGTGACCCAGGGCCACTGCGTCGGTGGTGTCAATGCCGGCCAGGCCTGCCCGCCGGCTGCGTGTATTGCGGGTTCGTGCGTCATGGAAGTGGCGCCGGCTTGCACGCCGTTCATGGACGCTCCAGCCTGCAACGCGATTGGTGGTATCCCCATCGACAACACGACCTGCACCGGCGCCCCCTGTGACCTCGGCTCGTGCTGCCTCGAGGCGGGTGTATGTCAGGACGCGGATGGCGTTGGCGAGACCTACGAAAACTGCGGCCTGATCGGTGGCGTGTTCTTCGGCGGCGTCCGCTGCATCGCCGACGACCCCTGCCCGATCTGCGCGATCGCCGATGAGGCGCATTGCCAGTTGAATGACGGCGGCTTCATCGTGCAAAGCGACCGCATGCTCGGCGTCCGTTGGGCCGACGACTTCAAGGCTTCCACGAGTGGCCCGATCAACCGTGTGTGCTGGTGGCCTTGCTGGTTCAATCCGAACGTGCCGCAGGAGTGCTCCGCCGAGGCCGACAAGCCGCCGGACGACTTCATCGTTCGGTGGTACGCCGACGCGGGTGGTCTCCCCGGTGTCGAACTCGGCATTCCGGGTGGTGAGGCACTCACGCCGGACGCCACGTCGTCGATCGACGGCGACCGTTGCTGGAACTACTCGGCTCCCGTCACCACGCCACCGGTCGTGAATGCCGGCGACTGCTACTGGATCGAGATCACCGGTCACGGTGACGATGCCACCGGTTGCACCGTCTACTGGGCCAACAACAACACGCCTGGCAACAACAGCTACGCGGCAAGAGACGGCGACGGCGTCTGGGATGGTCCCGACATCCGCACGGTGATCGGCGATGAAGCGTCCGACCTCGCCTTCTGCGTCGACTCCGGCATCGAGCCCGGAGGCTGCGATCACGTAGCCGCCTGCTGTCTGCCCGACCTGACCTGCCAGGACAACATGCCCTTCGCGGATTGCGTAGCCGCCGCCGGCGTCTTCAAACCGGGCGAGGTCTGCGGGCCGGACACCTGCCCCATCCCGTGCGACAACGACGACTGCGTCGCCGCCATCGACCTGAACGGCCCCGACTACTGCAGTGGTGGTGCATCTCCGTGTAGTTTCGAATTCACGAACGCGTTTTGCGAGCCGCGTCCCAACTCGGTCGACTGCCAGGTCACCCCGGACGGCCCCATAGAATCGACCGACATTGGAAGCACCAAATGGTACACCTTCACGCCGAACTACGGCGGCTGGGGATATGTCTCGATGTGTGATTCCGCCACCTACGATGCCGTTCTCGCGGTGTACGACGGCGGAACCGATTGCTCCGCCTGCCCGACGAACGAAGCCGATACGCTGGTGTGCGGTGACGACACCTGCGGCGTCGGTGGCGGTCCGCCGTACGTCGAGTTCGATGCACTCGGCGGCCACTGCTACTTCTTGTCCATCGGCGGATGGAACGGTGAGCAAGGAAGCAGCACGGTATGGATTGATATCCACAATCACTGCTTCGAGCTCGCGCTCCGCCCGATGCCCGACGCCCGGTTCGGGATCGATGAACTCGGCAGCGACACGTCCGTGCCATGCACCACGACGGAGGATTGCCTGGCCGGGATCAACGCAAACAGTGAGGTCGAGTGCATCCTCGGCTCCGGCGGTTCGACCCCGGGTACCTGCTACGTGCGCGCGAACAAGTACATCTCCGTCGACCCGAACCCGGAGAACTGGTTCTACACGGCGCGCCGCGTGAGCCTGGACGTCGGCGGCGGCCAGACGCACGTCCTCGGGTGGATGTCCGCGCCGGTCGCTGTCGATGTGGCCGGTCCCGAGCCGTCACCACAGTTGGTGTCGCACATCATTGACGCGCCGGTCTACCTCGACTGGAACATGTTCGATTCGGTCCACCTGGGCGACTGCGAGGTTTCGCCCCGTCACACCTACATCATCGAGTCGATCTTTGAAGGATGCATTATCGGTGACCCCGCCGGTTACTCCGATCCGCTGACCCTGTCGACCGTCGCCAACTTCGGCGACGTATCGGGTAGCACCGTTCGACATCCTCCCGACACCAACCGGAACTTCAAGGACATCAACGCCGTCGTCCGCGGCTTCCAGAGCGTGCAAAAGGAGCCGAAAGTCTGGCTCGATCTACAGGGCCCGCTCGCGACGCCGGAGGTTCCGGACTTCTCGGATATCAGTTTTACGGACATCAACCACGCAGTAGCCGGCTTCCAGGGCGGAACCTATCCGTTCGCCGCGCCCTGCGATTGCCCCGGGCAAAGTTGCCCGCCGCCCTAGCGGGACGGTACCGGCGCACCGTCGAACACGCCGGGCGGCCGCTCGCGACCTGGCTGTTAGGAGGTACGCTTTCTGTAGGCTCTCTTGCTGCAGTCGCTTCTTTCTGCAGGCCCTTGCGGCAGTCTCTTCTTACTGCAGGCTGAAGGCCTGCTCGATAGTAGCCGGTGGCAAGTCCACCGCAGGTGGACGCCGCCACCGGTTAACCAATGAGATAGAGGTCCGACCCTGAAGGGGTCGAACGAACGCCCGAGAAACCTCTTCGCCCCTTTCAGGGAGAACTGCAACAACGACCGCCAACGGTTTTAAGTCCGCTTTGTCATCAAGGAATGATACAATGACAACCATGTACGACCGCGCAATAAGATGCGTCATCGTGTGTCTGGCGACCTTGCCGTGGCTGGGCTCCGCACGGGCGGCCGGTGGCGAAACGGGCCAACAGAAGACCTCCGCCCCGCCTCGGGCACTCGTGGGCTGCTGCATCATCAATGCCGTCCCCGCACCGGAGTGCATACCGTCGATCGAGGAGGTGGACTGCCTGGCGATGGGCGGCGTACCCATCGACAACGTCACCTGCGACGACGCTCCCTGCGACCTCGGCTCCTGCTGCCTCGAGGCGGGTGTCTGCGATGACCACGACAGCGCCGGCATATCGCACGAAGACTGCGGGTTCCTCGGCGGCAACTACTACGGCGGCCTCCGCTGCATCGCGGACGATCCCTGTCCAACCTGCGCGATCGACAACCAGGATCACTGCCAGCAATACGACGGCAGCTACATCTTCCAGAGCGACCGCATGCTCGGGGTTCGCCGGGCTGACGACTTCACAGCCACGGCCAGCGGCCCGATCAACCGCGTCTGCTGGTGGCCCTGCTGGTTCAATCCGAATGCGGGCACCGAGTGCTCAGCCGAAGGCGACAAGCCGCCGGACGACTTCATCGTCCGCTTCTACGCCGACGCCGGCGGTATCCCCGGCTACGAACTCGGTATTCCCGGTGGCCAAGCCCTCACACCGGACGCCACGTCGCCCATCGACGGTGACCGCTGCTGGAACTACTCGGCTCCGGTCATCACGCCACCGGTCGTGACCGCCGGCGAGTGCTACTGGATAGAGATCACAGGTCATGGCGACAATGCCACCGGCTGCACCGTCTACTGGGCCAACAACAACAGCTCCGGCAACAGCTACTCAATGAAGGACAGTGACGGCGTCTACACCGGAGACGACATCCAAACCACCGCCGGCGACGAGGCGGCCGACCTCGCCTTTTGTGTCGACGCCGGCATCGAGCCCGGTGGCTGCACCCACGTAGCCGCTTGCTGTCTTCCGGACCTGACCTGTCAAGACAACACGCCATTCGCCGATTGCGTAGCCGCCGCCGGCGTCTTCAAACCGGCTGAAGTCTGCGGCCCGGACACCTGCCCCATCCCGTGCGACAACGATGATTGCGTCACCGCCATCGACCTGAACGGCCCCGACTACTGCAATGGCGGACACCTTCCCTGCTCGTTTGACTTCACCAACGAATTCTGCGAACCGCGTGCCAGCGCCACCGCTTGCCAACTGACCCCGGGTGGTCCGATCGACTCGACCGACATCGGCAGCGACAAGTGGTACACGTGGAATCCGAGCTGGAGCGGCGAGGTCAATATCAGCATGTGCAATGCAGCCGCCTTCGACGCCGTCATCGCCGTGTACGAAGGTGGTACCGACTGCTCGGTGTGCCCGGACGAGGCCGCACCGATGGTCTGCGGCGACGACACGTGCGGCGTCGGCGGCGGCCCGCCGGAGGTGACTATCTACGCCGAGTCGTGCGCTTGCTACTTCATCCGTATCGGCGGCTGGAACGGAGAACAAGGCTCGGGCCGGGTGATTCTGCAGACTTGGGCCTGCCCGCCCCGAGCGTCACGGCCGTGGCCCGACGCCCGCTTCGGGCTCGACGCGTCGGGCCAGGACACGACGCGGGCCTGTACGGGTCCGGCCGACTGTCTCGAAGGCCTGCCCGCCGGCAGCGAAGTCGACTGTATCCCCTTCAGCCCACTCTGCGGTCCCGAGGGGATGTGCTACGTGCGCCAAAACAGGTACCTTTCGATTGACCCCAATCCGTACAACTGGCTTACCGCACGTCGCGTGAGCTTGGACTTGGGCGATGGCCAGCAAACCGTACTCGGCTGGATGGAAGCGCCCATCAGCGTCAACGTCGCCGGCAACGAGTCATCGCCACAGTGGATGTCGCGGATCGTGGACGCGCCGGTCTACCTCGACTGGGGCGAGTTCGGCTCCGTTCACCTGGGCGACTGCGAGATCGCCCCGGGTCGCACGTACCTAGTCGAGGCGATCACCGATTATGACAACCCCGCGAATCCGTATGACTACTCGCGTCCACTCGTGCTTTCGACAGCCGGCTCGTTCGGCGATGTCGTCGGCGCGACGGGCGGCGATCCGCCCGACGGCGTCCGCAACTTCTAGGACATCTCGGCCGTCGTGCGCGGCTTCCAGAGTATTCAAACCGAACCGAGGGCCTGGCTCGATCTTCAAGGCGGAACGGCAACGCCGGAGATACCGGACTTCTCCGACATCAGCTTCAGCGACATCAACCACGCGGTGAGCGGCTTCCAGGGCGGTGCCTACCCGTTCGCGGCGCCGTGCGACTGCCCCGGGCAGGACTGCGCGCCCCTCCGGGATAGCACCGGAGCACCATCGAACACGCAGGGCGGCCGCTCGCGGCGCGGCTGCTAGGACGGCAACGGGATGTGGGGCAAATGATGGGGGATGTATCGCAGCAGCGACGGGAGTTATCGGTCGGCCACTTGTTAGCCGTCTTGTCATCAAGGAATGATACAATGACAACCATGTACGACCACGCAACAAGATGCGTCATCGTGTGTCTGGCGATCCTGCCGTGGCTCGGCTCAGCGTCTGCGCCCGGCAACGAACCGAAAGCGAACAGTAGCACCCCGGCTGCGACGGAGGATAGCGACGAGATGGCTGGCGACCGATACATCGTTGCCTGCTGTTTCATCAATGATATACCGGCGCCGGAGTGCATACCGGGAATCGATGACGTCGACTGCTTGGCGCTCGACGGCGTGCCGCTTAGCAGTTGCGGCCCCGACACGTGCAACCTCGGCTCGTGTTGCGTCGGTTCGGATCCGTGCGAGGATGCCGCCGGGCAAGGCATCTCTTACGCGGAATGTGTGGATACCCTCGGCGGCACCTACTTTGGCGGTACGCGGTGCGCTGACGGCTACGCCTGCCCGTCGTGCCCGATCACGGACGACAACAAGTGCCAACCCCACACGGGCACGATGATGGTCCCGATCGACCGCCGCCTGGGTGTGCGAACGGCGGATGGTTTCGCGCCGTGGGGCGCAGGGGGCACGATCGACCGCGTATGCTGGTGGCCCTGCTGGTTCAACCCGGCGCTCGATCAGTCGTGTGCCGACGATGCCGTTCGGCCGCCGGATGACTTCATCATTCGATGGTACCAGGATGGAGGCGGGATACCCGGCGCGGAGGTCGGCACGATCGGCGGCGAGCCGTTGTGGCCGGACATCCGCGTCAACATACCCGGCTCGCCCTGCCTTAATTACTCGGCGCCGCTCACGACACCGTTGAGTGTAGATGGAAGCGACTGCTACTGGATCGAAATCACCGGGTACGGCGACGATGCGACCGGCTGCACGGTCTACTGGGCCAACAGCAATACGCGGGGGGACTACCTGTCGGTGTTCGATGAAGACGGCCACTATGGCCCGGAGGACTTCCAAACCGCACTCGGTGATGAACGCCCCGACTTGGCGTACTGTCTTTCACACTCGTTCTCCTCATACCTGTATTCTTGTCAGGACCGGAGTGCATGCTGCGTCAACGGCTCGACATGCGACTCTTACACGCAGTATCAGGATTGCGTCGACGCCGGCGGAGAGCACGTCTTCGGACAGAGTTGTGCCGACAATCCCTGCGCACCCGCGTGCGAGAACGACGACTGCGCCAACGCCTTCGAACTCACCGGCCCAGGACCGCCCTGCTATGGGTCACTCTATGGCTGCCAACTCACGTACAACACGTATGCATGTGATGGAGCAAGTGAGATCGTGCCATGTCAGGCCGGTTACGGCGTGCCGCCCGCCGCTACGCCGCTGGGGCCGGACATCTGGTACACCATACGCACGTACGGTGGCCGCAAGCCGCTCATGATCGGCGTGAGCCCGGATACCTCGACCGGAACCGCCTTGGCCATCTATGACGGCGGCGCGGATTGCTCCGTGTGCCCGGACGACACAGCCACGCCGATCGTGTGCAGGGAGGATTCCCAATCCGCGTGGCTCGAAGCATACTTCTGCCCACATCCCGACCACTGCTATTTCATCAGAGTTGCGGGGACGGACCGGACTCCAGGCATGGGGTCGTTGACCTTGGACGGCGCGCTTTGCTACTGCTGCCCGGACATTCCGCTCAATCGCCCTATGCCTGACTATCGCTTCAGCCTCGACGGCGCAGCACGGCCTTGCCAGACCGATGCCGACTGCGCTGCGGACATCAACCCGAATTCCGAAACATCATGCATCCTGCCTCCCGGCGGGCAGGCCGGGGACGGCGCCTGCTACGTGCATCGCAACCGCTACCTGTCGTTCAAGCCCGCCCTTGAACCCGATCCGTGGCGGCCGTGGGCGTACCGCGTCAGCCTCGACGAGGGTGGCGAGTATCCACGCTTCCTCGGTTGGGTAGCCGACCCGATCGAGATCGTCACCGGCGAGCCCGGCGGAGGAAGGGAGCTTCTCGCGCGGCTGATCCCCTCGGAGTTCGACCAGTACAACGCGTACTGGGATCCGGCCGACACCATCCACATCGGCGATTGCGCGATCTCGCCGGGGCAGACGTACATCATTGAGGCCTTGTACGAGGATTGCGATTGGTATGACGAGTCGAACTACTCCGAGCCGCTGGTCCTCGAGACCGTCAGCAACTTCGGCGATGTGGTCGGCGCGACAGTCGGCGATCCGCCGGACGGCGTCCGCAACTTCAGGGACATCTCAGCCGTCGTGCGCGGGTTCCAGAACATTCAAACGGAACCGAGGGTCTGGCTCGATCTGCAAGGCGGAACGGCGGCACCGGAGATTCCCGACTTCTCCGACATCAACTTTGCCGACATCAACCACGCGGTAAGCGGCTTCCAGGGTGCCACGTACCCATTCGCCGCGCCTTGCGATTGCCCGGATCAGAATTGCACGCCACTGCGCCGTGACGGCGCCCGGCGCGGCTGTTAGGAAGGCGGCGCTTCCACCGCCGCTTCGTCGGTCGGCGTGAACCACGAGCGGATTCGGGTTACCTGATCCGCGTCGAGGCGGGTGATGCTGTTTTGTACGAACAGCCCCTCGGCTCGGCAGCGGGTTATCAGCTCGCGCGAGGTGACGCCGAGCTCCCGTGCGAGTTCTTTGACCTTTACGCCCTTCTTGGCCATTGCTGTCACTGTCTTCAAAAAATAAAACGCCCGCCGTGACGGATCATGCCACGGCGGGCGTTTGTGTATCAAGGACAGGTTTATTGTCGTGATGCCGGGTTTCCCCAGCAGCGATCGGCGAAGAACCGATCGCAAGTGCGCTGACTATCAGACGGTTCGCCCGAAAGCGATCCGCTTCTAGATAATCCTCTAGAAAGGAGGTGATCCAGCCACAGGTTCCCCTACGGCTACCTTGTTACGACTTAGTCCCAGTCACCGGGCTTACCGTCGGCCGCCGCCTCCCTTGCGGGTTAGCTAAACGGACTTCGGGTACTCCCAGCTTCCATGACTTGACGGGCGGTGTGTACAAGGCTCAGGAACACATTCACCGCGGCATGGCTGATCCGCGATTACTAGCGATTCCACCTTCATGGAGTCGAGTTGCAGACTCCAATCCGAACTGAGGCCGGCTTTCTGCGATTTGCTCCACGTCACCGTATCGCGTCGCTCTGTACCGACCATTGTAGCACGTGAGACACCCTGGGCATAAGGACCATGATGACTTGACGTCGTCCCCGCCTTCCTCCGACTTGACGTCGGCGGTCTCGCTAGAGTCCCCGGCATGACCCGCTGGCAACTAACGATAGGGGTTTCGCTCGTTAAGGGACTTAACCCGACACTTCACAGCACGAGCTGACGACAGCCATGCAGCACCTGTGTAAGTTTCACCCGAAGGCAGCCTACTCCTGTTTCCAAGAGAGCATCCAAACATGTCAAACCCAGGTAAGGTTCTTCGCGTTGCTTCGAATTAATCCACATGCTCCACCGCTTGTGTGAGCCCCCGTCAATTCCTTTGAGTTTTAGCCTTGCGGCCGTACTCCCCAGGCGGCGCACT
>JAJDDX010000137.1 GCA_029260055.1 Phycisphaerae bacterium
TACCTCCGAGAGCCCCGGGGCGCTCATGCTTAACCGCCGCCGCTGGCGGTCCCGCAGACTTCGTTCGAGTAGTCCGACTCATTCCCACCGGTGTTCACGGCCGTCACGACATAGCAGTAGTAGCCCGCCGGTGGGAACCCCTCATACTGGGACTCCGGCGACATCGTCGCTACCTGTGTATAAGGTCCGCCCGACGCCGACGACCGGTAGACGTTGTAGCCGGCGAGGTCCGCTTCCGTGTTGGGCTCCCACGCGAGGGCGGCCTTCTCGCCGATCTCGCCGACCAGCCCGACGGGCGCCGCCGGCGGAGGCGGCCCGCAATTGAACGGTACGCATACACCGGCCTGGCACGTGTCGCCCGTACACGCGTCACCGTCGTCGCACGCGGTGCCGTCGACCACCGATTCGGCGACGCACGCCGCCGCTACGTCGTCGCATACGCCCACATTGCAGTGGTCGGTCAGACCCGAACAGTCCGGGGCCGTACCGATCAGGCAGTCGAGGAGGGCGTCGCAGGTCTCGGCTCCGTCACAGAACGAGCCGTTGTCGCACACGGCGTGGTTCGGCACGTTGGTGCAGGTGCCGGAGGGTTCGTTACAGGCGTCGACCGTGCAGGTGACGCCGTCGTCGCAATCAACCGGTGCGCCCGCCTGGCAGTCGAGGACCGCATCGCAGGTCTCCACGCCGTCGCAGGCCAAGCCGTTATCACACGCCGCGTCACTCGGCACGTTGTCACAGGAGGAGGCTGCCTCGTTGCACGAATCAGCCGTGCAGCCCACGCCGTCGTTGCAGTCGGCCGGTGCGCCGGCCTGGCACACGCCGAGCGCGTCGCATGTTTCGGCGCCGTTGCAGAACACGCCGTCGTCGCAGTCGGTGTCCAGAACGCAACCGACGCAGGTATCTCCCGTTTCGTCACAGAACTGCCCCGGGCAAGGATCGCCGGCTAAAACGCAACCCACACTGACGTGGCAGGTCTCTGCGCCGTCGCAGAACAAGCCATTGTCGCAGGCCGCGTCGTCCGCCGTGTTCTGACAACCGAGTCCCTCGCCGCAGGAGTCGAGGGTGCAGGCGATTCCGTCGTCACACGTTGGCGGCGCGCCGGCCTGACAGCCGAGCAGCGCGTCGCACGTCTCGCTGCCGTCGCAGAACATACCGTTGTCGCACGCGGCGTCACTCGGCGTGTGATCGCACGCGCCGGCGGCCTCGTTGCAGGCATCGACCGTACAGGCAACGCCGTCATCACAGTCGGTCGCCGCAGCCGCAAGGCAGTATCCGGCAGCGCTACACGTTTCAACGCCGTTGCAGTACACGCCGTCGTCGCAGTCCGCGTCCGTGGCGCAACGTGCGTCGAACTCATACGCGCCCATGTCGACGATCGGGGCGACGCCCGCGCCGGTGTCGACCACGCTCGGGTCGTCGAGGAACCGCGGAAGGCCGTCCAGATCGGCAAGCACACCGGCGGGGACCGCACCGTTGTCAGCGGCGTCAACACACGGTGACCCCGATGCGACCCGATAGTTACCAACGGCGGAAGCCACAAAGAGTGGATCCGCTCCGATGTTGCCGACGCCTCCGAGCAGGCCGGTCCATCCTTCGATGTTGCTGTAGTTGATGGTTGCCAACGCCGAGATCTGCTTGCTCTCGGTCGTACACGTCGCGCAGGGGCTGGTGTTCGCCCATACCACGCAGTTGGCCACCGTGGCTGCGCCGTAGACGCCGCCCAGCGCGTTCGTCGCGCTATTGGCCACAACCGTGCAGTTGGTTACCGTCGGGAATCCCGACAGATTCGCTATGCCGCCGCCCAGCGGCGCCGTGTTCCCTGCGAACAAGCAGTTCGTGATCGTCGGTTGCCCTATCTGCACCACCGAAAGGCCGCCGCCCGCGGTGCCGAATGTCGGCACGGTGTTGCCGATGAAACTGCAATCGGTGAGCGTTGACGTGCCTCCCCATTCGGCCATGCCGCCGCCGTACCCGTCCGCCAGGTTACCGAGGAACCGGCACCCGATCAGCACCGGACTGGCGTAGTAGTTGAAGATTCCGGCGCCATCGTCTCCCACGAGGTTGCCGCTGAACGTACAGTTGGTGAACGTGGGGCTGCCGAAGTTGATACCCACGCCGCCACCGTAACGCCCCTCGTTGGCCGTGAACGTGCAGTTCGAAATTGTCGGATTACCTTGATCCACCAGAAGCCCGCCCGCGAGGGATCCCGGCCACATACCGCTGCGCCCGAAGGCGGCGGTTATCGTGAATGATTCGAGGACCGCACGGTCACTCAGTTGGGTAGCCGTGACCACACGCCAACTGTTGTCCGCGGTGCCGCCTGCACCGATCTCGCCGCTGAGCACAGATGCTCGAAGCGGATCGGCCATGTCCAGCATGTTCCGCTCGGACGGCAGCGTTTCGGTGCCCCCGAAGTGCCCGCGCAACGCGACACCGTCGGCAAGGTCGAACGTAGCGTTGATGTCACCGGGTATCTTGCCTCCACCTTGATCCGGCTTGTACGTGCCGCCGGCGACCCATACCTGATCGCCATAGGCGGCGACGGCCAACGCGTCTTGAAGCAGATTGAAGGCATTCGCCCAACTCGTGCCGTTGTTGGAGCCTGTGGCGTCATCATTCACATACCAGACGGGCCCGGTAATGCAGTCCGGTGTATCGGGAAGGTGGTCGCACGCGGCCGCCGCCTCGTTACACGTGTCGATCGAACAGGCGAGGCCGTCGTCGCAATTGGTGGGGGCGCCGGCTAGGCAGCCGAGCGCCGCGTCGCAAACCTCCACGCCGTCGCAGAAGATCCCGTTGTGGCACGCGGCGTCATCGGGTACGTGGTCGCACCCGCCGGTTGCCTCGACGCACGTATCGGTCGTGCATGCGACGCCGTCGTCACAGGCGATCGGCGTGCCGGGCTGACAGACGCCGCTTACCCCGCAAGTCTCGGCGCCGTTGCACTGCAGACCGTCGTCGCAATCCGAATCGAGTGAGCACGTGCCGACAGCGATGCCGACCGGAATGTCGAGCGGGCCGAGCGGGTCACCGCTGGCCACTCGAATCACCCGCGAATCGACAAAGCCCGGCGCGAGGCCGGCGGCGCTGGCGGTCACGTCGATCACCGTCGACTGGCCCGGCGCCAGGGCGCCCGACGTGGGCGCGAAGCTGAGCCAGGGATTCACGAGTGCCAGCGCGTTGGCGGCGTTCAGCCGCCCGCCGGATACCGTGATCCCGTTCATCGACGCGATCGGATCGACGCTGTCTAGAATCATCTGCTTCAGAGCGAGCGGCGCCAGGGTCGGATCCCTCGAAAGAAGCAGCGCCACCACACCGCTGACGTGCGGGCACGCCATCGACGTGCCGTTCAGGGTTCGATATGCACCGCCCGGCGACGTGCTTACGATAGCCACGCCGGGGGCACCGAGATCGACGGTAGTGGCTCCGTAGTTGCTGAAGGACGCTCGCAGATCGTTGTGGTCGGTGGCAGCCACCGAGATGATCGTGGGCGAACTGTAGGCCGTAGGGTAGAACGGAGTGACGTCGGTGTTCCACGAGTAGTTGCCCGCCGCCGCGACGAACAACTGTCCCGCGGCACCGGCTGCGTCGATCGCGTTCTTCAGTGCTTGACTGTACCCGCCGCCACCCCAGGAGTTGCTGGTGAGGTGGGCGCCCTTGGCCACTGCGTATTCCACCGCCGAAATCGCATCCGCCGTCGAGCCACTTCCCCCGGCGTTGAGGAACTTCAGCGCCATGATCCGGACGTTCCAGTTAACCCCCACGACGCCGAGGCTGTTGTTGCCGGCCGCTCCGATCGTGCCGGCGCAGTGCGTTCCGTGGTAGTGGTCGTCGTACGGATTCCCGCTCGTCGGCAGTCCGTTGCCGCTGACCCAACGTGCGCCGTAGATGTCGTCCACGATGCCGTTGGCGTCGTCGTCGACGCCGGCGGTTCCGTTCAACTCGGCGGGGTTGGTCCACATGTTGCCGGCCAGTTCGGGATGGTTGTAGTCCACGCCGGTGTCGATCACGCCGACGATGATGTCCGGGCTTCCAGTCGCGATGTTCCACGCCTCTACCGCGTCGATGTCCGCGTCGATCGTGCCGCCTGTCTGCCCCGTGTTGTGCATGCCCCACAGGCTCCCGAGACTCGGATCGTTCGGGAGTGCATTGGCATGGTGAATGTAGTTCGGCTCCACGAAGTCCACCTCGGGCCTCGCGGCGTAGAGGGCTGCGACGGCTTGCAGATCGCGGCCCGCAGGCACCTCAACGACATCGACGGGGATCGTCTGACAGGAACGCACCTTCGTGGTTCCACATGTTGCATGGATGCCCGCGCGAACCGTTTCCGCAAGCGTGGTTGCGGCAGAAGCGGTGGATGTGCGTTTGGACCCGGCGCCGCGGCCGCGCTGTCCGGCTCGCTCCGGAACGACCGCGTCTGACGCCTGCTTGAACGAGACGAGCAAGGTGTTGGGTTCGTGCGGTCTGGTCCAATCGACTGCCGGCGGCACGTCATCCGGCGGAGGCGGCGTCGAGGCCGCCTCCCCGGCAGCTCCCGGTGCCGCTTCGCTCGCTGTCCAAGTCGTCGCGGCGTTGCCGCTGTTGGTCAGCGTGACCTGTACAGTGGTGATCTGGTCGGGATTGGGAGCGAAGGCCAACGCGGCCGGAGTCGCGGTAAGCACAGGTGTGCCGGCCGTCGCGAAACTCCAGACAGGCCCGGCTGTCGTACCGCAACAATCATGACTCACGACTTGCCAGAAATACGTGGTCACCTCGGCGAGTGGCACGGGGGTGTAGACGGTGTCGGTCAGCCCGCCGGCGACGAGCGTGATGGGCGGATTGGCGATGTCCAGATACACATCGAACGTCTTGCCGCAGCCGGGTCGGCCCGCCGGTCCGCCATTCCATGTCAGGGTCGTGTCGACGGGTATGTCGATCGCGCCGCCACTTGGGTTGGGCGCGTCCGCCGCGACGGGTGGGCCGAGAGGGGCGTAGTCACACGTGTCGGTCAGTTCGTCGCAGGAATCGGCCGTGCAGAGGTCCGCATCGTCGCAGCTGACCGGTATGCCCGCCTGACAGCCCGAAGCCGGATTGCACGTCTCTATGCCGTTGCAGTACAGGCCGTCGTCGCAGGCCACATTGGCGTGGTCGCACACCCCGGCCTGCTCGTTGCAGGAATCTGCCGTGCAGGCGTTGCCGTCGTCACAATCGCGTGGGGCCGCCACCTGGCAAGCTCCCGCGACGCACAGCTCAGAACCGTTGCAGAACACGCCGTCATCGCAGTCGGCGTCCACGCCGCATCCGGCGCCGGTAACGGTCGCGCTGACGTAATCCACGTTCAGCCCGCCGCCCTCTTCGCCGAGCGTCAGCAGTATGGTCAGGTTACCATTCGCGTCGATGTACTGGGCTGCCGTCTCCGTGAACGTGCCCGATACGATGGCGTCCAGCGGAGGCAGGCCCGGTGCCGGCGGTTGCGAGACCTGGCTGCCGACCTCCATGTAGAAGCCGCCGGCTGCGTTCCACAGCCATAGCACCTGCGGCTTGTCCTGATCGGAACTGCCTTCATAGGCGACGTCGAGCTGCGCGATGGCACCGGCCGGCTCGCTGATCGAAAAGACAAATCGCACAGCCGCCACGTTCCCGCCTTCGATCGGCCCCGTCATGTAGCGCACGTCGTCGGAAGATGCGATCGCCGCGTATTCTGCCGCGAAGAAAGCCAACGACGGCTGTGTGTTGTTGAGCGGCGGTATCGCCTCTTTGAACACGCCGTACTTGTACGCGAATCGATCCACGCCTGCGCTGCTGCTGAAGTCGTACGTGGTGCCGAGGGCGGCGCCGCTCGACATAAACAGTAGTCCCACGGAGGCAAGGAGCCTCGCTCGGCTTGTCGACATTTCTCTACTCCTGCACATCGATATTGGTCGAACCAGCGACCGGCACGGCCGGGCGCTGTGTAACGGGCTTCTTGTTCGTCGTAACGCGTGGGACGGGCGGCTTCCGAGGTGTGACGATCTACCGGAAGCCCGATCTCGAGCTTGCGTGCTCTGTGCGAGGCCGCTCTTGTGATCGCGAGCCGCCGGGCACGTTTTCAGAAAACAGGGTCGAACTCTTCGACGCGCAGGCCGCGCCGCGCGTCCAACCATATCCCTAGCCGCATATGGTCGAAGCGCCCGTAAGGCTATCGGATGGACGCGGGCAGGCAGAAGATACCTTAGAAACGATTTATGATAAGGCCGTGCTTATCGAGTTCCTCCTGTGAAGACTGTGAATGGTTCCGCCTACAGGCAACGTGCGGGGGCGATTCGACCATGGCGCCGCGCGATGGCAAGTCCACCTCCGGATCTGCTTGTCGGCCGCAGGTATTTGCCGTCCGGTTTGACCATGGGCCATGCGTTTCGTTAAGATCGAACTCGCCGGGTCCGGCCGATCGCCCTAGTCGTGGCCCGTAACTCTGTGAGGTGGCAAGATCATTCGGCCGCTTAAGGATGGTGGGCGATAGCCCATCATCGAGGCTGAAATGGCGTCAAACGCGACGAGCCACCGTGGCGGACACGAATACGCTTGCTGAACCAGCATGATGCAGGCGTTGCGCCGAACCGATCCGTGGGAGACCGGTTCGCGCCGTCGAAGGAACCGGTCATGCGACGTCGCATCATTATCTGCCTCGGATCGCTACTCGCCTTGTGCCTGCTGGCCGGCGTGACGGCCATCGTATGCCTGTACGAAAGCACGGGGCAGCTTTCGAGCGTGGCGGATGCTCATCTGATCCAGTCGATGCGGGCGGATATGGCATCGAACGCCGCGCGCATCGAAAGCAACCTCCTCGCCTACCTCGACGGGCACAGAGATGGGCCCCAATGCGTCGAAACCGCCGGCTCGCGTTTCCGGGAATCTCAGCGCCGCTGTGCGGGCTGTCACCATGAATCCGACGTGCAAGCGGAGTTCGACACGCTGCACGAGACCTTCGACGCCTATACCGCTGCCGCGGCACAAATGATCGCCGCTGACGCGAACAGCCCGCCCCGATTCGAGGCGGACTCTCAACATCAAGGGGCGGAGCGCCGTATCGAGATCCTGGCGGCCGACGTAGCGCACCGGGCAACAAACTTGGCGGACCGCGCAGCGAGCCACCTGCCGTTTCGAGAGGCAGACCAACTGGCCGGCGTACGGACCGCCTGGATCGTGCTGCTGGGCACGTTGGCTGCGGCGATGGTGGTCGGTGGTTTCGTGGCGTTCCACTTGGAGAGACACCTCACGCAGCCGGTTACCTCGTTGCTGGAGGGTATCGAGCATGCTCGACACGGCGATCTGACTGACCACTTCACGTTCGAGGCCGACACCGAGTTTCGCATGCTGGCTCGCGCCTTCGAAAGTGCGTACACCGGCTTGGATGCCGCCCACGCCGGGATCGCCCAGGCGGAGAAGATGGCCGCCGTGGGACGACTTGCCACCGGCGTGGCTCACGAGGTCGGCAACCCACTCGCCAGCATCTCGGCCATCATGCAGGTCATGCGCCGTCAGTCTTCGTCAGACGTAAGCAAGGAGCAAGTCGACGTCGTCATGGCGGAGATCGCGCGGATATCTCGTGTCATTCGAGAGCTGTTGGCGTTCGCGCGCCCCGCCGAGAGCCCCCGGCATCACCGTGTCGACATAGGCGCCGTGCTCAATCGGGCTACGTCGCTCCTTGCGTACGACAAACGCGCCGTGGACATGCGGTTGAACCTCGACCGGGAAGACCTGCCTTCGATCGCCGGGGACGCCGATCAGCTACTCACTGTGTTTACCAACGTCGTCCTGAACGCCTTCGACGCTGTCAGAAGCCGTGAGGGCAACCACGGCGCCGTGACCATCAGCGGCGGTTGCGAGGGTGACTACGTGGTCCTGCGGTTCGAAGACAACGGACCCGGCATGAGCGAGCAGCAACTTGCCAAGGCGTTCGAGCCGTTCTTCACCACGAAAGAAGTAGGTGAAGGCACAGGCCTGGGTCTGTGGATATCCTATCGCGTCATCCAGCAACACGGTGGAGACATCGAGCTCAAGAGCCGATTGGGGGAGG
>JAJDDX010000138.1 GCA_029260055.1 Phycisphaerae bacterium
CGCCGTCGTCGCTCCCGAGTTCGAGCACGGCGGGCTGGCTCGCGGGCGAGAAGACGCGTGTCCGGAGATATGCCACCACGTCGGCACCCTCCATGACGGCACCGAGATCAATCCGCCAGACGGGCCCGCTACTGTCGTCCATGGGGTACGGCCGCCACTCGACCTCGCCGGCCTTCGGGTCTTCCGGTGGGAACGCCACGCCGAACATCTGGCTTCCGGTCTTCTTGCCGTCCGTGTAGGGGCCGGACACGAGCCAATCGGTGATGTGCCCGTCGTAAGTGGCAATCTTATCCAGCACCGCCAAAGCACGGTCGCGGATGTCGTCCGGCACCTCGGTGGCCAGGACCCTCGCCATGGCCGCCTCGCATCGCGGCCAATCCTTCCCGACGACCGCCTCCGCCACGCCCACCATCGCCACCGCTGCCTCACCGCGCAGTGCCTCGTCATCGAGACGTGGGTCGAGCACCGCCAGTGCCGCGCCGTCCTTGACGCCGCCCACGCCCGCGAGCAGGAGTTTGGTTTCTTCAGGTCGTCGGGCGACATCGATACCGGCCACGTGCATCTTCACCGTGGTCGCGGCATCGCGATCCGACGCGAGGCCCAACACGCGGGCATAGCCACGGAGGGCAAGCACGTTGTGCGTCAACTCCGCCGAATCACGGGCCACCGCCAGCAAGTCATCGGCAGCTGAGGCATCGGGCCACTCCGCGAGCGTACGCACGGCGGCTTCAACGGCCTCGGCTCGATCGTCGGCAAGTGCCGTGCGAACCTCGGCGAGAGCCTCATCGCCTCCGACTCGACCGAGGACCCGCAGCAAACAGCAGAACGTCGGCGTGGGCTGCCCGTCGGCCGCCGCGATGACCGTCGCCACAAGAGCCGGCACGTCCGCCGCGCGCTTGACCGTGGCGGCGATAGCGCTGACGAGTGCTTCTCTTTCATCTTCCGCATCCGCTTCCGTCAGCAGCGCGATCAGAGCAGGCGTCGAGTTGGGAGCCGCGAGCATCTCGAGCGCCCCGGCTGCGGCAATGCGAACGGCTTCGTCCGCGTCCCGGCTTGCCGCAAAGACGATGCCCGTCTCGCCGAGCGCAGCACGGCCCGCGAGAACCATCAGCAGGTCGATCTTCATGTGCGTGGGAGCCTTGCGGATCGCGGCTGCGACTGTCTTGGTAACCTGGCCGCCCGAAATCCCGCACAGCGCGTCGCGGGCGGCTTGACGCTGCTCTTCCACATCCGTGTCCAATGCAGTAAGGAGCGCGTCGACTGCTCTTGTCTGGCCTAGCTTCGACGCAGCGTCGATCGCAGCCAGTCGAACATCCGGGTCCTCATCCTTCAGTGCCGCGAGCGCAGCCGGCAGTGCCGATTGGTCACCGCGCACGCTCAACACACCGAGCATACCGGCACGGCCGGCGGGCGTGGCAGTATCGAGCCGCGCGATGAGCGAGCGCGTGACGGCTCGGCCCGGAATGGTCGCTGCAAGCTTGGCGGCCGCCGCTCGCAGCTCCAGGCTGTCACTGTCCAACGCCGCTATCACGTCGTCGATCGCCCGATCGCCCAGGACAGTGGCCAGTGTCTCCAGCGCCGCACAGTGAACGTGGACCGCATGGCCGTCCTCGTGTTCGGCGATCAGTTTGCGAATGATCGAGACGGCATCCGCCTGTTTCCTGTGCTCGTCCAGGCTGAGCGCAAACGTCAGCAATCGGTCGATGGCTTGCGATCGCTCGACGAGCGACGTAGCGCGCGTGGCTTCCACGAGTACCTGACGTGCGGCGGGATCACCGCAGCGAGCGAGCGCGTCCAGCGCCGCGCGGCGGAGCATCGGATCATCAGATTTCGCTGCCTGTAAGAAGGCGGGGACGGACTTCCTGTCGCCGAGCACACCGAGCGCGCTGACGATCGTGACTCGATCCAAGCCCGTCGTCTTCGGCAGCGCCTCGCGAAACACGGTTGACACCCTCTGGACCCTCGCGCTGTGTGCCGCGGCGATGGTCAGCAGCGTACGTGCCGCGGGCGCACACAGGCCGTCAGCGGTAAGACAGCGTCCAAGCGACGCGGCCGCACGGTCCGTTCCCGGGAATTCGAGTTGCTCGATGAGAAAGACCTTGGCGGAAACCGTCAGCTCCGAGTCCAGCGCCTCGCCGACCACGTCAATGAACCGCCGCCGCACGGCGCGACCCTCCCGAGTCGCCGCGTGTATCGCGAGTGCGTGCAGTGCCATGCGAGGCTTGGTGTCATCACCCGTGCCGGGGTCGACCAGCATGTAGCACAGCGAGCGTATCGCGTCGGCGTCCAGACGAGCCAGATCGCGCTTCAGTGCGGACGTGTCCAAGGCGGTCTGTGCCGGAATCCGTTCCAGTAGCGCAGGCACATCGGGACTCGGTCCACCCGCCAGCCCGAACGGTGTCCCGGTCGAGGCGCATCCGACGGCCAGAACAGCTATGCATGTCACGGCAAGTCCGGCAAGCATCGCTCGATGAATCTCGGCGTGAAGACGCCGCCCACCGCGCCGTCTCGCGACCCCCCTCTTTCCCCCCTTGCCAAGGGGGGACGAAAGGGGGGTTCCGTCGCCGGATACCGGAAGCTCTGCGGGAACCCGCGGCTCAGACTGAGTACGTTCTATCGCTATCATTCGATGTATCCCTGTCTGGGAAAGGCGTTCAGACTGACGCTGCTACAGGTGCCACGGGGCACGCATCGGAAGATCCACGAGACGGTTCGCCTCTTCGTCGCTGATGACCTCCTGCTTGTCGGGGTCCCAGCGGACAGCCCGCCCGGTTCGGATCGCTATGTTGGCCAGGTTGACCAGCGAACATGACCGGTGCGTCACCTCGATGTTGCCGCCCGGCTGCTGCCGCGTGCGCACTGCCGTCTCGAAGTCGATCAACGGCTCGGGATCGGGCATCGAACGCAACTGGTCGAACAGACCCGGCGGATCGGTTCGGTAGTTGTCGTAGACCTTTCCCTTAGGCCCTTCCATGAACGGCAAGCCCTTCTCCTCGGGCGGGCCCCATTCGCCGCTTTTCAGGATGATCCGCGTATCGTCCGCGTACTTCAGCACGACCGTTCCCCACAACCCCACGGCATCCGGGTGCGGCGGCCAAGGGGCGTCGGCTGAGATTTCGACTGGGCCCGTATGATCCTTGCCGAGGAAGTACTGCACCGGGTCGAGGTAGTGCTGACCCATGTCGCTCAGTCCGCCACCGTCGTAGTCCCAATAGCCACGGAAGCTCTGGTGGACACGGTGCGGATGGTACGGCTTGACCGGTGCCGGGCCTTGCCACATATCGTAATCCAGCTCAGCCGGCACCGCCTCCGGAGTGAGGTTGTGCTTCCCGCTCCACATCGCGATCTTCCAGTTGAAACCCTGCTCGGGCGTGACGCGCACCGTCAGCGGCGTGCCGAGCAAGCCGCTCGACACGAGCTTGCGAAGCATCTTCGATGCACCGAAGCGGTAGTAGTTCCCGAATCGCCCGTGCGTGTTGACCTGATACACCCGGCCATGACGCTTCACGGCGTCAACCAGCGCCTGACCTTCGCGGATGAACTTCGTGACCGGCTTCTCGCCAAAGATGTCCTTGCCGGTTTGAGCGGCTGCGATGGCGATCAGCGCGTGCCAGTGCGGCGGCGTGGCGATGTGGACCGTGTCGATGTCATCCCGTTCCAGCACCTCGCGGAAGTCGGAATAGCCGGTACACCCTCGCCCCGCCTTGTCGATTGCGCTCTCGAGGTGTTTCCGGTCGACATCGCAGACCGCCAGCGTCACCGGCGGCTTACCCTCCTCGTTGGGAAGGACGTGCCAGTGCCCCATGCCACCGGTACCAATCACCGCCCGCGTGATGACCTCACTCGGCGGTGTGTAGCCGGGGCCGCCAAGCACGTGCCTGGGCACAATCGTGAAGGCGGCGGCGGCGGCAGCCGAACTGCGCACAAACTCGCGCCGCGTAATCCTTCGTTTCGCCATACTCATAACTCCTATGCCACGGGACAGGGACGACGTCCTCGGCTTTGCGAGCCGCATCAATCCCGTTCGTTCTACGTTGTCGCGCCCGCGCTCAAGACGAAGACGCCTCGGTCATCTCGAATCCCGCACCGACCCTTACTATCTCGAAGTCGCCATCGGTCGGCAACGCCAGCGCCGCGGAAACTTCGCTCTGCGCTCCGCAATACGCCTCAACTTCCGAAAAGGACATCACCATGAAAGCCGTCGACAGCGCGTCCGCCAGAGCCGCCGACGGCGCCTTCGCCCACGCGCCGAGCGCCGACTCCGCCGGTTGCCCGGTTCGTGGATCGATAATGTGTGCTCCATGGTGGAAGCGGCCGGAGCCGCTCAGGGCCTCGTCGCAGAGCCCGACGGTTCCCACCGACCGCTCGACGCAACCGGGTTGCCGGAGCTGCACCAACCATACGCCGCCGGCCGCGCCAGTGCCCAGCGACAGCGCGGTACTCTGTCCGGATTGCACAAGCGCGGATTCCACGCTCCACTCACGCAGCAACTCGGCAATCCGATCAACCGCGTACCCTTTTCCGATACCGCCGAGGTCGATAGACAAACCGTCAGCCTTACGGATCACGGTGTGGTCGTTCGTGTCGAGTTCGAGAAGCTGCATTCCGATCGGCCGATCGGGTCTGGCGTCACCGGCGGCTGTCACATCGAACGCGCCTCGAGTGCCGCCATGCACCGCAGCCGCCAACTCGAGACACTCGAACGTCTCCGGACCGACCTTGACCGCCTGACCGCACGCCGACTGATTGATCCTCGCCACATCACTGTGATCGACGAATCGGCTCAGCTCTTGTTCCATCCGATCGACTTCGTCGAAGGCGGCGCGGGCCGCATGCTCGGCGTAATCCGCTTCGTCACCGACGATAAGCAACTCGAAGGTACAAGCCATCGCCTCATGCGCGAAGCGATGACACGGCCGGCCGCCATCCTCACGTCGGCGGCGGTGTGGCGGGTTGCCGGGCTCGCCGATCAAGGTCGCTCCTTTCCCGAGGTTGGCGATGACCGAATGGTCGCCCGGCCGCGAAGGAACTCATCCCACAGCGTTCGTTCGACATAGAGCGTAAGAGCGACGTCGGGTCGCAGGCCGTAGAAGCTACTGACATAGGGTTCCCGCAGCCTCTCGTCAAGTTCGGCCGACACATCGGTGGTGGCCACAAGCACGGGCGCGTCCAGCTCCTCCGGGAACTGCTCCCAGTAGCCGACGTGCTGCAAGCGCCGCAGGTACCACGGCAGAGGCCAGTAGTCTCCGCCGAGCACGTAGACCACCATGCGGTCGCGATCCTGATGCAATGCCGCGAGCTGCTCAATCCGCTCGGCGAGGCGCACCGCGTCGTTGACCGGATGGGCATATACATAAGGATTGCGCGGATCGGCACAGAACCTCGTGTTGCCGCGATGAGCCTGCCAGCCTAGCTGCACGCACGCCGCGATCAGCACGGCCGCGCCCACCACCTGAACCGATCGGAAACGCAAGATGCGAACGAGCGCCACGGCGCCGACCCCCGCAAGCAGGATCATCCCATGAAGAAAGCCCAGCATGCACCACGGCGTCTTGTACGGAATCGTCGAGTAGATCAGGGCAAGGATGACCGTGTAGATCGTCACGAAGCGAAGGAGCGCTGTGTTCGTGTCGTTCGATCCGCCACCGCGCACCGCCACGACCGCCCCAATCAGAGCAAGCCCGAGGATCAGCGCTTCGGACCACGAAGGGCCCGGCGCGTAGTGCGTGTAGAGCAGCAGGCGGAAGTAGTAGTACCAGGGATGATCGTGCAACCCGCTACCGCCGGCCCGCTCGAAATACGTCGGGTAGGCACGCCACGCGTCGATCACACCTTCGGGATGAGTAAAGAAGGAAGAGAACAGCAGGCTCGATGCGAGTGCCGCTGCCACGACAGCCCCGATCAAGACCGGCACGCGCAAGTAGGAACGGTAGGAGGTCGCCCCGCCTCCCTTGCGAATCCACCAAGCCGTCAACACGAGCGCGGCAAGAAGCGAACCGAAAGCGATAATGCTCGTCTCTTTCGTGGCGTGCATCAGGCCTGCGCCGACGCCGGCTGCGATCGCCCATACCGCCCGCTTCGTCACCACATAGCGCCACCCCGCCACGATCACCAGGAACGTGAAGAAGACCAGAAGCGTCTCTTGGATGTAGTACCGGCTGTAAAAGACCATCGCCGGAGATACCGCGATCAACGCAGCCGCGCAGCCCGTCTGCGCCTTGCCCCATCCGTCCACGAATAGCAGCAGCAGAAGGATGAGCCCCGCACCGAACAGCACCGGTAGAAGACGGAAGACGCGCGCGTCGGTTTGCCCGAGGTCGTCCGCACCGCTGATCCAAACCAGCGGCAACGTCAGGTAGTAGAGCGTCGGACCGTGGTACTCCTCGGGGTCGTAATGGTACGCCCCCGACTGCCAGAGCCCGCCGAACTTGATCGCGTGAACGGCTTCATCGCCGTGCATCGGCCGCCGATCGAGCCCCGGCAGACGCATCGTAAGCGCCCCCGCCGTGGCAAGCAGAATCCAAACGGCAATGAGCCGATGTCGCTTCATTTCGCCTCGAGCCCGAAGACCTCCACCTCGGTGTAGTGGTTCTGGTCGTCGGAGGTGCTGCCGTTGGACAGCAGCCGCACGTAGCGCGCCTCGACGCCCTTGCCGTCGACCAGCTTACCCTCGTAGGTCTCCCAGTACTCGAGATCACTACCGATGCCGAGGCCGGCCGAGTTGTCGTGATCGTTGTTGAACAGCGTCTTGACGCCCGTGATGAAGTCCTTGTCGGCGCTGACCTGCACGACCACATCGTGGTAGACGCGTGCGCTGGCGTGATAATGCCACAGCACGACGGCGTGGACCTTATACTTGCCCTTCAGGTCGATCATCACGTGCTGCAGGCCGGGGCCGAGCTCGGTGTAGCTACCCTCGTTGGCTTCTTTGTCGCCATCGGTAATGAGCGCGATCGTACCGATGATCGGCTCCTCATCGCTGCTGGAGACGCGTTTGCCCTGTGCCACGTTCGCACTGCCCTTGGGCGCCAGGAACGGGCTGCGCGGCTTCTTGCGCGGCTTCTCGAGTCGCGTGCCCGGTGGTACGTGCTTGGGTGTGCCCTTGAAGGCCGGCCTCGGTAACTTCAGCTTGATCGGCGTGAGGTTCGGGTCTTTCTTCGCCGCAGCCTTGTCGTCGGCGCCGTCCCCGGCAAGGGCGACGGTCGAAGCCGTGGCCGCCGCAACCGTCAAGGCCGCGGTAAGAAGAAGTAATCGGACGCGACACGTTGAATCATGCTTCATGGTCTTGCTCACTCTCTGCTTTCAAACTCGATTGCCAGAGCCCGTGGTATCGCTTTGCCCATCCGGTGCTTACCTGCCCGGATATCATCGCCCGCCACGTGCCCGGCTTCGCTAACATTGTGACATAGGTATGCAGGATCACCGCGATCAGCAAGCCGAGCCCGCTGTAGCGATGAACCGCGTGTAAGATCGAAAGGCCGCGCTGTGAGAACAACGGTGTCGTCTCGAGCATCATCGAGGCCAGCGATGCAAATCCGAACACAAGCACCAGCCAGAAGAACAGCTTCTGACCGGTGTCGAAACGACCGGCGGCCGGTCGTCTTCCGCCACCGAAGTGCCCGCCGCCGCGACGGAGCCACTCGCCGTCGGGTCGCGCAAACCGGCAAGGATCAGCCAGGCTCACCGCCGTCACGCTCAAACCGATCGCAAAGGGCAGCGAAGCCGCGACATGCGCCATCAACCACCATCCTTCGAGTCGGCCGAGGCACAGCGCACCCGCGAAACCCGTGATCGCCAAAACCACGAAGCAGAGCGTCGTGATCGCATGGACGAAGCGCTGCCAGCCGCCCCACCGGCGCACGGTCTTCTCACCGGCGTCCGGGCCACGCGATCGGAAAATCGCGAAGTGCCCTACGACCAGCACGACCGTCGCGACAAGACTGATTGTGGCTACCGTGGCGAACATCTCATCTCGCAAGCAGATCGGCCGCTCGGCCTCATCTGCCAAACTTCAGCAACGCGGCTGTCCCGCGTAGCCCGTAGACCAGCAGCACCCAGCCGAGCACAGCGGCACAGGCGAAACCGATCACCTTGAACGCCATGCGAAACACGAACGAGGTTGCCCACGCCTGCAACATCGCCGAACTTTGCCCGCGCAGTTCGTACATCAGCTCAACCGGTCGTTGCCCCTGGGCGGCTGTGACCGGCGTGATTCGGCCAAAAGAAAACGGCGCATCAGCGGCATGGCAATCCGTACACCCACCCGACCCGAGCGACTGGGCGGCTGGACGAACGTCGTGGGCCACCGGCCACGTATAGGCGCCTGCTACCGGGTGTTCGAAAGTCTCCAAGGTACCCGACGCATCACGACGATGCGCTCGGCCGTCACTTACGTACACGAACACCGCCTGTGGATCGCCGCTCTCTGCAAGCGCGGCGAGCACGCTGGCCACTTGCTCCGGGTCGAGCGCCTCGCCGCCATGCGTCTTTGCTGAGCGCTCCGGCAAGGCCGTTGCGACGGCCTCGTTTGCAGCTTCGATCGCAATCGGTTTGATCTCGTCGCCCGCCATGCGTCCCCAGAACGCAGGCCAGACCATGTAATGCGGGGCGAGCTTGCCATCCGAACCCGGCACGAAGACAGGCCCGAGGATCTCCGGCGGCGTAACGTCTGTACGTTCCTTGCTCGCCACGCCAAGCCCGTGCGCTCGGGAAGTCTGGAACCGGCGCACCTGCCCGGTTGGCCACGGTCCGGAGTGACAGGCCGTGCAGACAAGCTTGTCTAGATGAACGGGCGGCAAGCCACTGTGCAGCGGCTTGGGTGCGCCGAACCGACCACCCAACGCCGCCGGCACCGCATCCGCACCCTCGTCGCCCAAGTGACATCCACGACAGGTCAAGCTCGGCCCGGTCGGCGCCGCGTGAGCCGTGTTCTCGCCCTCGTAGCCACGCACCATCGCGTGGTCGAGACCGTGGCGATGGCAATCGACGCACCCGAGCCCCGCGGACAGATGCACATCCTGATCTACCTGCCACCCCTCCGGGCTATCGGGACCGACCTCGCGGCTCGTATGGCAGAAGTAGCAGCGCGCATTGGACGGCTTCCCCGCCACGTCAAACAGCACCCTGTCATCAGCATCGAAACGCGTCTTGTCGTACCGCATCGAGGGACCGGCTCGCTCCGGATGGTCGGGATCGGGCGGCATGAACGGGTCCCAGTCGTCCGGCGCCTTGCGTGCCTCGCCTCGCACCGAAGCGAGACCCATCGCGACGGTGGGGATCCACTTGAGGTTCTGCCTCTCGATCTGCCGGTTCGCCTCGCTCGGATCATGCCGAACGCCGCCGGAATGGCACAGCATGCAGTCGATCCCGAGCGTGCCGGAAATGCGCCAGCGAGCCGCCTCCGGCATCTTTGAAAAGACCGACGGCTCAGGCTCGCCGATCCCGCCGCCGGGCAGATGGCGCCCGAAGGCAAGCACGAACCGCCAGGCGGTCATGCCGAGGACCTCAGGTGCGTACGTGCCTGGCCGGCCCCGGGCCGAGATCGGCAGTTGTGTACCTGTCAGCGGATCGGACAGCATCCAAGGCTCACCGCGCCGGCCGGCATCGACGGACTTCTCACCCGCACTGAAGTGCCACCCGGAACCGACTATGCCATAACCATGACATTTTCCGCACGTGGCTCGCGGGGAGTAGGGAGCCGGAGGCATGTCCTCGGGGCTGATCGCGGTGCCGTCTTCGTCGTAGAGCGTGATCCGGTGAACGTAGGGTGAGCGGCTATCGGATCGAAGCGGCCGTGAAGCCTCGTCCGGTGGCGCGCCGAGCGCCGGCGGCACAAAAGCCACCGCCATCATCATCATCAACACGCCAACCGCTTTGCTCTTCACGCGTCGCCCTTTACAGCGTCAAACCGTGAAATCCTCCGGCTTGAAGTCGGCCGGCAGGCGCTGTGCCACCGCCTCGTTGGCCGCGAACACCGAAACCGCCGTCTCATACGCCACCTCCGGCGGACATGACAGCGGCGTCCCGTTGCGGATGGCGTTGAAGAAGTTCTCGAGGTGCAATTGGTGAACGGGCTTCTGGCTCTCGGCCAGCATCTTCTCGGCCTCGGGCGTTCGGCTACCGTCCGGGGCGAGCGTCTCGCCGATCTTCAGTTCGATCGCGTCGCGTCCCATCGTCTCGATGGTTTTGGCTTCGTCCTCCCAGTCGCGCCGTTTCGCGTCGAGTTCGCGGAAAACGAACCCCTTGCGCGGATCCTCCGAGATCACCATCGATCCTTGATCACCCATGAACGTTTCGTAGTATCCGCCGTGGCTTGTCGTGTTGAGCACCTGGTAGAAGCCGCGCACGGTCGAGCCGTCCACCGGATACTCGTAGATCGCCATGACATTGTCGTACCATTCGCGATCCTTGTAGTAGTCCCGGCCGCCGCTGGCCAGCACGGACTTCGGCTTCGCATCGAGGATCCAGTTGAACACGTCGATCTGGTGCGAGCCAAGGTCAGCCATCGGGCCGCCGGAAAACTTGTGGTACCAGCGCCAGTTGCGGAACTGGTCCATCGAGCTGTAACCGAGCTTCTCCAGCGTCCCCGTCTCGATCACCTCATCCTTGGGCCAACCGAGATCGTATCGCTTTGCCCGGTTCCACTGGGCGTAGGCATGCGTGATCTGCCCGAGCACCTTGTCCTTGCGGATCATCTTCAGCGCGTGCCAGTAGCGTGGATTGCTGCGCCGCTGATGGCCGATCTGGAGTAGCTTGCCCGTCTCACGTGCGGTCACGACCATCTGCTTGCACGCGTCGAGGTTGTGCGCCATCTCCTTCTCACAGTAGACATGTTTGCCGGCCTTGAGACAGGCCACCGTGTGCTCCGCGTGAACCCAATCGGGCGTAGCCACGATCACTGCGTCGAGGTCCTTCTCCTGCGCCAACATCTCTCGGTGGTCGCTGTAGACCGTCACCGGCTGATCGTACTTCTTGAGTATGTTCGCGGCGTAGCGCTGGTGATAAGGCCAGACATCGCAAATCGCGACGAAGCGAACGCCGGGGATCTTCAAACACTTGGTGAGCAGGTTGCGCCCCTGGCTTCCCGGACCGATCATCGCGATGTGCAAATCGTCGGCGGGCGGCTTCGTATCCTGCGCCCACACCGGCGCGGTAAGGAGCGCTCCGGCACCGGCAGCCGCCGCCTGCATGAATCCGCGGCGACTGCAATCCGCCCCCGCTATTTGGTCGTTCGTGTGGCTCATCAGTTGTTGATCACTCCGTATGCGACGCTACTTACCCCGTCACCACAATGTATCCTGTCGGGCGAGACAGGGCAAACCGCTGCCCTGCACCGGGTGCGTGTCGCGCCGCCTCCGCAACCATGTATGATGGAAGATAAGCTCTAGTTGGCTTCGAACTTGAGCCCGTCGATGCTCTCGCCGTCCGGTGCCCTGACGCCGCAGCAAACACCGCAAGCCCCACCGCCCTGCGTGATCTTCAATAGCAGGTCGTTCCATCCCTGAGCGAGCGTCACGCTCACGGTGTCGTCACCGCACTTCAGTCCCCGCGCGCCGGCCTTGCTGTGCACGAACTCGCCGTTGAGCCACACTTTGACACCGTCGTCGCTACCGATAAGAAGCTGCGCCTCTTGCTCCGCCTCTGCCCACACCTTGGTCTTGACGTATGCGCAGCAATTCGACGTAGCCGCCGACTTGGTCAGATCGAACGCCCAGGGGTTCTTGGTGTTGGTCACCCGTAGCGGCGCCCAGACGACGTCCTGCGCCTCGGGCTCCTCCGGCGGGAACGCCACATCGAACAAGTCCGCTCCGGACTTGTCTTCTTGTTCGTACGGCCCACTGAAGAGCCACTGCACACAATAGCCACGATGCTCCTTGATGAACTCGGCGGCCGCGTCCGCCAACTCGCCGAGCGGGCCCTCCGGATCGGTGGCCCGCACCTGCTCCACCGCTGATAGAGCCTCGGCGACGTGCTCGGCGCTCGTACTCTTCGCTACTTCGAGCGCGGCGGCTCCCGCCTCCGCCTTCAACTCGTCATCGCCGAGATGGGATAGCGCATTACTCAGCGCGTCCGGATGCATCACATCACCCAGCGCCGCCAGTACCTGCTTCTTCGTCTCGACCTGCTGAGCTAGCGTCATCGCGGATGTAAGCAGATCCAACGTATCGCCCGGCTCGCGGTCGCTCGCCAACCGCACAAGCCGCACGTAACCGCGCAGCGCGAGCACGCGGTGAATCTCGCTGTCGCTGCCCTTGACGATGCGGAGCAGGTCCTCCAGGACCTCCGCATCACTCCAATCCGACAGCACGCGAACGCACGCATCGCGGATGGCTTCATCCCGGTGGTCCACCGTCGCACGCATGATCGCCAGCGCCCGCTCACCTCCGAGCCGCCCGAGCACGCGGATGAGCGACACCTCCGCCACGACGGGCGCACCGACGAATCCCTCGACGACGGGTTTCACCCGCCGCTCGTCATCGTCGATACGCTGGCACAACGCCACGATCGCATCCTCAGCCGCCTCGCGCGATTCCTCACCATCCATGGTCACGAGCAAGTGAACCATGGCCGGCAGATCGTCCTCGCCACCACAGCCACCGAGGGCTTCCATCGCGGCTACACGAACCGCCTCGTCCTTGCCTCGTGCAGCCAACCGCAAGACCGGTATGGCGCCGGCCGAGCCGCGTGCCTGCAGCGCCTTGATCAGCTCCACCTGAACCGGCGCGGCGGCTGAGCCGACCGATGACAGCACCCGCTCGTCCACGTCCGCGCCGCGCAGGCCGGCGAGACTCTCGCGAGCCGCCGCTGCCTCATCGCCCCTGCTGATCGAAGCCGCTTCGGCGAGTAACATGACCAGCGACGCATCGCCCAAACGTCCCAATGCGCGCAGCGCCGCGATCCGAACTTCAATCGCCGAGTCGGTCGTCGCCGTCACCACCGGCTCCGCCGCAGCCGCATCGCCGCGAGCACCCAGTGAATCAAGCAGCAGCACGCGAGCCTCGGGCGCAGCGCTTTCGAGTTCCGCCGCGAGCTTGAGCGTCACGCGCGAGCCGGGAATGCCCTCCGTCAGCCGAGCCGCGATCCGGCGCATCTCCGGATCACCATCCGAACCGATGACCTCCAACAGCAGCGGCAAGGCGCTCGCTCGCTCCGCTTCGGCGATGCCGCGCAGCGCAGCCACACGCCCGATGCCGGCCGTGCTCGATTCGTAAATACCATGAAAGATCCCAGCCGCGCGCCGGCGCTGCCCGTTTGCCACCAGTCGATCAGCAATGCGTAGGAGCGCATCCGTCGCGGGCTCGTTAAGAGGCGAACCCTCGACCTGTCGACACGCGGAAAGCCGGTCCGTCGCCACCGATCCGCCGAGATCGCCCAGAGCCGCAACCGCAGCCCGCGCCAAGGCCGTGTCCTTCGAATCACTAAACCCGACGATCAGATCGACACTCGCGGCATCATCCCGTGCAGCCAGCGCGTTGATCAGCGCAATCTGCCAGGCCGAGTCCGTGGCCTCCCCAAGTTCATCACGCAACGCACGAGCGGCGGCGCGAGTCGGGTTGTTCAGTAGAGCCCGCCGGGCAAGCTCGCGAATCTGGGGGTCTTCGTCATCAAACAGCGCGGTCAGTCCCGTAACCACTTCCTCGCGGCCGAGCGGTTCGATCTTGCGCAGCAACCAGACGCGCGCCGGCTTGGCCGTCTCCGGGCCCACCTTGGCGATGATCGCCCGACACAGCGCCCGCCGACGCGTCTCGTTGCCGCGACCACCCACACGATGGCAGATCGTCTCGAACGCGCGTTGTGTATCTTCCCGCTCGATGAGCGTCTCGTGCCCCATGCCGGGAAGCAACGCGTCGATCACATCGGCGTAGGTCACCACAAGCGGCGGCAAGCGGCTGGGTACGCCGACTCGCCCGGGTCCGGTACATGCCGTACCCGCACACATGGCCATGGTCAAAACCGCAAGCATATTGAAGCGCTTCATCGCGAACTGCTCCTTCGGAATTACAGGCGCCACGGCGCGCGTTTGGGTCGGTCCAACCATCGGCTCGCTTCCGCATCACCGATGATCTCCCCTGCCACGGCGTCCCACTTGAACGGGCGCCCCAGCCAATAGGCGATATTGCCGAGATGGCACACGGTGACGGAACTGCAGCCAACCGCGACATCGCAAATAGGACGCTGACGAGTTCGAATGCAGTTGATCCAGTCCGCCCGGTGCCCGGGGCTCTCGTACAGACGCAAATCATTCGGGCCCAGCGGCTCGAGCCCGATCTCGTCGGGCCACGTCTTCAAGTAGCCGCGGTTGACCTCGATCTTGCCCTCCGTACCAGTGAACAACACGCCGTTCGCGCCGCCGTGATACATAGTCACGCCATTGGCATACTTGTAGGTCAGTGTGTCGTAGTCCCTGCCGTCGGGCGGAATGACCTCAGCCGGCCCGCTGCCGTCCATCCCCATGCCCCACTGGGCAATATCGAAATGATGGGCGCCCCAGTCGGTCATCATGCCGCCGGAGTAGTCCCGAATGCGCCGCCAACCGCCGCTGTAGCTGCCGCTCGCACGCTCCGAGTTGTAAGGCTGCCACGGCGCGGGGCCTAACCAACGTTCCCAGTCGAACCCTTCGGGGATCGGCTCTTCGGCAAGATACTTCTCCCGCGACGGTTCACCCACGCCGACGTGGACGGTCTGCAGCTTGCCGATTCGACCGTTGCGCACCAATTCGCACGCCTTGCGGAAGTTGCCGGCAGACCGCTGCTGGCTTCCCGTCTGGAAGACCCGGCCATACCGCCGAGCTGCGCGAACCATCGCCCGCGCCTCACAGACGGTTAACGAGAGCGGTTTCTCGCAGTAGATGTCCTTGCCGGCTCGGGCGGCTGCGATCGCGACCGTGGCGTGCCAATGATCCGGCACTGCGATGAGCACCGCGTCGATGTCGTCACGAGCCAGCAGCCGCTCATATTCGTTGTATTGGTCGCAACCCTTGTAGGTGCCCGCCTCGCGCTGATCGGCGTATTGCTCTTCGACGCGGTTAAGCGCCTTGACGCGCTTCTCGGTGTTGACATCGCAGACGGCGACGACTTGCAGGTCCGCATCGCCCAGGAACCCTGAAAGGTGCCCGCCGCCCATGTTGCCGATACCGATCAAGCCCACGGCGAGCCGTTCACTCGGCGCCGTGAAACCGGATCGCCCGAGGGCGGAGGCCGGCACGATGTACGGAGCGGCGACCGCAGCCGCAGCCCCTCGTAAGAACTTCCTTCGCGTGAGCTTCGTTCGTGTGGGCATGTCGATCCCCTCGCGGTGAATCACGATCCGTCCAATCTCCACATCATGCCATAGCTTCGTGATCATCGCCAGCGATCCGGGCCGATTGCGACCAGGCGGCCGGGCCGTTAATCTGCGCACGACGCGGTAAGCATGGTACTTGGACTACTACCCGCCTCGGTCGACCGAACATGAGCGTAAAGCCACGAAACCTTCTCGTCGGCATCGACAGCGGTACTCAATCTACGAAAGCTCTGCTGGTCGACGGCGATACGGGCGAGGTCCTCGCTTCCGCCTCGTCGCCCCATCAGCTCCTCAGCGATCTGCCGCCGGGCCACCTCGAACAGCACCCGCAAGAGTGGTTCACCGCGATGGAGCTGGCACTGCAAGAAGTGCTTGGCGCCGACGGGGTCAACCCGAAGCACGTCCGCGCGATCGGCGTCTCCGGTCAGCAGCACGGATTCGTACCGCTCGACGTTGACGGCGAGGTCATACGCCCCGCGAAACTCTGGTGCGACACCTCGACCGCCAAGCAGTGCGACGAGATCATCGCCAGAGTCGGTGGCCTGGCCCGATTCATCGAACTCACCGGCAACCCGCTGCCGCCGGGCTTCACCGCCTCGAAGATCGCATGGCTCGAGGAGATCGAACCGGCCAACTACGCGCGGCTTCACACCGTCCTGCTTCCGCATGACTACCTGAACTTCCGACTGACCGGCGAGCGACGCATGGAATGCGGCGACGCATCAGGCACCGCCCTGCTCGATGTGCGCCGCCGAGCGTGGTGCGAAGAGGTGGTCGCCGCAATCGACGACGACCTCGCAGCAAAGCTCCCACCGCTCATACCCAACGACGAGCCGTGCGGCACGCTCGCCCAAGACCTCGCCTCCAAGTGGGGCATGGACAAGAGCGTGCTCGTCAGCTCCGGCGGCGGTGACAACATGATGTCGGCCATCGGCACCGGCAACGTCGCCGAAGGCGTCGTCACGGTAAGCCTCGGTACGTCCGGCACGATCTTCGCTTACTCGACCAGACCCGTCGTCGACACGGACGGCGACGTGGCGGCCTTCTGCGACAGCACCGGAGCATGGCTGCCGCTGGTCTGCACGATGAACGTCACGGTCGCTACGGAGCTGACCAAATCGCTCTTCGATGCTGATGACGACTGGCTCGAGGGCGCCGTCAACAGCATATCAGCCGGCAGCGACGGATTGCTGCTCATCCCCTACTTCGAAGGCGAGCGAACGCCCAACGTACCCAACGGCACCGGCGTCTGGTTCGGAGCCAACCGAACGACCCACACGCCCGCCCACTTCGCCCGCGCAGCCATGGAAGGTGCGACCCTCGGGCTCAGCGTCGGCCTGGCGAAGCTGCAAGAACTCGGCGCGCGCAGAACCGAGATTCGCCTCACGGGCGGCGGCTCCAACAGCCCCGCATGGCGACAGATCGCGGCCGACGTGTTCGGCCTGCCCGTCGTATGCCTCGAGCAGCGTGAGTCGGCTGCGTTCGGAGCAGCCATACAGGCAAAATGGTGCTGGCAACGCCAACAGTCGCCGGACGCGTCGATCGCCGACATCGCCGGCGAGTGGGTACGACCCGTCGAGTCCACGCGAGCAAACCCCGATGCAGCGCGCAGCGAAACCTACCGCACGCTCGGCCGCCTGCACGACCGGGTCTCCCTCTCGCTCGACGGCGCATTCAACGCACACCGTGAGTTCATTACAGGCGGTTCTGAATCAAAGGGGCATCAGCGATGACCTACAAGCTTCGTGATATTCGCTATCAGCAAACGCGGCGTGACCGTGCCGAGCTTACCGAACACCTTGCGAGCTTTCGCCTCAAGCCGCGCGTGTCCGTCGGCATCTGGTACTTCACCCCGGGCGGTGGGCGCTTTCATGACCGCTACGTGCCCGAAGCGACCATTCAGCAGCGTCTCGACATGGCGGCTGAGATGGCGAAGTTCGGCGTCACCGGCATCGAGGCCCACTACCCCGTCGAGGTCAACGAGGAGAACCTCCACCTCTACAAGAAGCTGGAGGAGCAGGCCGGCGTGCGACTCGTTGCCGTGCCGTTCTGCCATTTCTTCGATCCGGAGTTCGAGTTCGGAAGCCTCTCCAGCCCCTATTCCGAAGTTCGGCAGAAGGCGGTCGACGTGGCCGTCGGCGCGCTGAAGCTCATCCGCGACGCCGGAGCCGAAATGGCCATCTCCTGGCCCGGCATCGACGGCTACACCTATTCGCTCGGCACGATCTATCCCTGGATGTGGGATCGGTTCGAAGGCGCGATGGCTGAGGCAATGGACGAAGTGCCCGGCATCCGCGTCGCCATCGAACCCAAACCCTACGAGCCCGCGCCGAATAACATCTATCGCACGACCGCCGAGGGCATCCTCGCCGCCGGACGCATCGAAGCGCGAATGAAAAGCGCCGCAAACCGAAAGCTACTGGATGAAGGCCACCGACTCGTCTGCCTCAACCCGGAGGTGGGCCATGTCCGAATGGGCTTCGAAGACTGCGCAGCCGCCTTCTCGCTCATCGGTATGGAGGGTCGCCTGGCGCACACGCACTGGAACTCCCAGCCGCTGGGCAACTACGACCAGGACCTCAACGTCGGCGTGGTCGACTGGCAGCAATCCGAGGCGCTGCTCTTCGCCCTGTGGGTCATGGGCTACGACGAGTGGTACGGCATCGACATCAACCCGGAGCGCATGCCGGTGCAAAAGGCGATCCAGATCAACACCGAAGTCCTGAAGATCCTCCAGGACCGTATCGAGTCATTGCCGATCGACCGCATCTTAGATTGCGCCGAAGACCCCCGCGCCAACCGCGGCGAACTCGAGATGATCCTGGCGAACTCGATGCGCATAAGTGGGAACGACTGAAGGCTACCGAGTACGTTAACGGTCAGAAGGACGCCTCGTCAAACGAGGCCGGAATGTAGTCGGCAGACCGAATAGTCCGTGCGTCGCGGGATAGTGAGTGCAACACGTAACCCGGTAGTGCGATCCGCCAAGGCCCGTCCCCCTCCAGCCCCACGTGGGTACGAAGCCGCTGATGTCTGAGACGGTCGTCGTAGTTGCCTACCAGCACGCCAAGATCAGCAGCTGGCAGCCTGCCTGATTGCCATTCCAACAGCTTGATCCCCGCGCCCTCACGGTAGCATTCGAGGACAAAGCCGACGCAACTGAACTTACGATAGCGCGGGGCACCACTCTCTTCATCCGCGACCCAGCGAACTGGCGGATGGGCGCAATACTGGTCCAGAGCCGTCGACGGGCGACCCTCACAGTCTACTTCCGCCAGCCAGGTCTTCAGTCCCTCGCGCTCGCTGCTGTCCAGACTCACGAATCCTATCGCATGAGCTGCGCAAGTCCGGCGATCTTCATCGCGTGCTTTGCCAAGCGAGATCTCTCCGGCGATCACGGGTGGCTCCATGTGCCAGACTTGCACTCGGTCGCCAAACTTAAGTGTGCTCGACTCACGCAGGATGGCGACATGACGAACAAAGTGATTGCCCAACGGCTCAGCGTAGAAGGCAACCACCGCATACGCTTCGAACCTGCTCGGTTCATCAGGATGGAGAGGTTCTGCGGGCACTCAAGGTCTCCTTGATGCCAGAAGAGCGTTCCGTAGTTCGAATATGATACTGGATATCGAGCTATCGAAGCAAGTCGAGGGATTCGCTCAATAACTCACGGGTCGGGTGGCTTGGCCCTGTGGTGTCATCGGAGTTCCATGATTCCGCAGTCCGCTGCAGTTTGCCACGGAGTTGGCGCGTTAGCCAGCTCTTCTCGAACCCCTGAAGTCGGGAGATTTGCTCACGCGAGCGAGGATCACCAAGCACAACAAGAGCGTGGACCGCGTTCTGAGCAAGTGCAGCATTCTCCCCCGGCACAAGCATGTCTGGGTCAAGAAACTTGGCGCCCAATTCCGCAATCCGATCCACGAGAGACTCGCACTGAAGATCGGATGGCGGCGGCGAACGGAAGAAACGGCGCGGCACGCATTGAAGGGCGACCAGACGTGTGTCTACCGTACCGGCCACGTCCAAGAACACGCGAAGACGCCCTATGTCGGACGCGTCGAGAAGTGACGCGCCGCAGCGCAACGCAGACCAGACTACATGGCCGGTATCACGTTGCGTTTCATGGCGAAGCGTCTCGGCAAGTCCAAGCAGGCGCTCTCTGACCGCTTCCCGGATATCCGCTCCATGGAACTGGAGGTCTTCCGCTGCAAAGACCAATTCTGCCAGCCATTCCGGATCATCCTGCGCGGCGGCAAGTTCCGCTACGACGAACTCGGCAGCCTTGAGCGGCTCGTGTTCGATCAACTCAACCAACGCCTGAACGCGGGCCTCGAAGCTGTCCGAATCCTCGCCGGGCGTGACGTCATCATCACAGTCACCGGGCGCTACGATTTCGTCCGTTTCCGATGCAGGCCCAGCGTTCGCTGGAACCGACTTTGACTCAAACACCTGACTGGATTGTGCGTCGCCCTCACAATGTCGGTCAGGAACGTCCGGTGCGGCGCCCTCCGCGTCCGCTTCGAAGGCATAAATGCCATCGCTACGAAGAAAGGGCCGAACACGCAGCATTACTTTGGGGTGTTGTTCGAGTTTCCCGATCAGCCACCATTGCAGGCTCTCCGGAGATGGGCTGTCTGAGCCTGCCCCAGCTGCACGTCTCGCCGAGCTACTCATTGCTAAGCCTCGCCCTCGCTCGTGCCGGCATCCACATGCCGTACATTCTTGTCGTCCAGTAGACCCTTCAACACCGCCAGCTTCGCTTTCGCCGTCTTCGCCTTCTCTGCAAGATCATCGACCTGTTTCTGGGAAAGGACAGCCTCCAGCGCTACCGGCATGCCACTCGCAGCGGTGCATACAACCTTTAAGGTCGTCAAGGGAATCATGCCCTCGATCTGTGTCCACTTTTCGTCGTATACTGGGCGTGCATCACAGATCAACTGGATGTCTTCAAGCGGCATCCCGGTTGCTTTTCGGACTCTCGCCGCATTAGCTCGACGGCGCAGACCTGGATACCTCTTAACGAACCGCAAGAAGCGCGGGCGTAATTCAGTCACTTGTTCGGGCGATAGCGGCTCGCTTTCTTTGTCGTCAGCCTCGACCCACGCCTCTATCTTGGAGAACAACTTCTCCGGACTCTCCTTCTGATCTTCACGCCGAGCGTCCGCGAAGAGAAGCACCCGTGCCAGTCGTTCGCCGTGCTCGCTTCCGTCGGTCGCGTTAGCGAGGAGTTGTTCGAGGGCCTCGCGGCTTAGGAACTCAGGACTCGATTCGAGTCTGACTGCAATAGCGTCTATCTCGGCGTCGTCGAAATCGAGCAGGCTCTTGGCATCCGCTACGAACGAAGGGGGGATACCGAAGTCGGGCCCGGCTCCAAACGGCCCCCTAAGGTAAATCACTGGGTCGCCCATAGTTACACTCTCCGGTCGCCGAAAACTGTCCCGAGTCCGACGCACCATGCTGCAATGTTGTTGCGGGGAAATGGGCGTCGTTTAGACGCCTTCAGACGATCCTGGGTGCCATCCCTAGCTTGCATCGCGTGTACCACCGCCTACGTGCATGCTGCCCTGGAACGTAGCGCCCCATACTTTAGCGGGTGCCTCCACGTAATGCCAGCCCAACCCGGAAAAGACTTCTCGGACCAAAGAAACCGCCCAAGCCCCCTAATCCCGCCGGCCGAAAACGATCGACGCGTAATACAGCATCGTCAGGATCGCCGTCAGCGTCGCGGCGACGTAGGTCATGGCGGCCGCGTTGAGCACCTTACCCACGATCTTGTCTTCGGCGGCCGTCACGATGCCTTGCTGCTGCAGGATCTCCCGAGCCCGGCTCGACGCGTTGAACTCGACCGGCAGGTTGATGAGCTGGAACACGACCGTCGCACCGAAGAGCCCGAGCCCCACCACGGCGATGTAGCGCGCGCCGGGCATGTCCATCCAGCTAGACAGAATGATCCCCGCGAAGATCAGGGCAAACGAGAACTGCGTTCCGATCGACGCCATCGGCACCAACCCGTTGCGAATCGCCAGCGGCGCGTACACCTTGAAGTCCTGGATGGCGTGGCCCACTTCGTGCGCCGCGATCCCCACCGACGACAGCGTTCGCCCCTGATAAACTTCCGGGCTGAGCCGCAGGACCTTGTGTTTCGGATCGTAGTGATCGCCGAGGAACGTCTTGGCCGCCTCGATCGACACGTTACCGATGCCGTACGCATCGAGAATCCGCTGAGCGGTTTGCGCACCGGTCAGCCCGCTGCTTGCGTTGTACTTGTTGCCGTGGGCGTAGGCGCTCTTGACCTTCCACTGGGCAAGAGCAGCTATCAGCAGCGCCGGCCCCACGTAGACAAAGTACATCGGATCGAAGTAAATGAACGCAAGTATTTCCATGGCTACACCTTACGTAATGCCTCCTGCACCATACCCCGCCGGACCGCTAGCCCGGCGCGGCATCCCGTGCCTCTTCTACGCCGCCGACCGGGTAGGAGGTTGCGGCCTCCTTTCTAATCGGTATTCGGGGGCCGCGGGCGTCAGAATGTATGTTTTCATGTCCCGCGGCAAGTTTCTTCCCCGGCGATCGAGCACTTCACGACCGCCCAGCGCCACCGATCCGAGCACCCCACGCGCCGCACCCTTGAAATGGGGCCCGCGTGGGGTACATTCCTCGCAGGTCCGATTTGAAAGGCCATGCGATGCAGTTTTCCCTGATCGACACGCAATGGGGACCGTTCGGGTTCGTGGTACGTGACGGCCGACTCGTCACGACACACCTTCCCGACAATGCCCAGCGCACCCGGCGGCGGATCGCCCGCGAATGGCCGGGCGCGGTGGAGGACACCAAGGCCCTGCCCGGTTTCCGCAAGCAAGTGATCGACTACTTCAAGGGCAAGCCGGTCGACTTCAACATCGACATCGACGTATCCGACCTGCCGCCGTTTAGGCGCGCGGTGATCGAGGTCTGCCGGGGTATCCCCTACGGCGAGACCGTCAGCTACGCGGACCTCGCCCGAGCCGTGGGCAAGCCCGGCGCCGCCAGAGCCGTCGGCGGCGCGATGGCGAACAACCCGATCCCGCTCGTCGTACCGTGCCACCGTGTGCTCCGAACAGACGGCACACTCGGCGGCTTCTCGTCGCCCGGCGGGCTGACGCTCAAAGAGAGAATGCTCGAACTCGAAGGCGCATCGACAAACGGCGACGCGTCCACGCGGCAGCGTCAACCGGCGGCGGCATGCTAGCGCGTCTGCCACAATCCGAGCCGCAGGCTTCAGCCTGCGCGGGCCCTCGCCACGAAAAGAGCACCCACAGCACTATGGAAAAACAAATACCCGACATCTACCACCCAGGGGATTCCGCATGAACGACCTGACCCGGCGTGACTTCATCCAATCCACCGCCATCGCAGCCGCCACAGGCGCCATCGCATCCAGAGCAAGCGCATCAACGCAAGCAGCGCCGAAGCTGACCCATCCGGTCGTCGTCGCGAGCGGCAACGGGATGGCCGCGACGCAGAAGGCGGCCGACATGATCGCCGCCGGTGCCGATACCCTCGACGCCGTCATCGCGGGCGTAAACATCGTCGAAAAAGACCCGGATGACATGTCCGTCGGCTATGGCGGACTGCCCAACGAAGACGGCATCGTCGAACTCGACTCCTGCGTCATGCACGGACCGACGTGCCGCGCCGGCTCGGTGGCGGCCCTCCGCAACATCAAGACCCCGTCCCGCGTCGCGCAGCTCGTCATGGAGCGCACCGATCACGTCATGATCGTCGGTGAGGGAGCCCTCCGCTTCGCCAGGGCTCACGGCTTCGAAGAGGTCAATCTGCTCACCGACAAGGCCCGCCGCCACTGGCTCAAATGGAAAGAGGACCACTCGAAAAAGGACGACTGGCTCGGCGCACCGGACGCGCCCGACGCGGATAACAAAGGAGCACGCGCCGACTCCGAACCCATGTTCACCTACGGCACGATTAACTGCTGCGGCCTCAGCCCAACCGGCGAAGTCTCCGGCGTCACCACGACGAGCGGACTCAGCTACAAGATCCCCGGACGCGTGGGTGATTCACCCATCATCGGCGCGGGGCTCTTCGTCGACCGCACCGTCGGGGCGGCCGGCAGCACAGGGCGAGGCGAAGCCGTCATCAAGAGTTGTGGAGCCCACACCGTCGTCGAGGCCATGCGGCACGGCATGTCGCCGACAGAAGCCTGCCTGCACGGGCTCAAACGCATCGTCGACACCACCACCGAGCTGCGGCTGCTCGACGAGAAAGGCCGACCCAAGTTCGACGTGAAGTTCTACGCCGTCTCAATCGACGGTCGGCACGGGGGAGCCGCACTCTGGTCAGACGCCCATTACGCCGTCAACACCGACGGCAAAAACCGCCGCGAGCCCTGCGCGCACCTGTTCCAGCGTCCGCCCAAGAAGGGGTGACGAGCGCGGACCGAGCCCCGCTACGTGGAAGTGGGAGACTATCGCTGTTGGCCAGGCACCGCCTAGCAGCCGCCGGAGGGCTTTCACCCGCCCCCGCCTCTGACGACCATGAAGATAACCGCGGCAGCCGCTAGCCCTAAGATGATGGTTTCCATCGTCTCTATCTCCTCCGACCACCAGCTCACCACCGGCGGCCCGCCCAAAGCAAATAACATCCCTCAGCCTATCATACGAACCGCCCTGCGGCCCGGTTCCTTCCCCAATACTCATCGGCTTGACCCGAGGGGCTCCCGAAGGCCAGAACCGCCACCCACGGACCTGAAAATGCGGTTTTGTGGCGATCCGAGGTGGTCAGGCCTTTGACTTTCCGACCCTGCTCACTACAATACCGCGGTTTTCGATTGCCATGCTCCGGAGGCGAGCTGCCATGAAACTCGAGATGCTCAAATCTAAGCTGCACCAGGCCTGCGTCACGCACGCCGACGTCGCCTACGAGGGTAGCCTCGGCATCGACACCGAGCTCATGGACGCCGTCGGGTTCTACCCCTACGAGAAGGTCCTCGTCGCCAACCTCAACAACGGCAGCCGGCTCGAAACGTACGTCATTCCCGCGCCCGCGGGCAGTCGGAAGATCATCCTGAACGGGGCGGCCGCCCGCCTCGGCGCCGTGCGCGATCGAATCATCATCATGTCCTTCGCCTGGGTCGATCGAAAGAAGGTCGAAACGGGCACCTACAAGCCGAACGTCATCCGCCTCGACGAAGACAACGAACCGGTCCAGCGACTCTTCACCGCCGAAGAGAGCAGCAAGATAGCGCCGGTACTGAGCAACTGACCCGATACCTTCTTTGACATGCGCCTACGCCGACTGCTTGGGTTGCGCGCTTACGAAAGCTGAAACGCCGGAAGGGTCATGATTGCGCGGATGAGAGTGCGGAGCTGTTGCACCGTGCGCGGCTTGTGGAAGTTGACGACGTCGTTCGCCGATCCGAGCATCCCGATCAACTCATCACGCTGGTGAGCTTCCAGCGGGTGATGCAACAAGGTCAGTGCGAAGTGGTCCACAGCCTCACCGACCGTCCACCGCTTCTTGCCTCCGAGTAGCTTGGCCACATCGAGTGGCGGCTGGCGACTCAGCTCTACCTGCGGCGGCGCGAGCGCAAGCGGCACGCGCGGCGGAACCGCCTCGCGAAGCGACTTGCGAATGCTCACTACCTCGTCCCACCGTTTCGTACGTCGCTCGAACGGGTTCTTCGGCCCGCCGGCGGCAACCGCCCCGGCGAAGCCCTGCCGAGCGAACAGCGTCGACGACGATATCCACGACCGCCCGCCGCCCCAACCCTTCACGTTCGGCGGCTGAAAGAGGTCTTGTCCCATCCGACGCGTCGCGTCAGCCATCCCATAGTAATCGCAATCACGCAGCCCCAGCGCTCGCGCGGTCGAAACAGCGAGTTCCACCGGGCTCTTGATGTGCTCGAACCTGACATCGGAAGCATAGAAAACCTCACTCGAGAAGATCGCCCGCATGCAGTCGCGGATGTCGTAGTCCGTCTCACGCAGCCTCTCTGCGAGAGCCGCCACGAACTCCTCTCCTGGATCGTCGCTCACGAAAAACCGCAGGATTCGCCCGGCAATGTGGCCCGCCGTCTCCGGGCGGCTCAGGATGATGTCGATCACGTCGTCGCCGTCGAAGCGCCCCTCGCGCCCGAGGAACGCCTTGGGACCGAAGTCGTGCCACCCCTTGCGAAAGCGGAAACCATTCCGATCGAACGTCCAGCCCGTCAGCGCGCGTGCCGCTTCGCGGACATCCTCCTCCGTGTAGTTCCCCGCGCCCATCGTGAACAACTCCAGCAGTTCACGCGCGAAGTTCTCGTTGGGATGCTGCTTGCGGTTGCTCGCGTTGTCGAGGTAGCGCAGCATGGCCGGATCACGACAAATCGCCGACAGCATCACTCGAAAAGGATCAACGGCATGACGGCGCAATAGTTCGTTCTGACCGGCAAGGAGCCGGCTCACCCTTACCTCCTGCGCGCCCGTCGTGAAGTGGCCGTGCCAGAACAACGTCATCTTCTCTTCAAACGGGCGCGGCGATACGACCATTCGCCTCAACCACCACGCACGCAGCGCCGCGATCTCCGCCCGGTTGACGACTCGGATGTGCTGCCGGGTCGTTTTGCGCTGCTCCTGCGAAAGATCAGGAATCGCCCTGAACACCTGCTTCGGCGCGGGCAACGTACTGACGGCAAAACCGGGGTCGGTCTGCGCGGTCGACTCGAAATCGACGAGCCGACTGACTGCGGCGTTCAGCCCCAACGTCACAAGCCGCTCGATCTCATCCGGCGTGCCGCCGAAACCCGCGCGGCGCAGCAGATGAGCGGCGCGATCGCGGTCCCACGACTCGGCCCGATCCAGACCGCCCGCAAAGAGCACACCAGTCGTCATCACGACGACCATAGCCGCTACGACCGAAACGCCGCGCATGAACCCACCTCGATACTGCATGAGGAGTAGAACGTCGAAACCGGCCGTCTATTGTCACCCGGCCATGTTTTTGAAAACCGCCACCCTTTACCGGCCTCATAGCGCTGTATACGATTGCCCTCGCTCGTGAAAAACGCTAGCGACAAAGGCCGTGCCATGCCCGAACAAGCCAAGATTCAGAATGTCCTGGTCACCGGAGCTACCGGCTTCGTCGGGCGGAGCGTCGTCCGCGAGCTCCTGCGCCGCGGCCTGACCCCGGTATGCCTCGTGCGGTCAGCCCGGAAGCTCACCGATCAGCACCCGGACGTGTTGCCCGATCGCTTGGCGCCCGTCATCGGCACACTGGGTGACGAGGGCGCCCTCCGGCGGGCGGCGGAGGTCAGCCAGGCCGCGATCCACCTGGTCGGCATCATCATCCAGCGCCGCGTGCAAGCCAAGACGTTCGCCGGCATTCACGTACGCGGCACGCAGCGCGTCATCGCCGCGATGGAGCATGCGGGAATCCAGCGGCTCGTCCACATGTCGGCCCTCGGCACAAGCCCGAACGCCACCTCACCCTACCACAAGACGAAGTGGAAGGCCGAGCAACTCGTCACCGCCGGCGATCTCGATTGGACGATCTTCCGACCGAGCCTGATCCACGGACCCGAAGGCGAGTTCATGCAGCTCCTCCACCGCTTCATCTGCGGCTACTTGCCGCCGGTGATTCCCTACTTCGGGAGCGGCCGGGCGAAACTCCAGCCCGTCTCGGTCAAAGACGTGGCCTACTGCATGGTCGAATCCCTCTTCCGTAGCGAAACGATCGGCCAAACCTACGCCCTCGGCGGCCCGAAAGTCTATTCCTGGCGAGAGCTCTACGATACGGCCCGCTACCTGATGCCCAAAGCGAAGCGATTCAAACCGATGGCTCCTCTTCCGGTAGGGCTGGCCAAAGCGATCGCCATCCTCTCCGCCCCGCCCATGGCAGCCGCGGAATCGATCGTGCCTTCACTCGGAATGTTTCGATTTGACGCCGGTCAAGTGTCGATGTCACAAGAGGACGCCGTCTGTAACCACAAGGCCGCTGAGCAGGCGTTCTCGATCACCATGCGGTCCTTCGAGGATGAGCTGCGTGCCTACGCCGACCAGATACCGTAAACCGAATTGCGCAAGTACCCGGCTGGGAGATTCCATATGACGTCCGTATCCGCTAAGCCGATCGTGATCATCGTGCGTGATGGATGGGGCTGTAACCCACACCCCGAGTGGAATCACGCCAACGCGATCCACCTCGCCAAGACGCCCGTGGACGATCGCCTGATGGCTGACTATCCCCACGCACTGATCCACACGAGCGGCACCGACGTGGGCCTTCCGCCCGGCGTCATGGGAAACAGCGAAGTCGGACACCAAAACATCGGCGCCGGTCGCATCGTCGAACAGGAGATCATGCGCATCACCGGGCGCATCGACGATGGCACATTCTTCGAAAACCCCGTACTGACCCAGGCGTTCGACCGCGCCGGCAAGAGCGGCGGCCGTGTACACATCATGGGCCTGTGCAGCGACGGACGCGTACACAGCGACCTGGAGCACCTGTTCGGCCTGCTCGATATGTCCAAACGCGTCGGCTTCCCCGGCGATCGCGTCTTCATCCACGCTTTCATGGACGGCCGCGACACGCCGCCGAAAGCGGGAATCGGCTATATCGAGCAGATCGACGCCAAGTGTCGTGAGGTCGGCACCAACCCCGTGGCCAGCGTGATCGGGCGCTACTACGCCATGGACCGTGACAACCGCTGGGACCGAGTCGAGAAGGCGTATCGCCTCCTCACTGAGCGAACCGGAGCCCATTACGCATCAGCTACCGAAGCGTTGCAGCACTACTACGACAATCCGACCGAGCCGAGCCGATCCGGCGATGAGTTCGTCAAACCGAGCGTCATCCTGCGTCACAACGAACCCGACGGCGCCATCGAAGGCGGCGACAGCGTCATCTTCTTCAACTACCGCGGAGACCGCCCGAGGGAATTGACGAAGGCGTTCACCTACGATCAGTTCCCGTTCGACGGCGACGGCAAGAAGCTCGGTTTTGATCGCAGCACGAAGCTCGACCTGTTTTACGCCACGATGACGGCATACGAAAAGGGGCTTCCCGTTCACGTCGCCTTCGAAAAACCTCCGCAAATGGCGCACATCCTCGGTGCTTACGCAGCCGAGCTGGGCCTTAAGCAGTTCCGCTGCGCCGAAACCGAAAAGTACCCGCACGTAACCTTCTTCTTCAACGACTACCGAGACGAGCCCTCGCGCGGAGAGGATTGGCACCTCATCCCATCGCCGCGCGACGTCACGACATACGACCAGAAACCGGAGATGTCCGCACGCGAAGTGACCGCAGCCGTCCTCGAGCGAATCAACACCAACGACGACGACCTGATGGTCATCAACTACGCCAACGGCGACATGGTGGGCCACACCGGGGACCTCAGCGCCGCCATTTGTGCCGTCGAAACCGTCGACGAATGCGTCGGAAAAGTCACCGAGGCCGTGCTGGCCAAGGGCGGCGGGCTGATCGTCACCGCCGATCACGGAAACGCCGAACAAATGACCAACCCGGAGACCAACGGCCCCCACACCGCGCACACCACCTATGACGTGGAACTGATGCTCGTCGATCCGCGCTATCGCGGGCGCTCCCTGCGCGAGGGCGGCCGACTCGCGGACCTCGCGCCGACCGCACTCGACATGCTCGGCATCGACATGCCCGACCAGATGTCCGGCACGTCACTGATCAGACCCCGATAGAGCAACGACGACCGATAAGCCGGCGTCCGAGAATAGCACCCGCTCTTCCCGCCGGAAGCGCTGCGCCGCGGCACTTGCCGCGCCCTGCCACCCGCTTCAATAGCGCCGCCCATCTGCCGATGATGAGAACGGATCACGCGCGGTGTTGCCTTCGAGCCACATGCCATGTGGCGTACCGCGCCGGACGTTTCCTCAAAGAGTCGTCTAAGCTCATGGCTGTACACACGCAGACCGAAACCGAAGCGTCTTCACGCCCCACGCCGCCGGACTCAGCCGCTGCTGCGTTCCTGGATCGGCTGCGCTCCGCTGCGATACTCGTCGCGCTCGACGGATCGATCCTCCACCGGAACGAAGCGGCGTCACACTGGCTCGGTGAAGGTACGAATCTCCAAGAAGGGCTCGCCGGCGTGCGGTTTCTCGGACCGTTCGACGACTGGCCGAGCGAACTGCGCCGCGTCGTCGATGGCGAACATGCGCCGACGTTCGAGTGCGTACTTACGCCGACGGACGCGCAGTCACCGACCCTCGTGACCATCAGGTGTATCTCCGCCATGGGCGGTGAACCGTCCGGTCGCGCCGACGCCGTCGTCCTGGTCATCGAAGAAGGTGCCAAGCAGGCGGACATGGAAGAGCGCATCGAGGTATCCCGCCGCCTCGCGTCGCTCGGCAAACTCGCCGCCAGAGTCGCCCACGAGTTGAACAACCCGCTCGACGGCATCCTCCGGTACGTCAATCTCGCCATGCGCCTCGCCGGCGAAGCGCCGGACGACAGGCTCAAGAACTACCTGACGGAATCCCGCACGGGCCTGATGCGCATGGTCCAGATCATCAGCGATCTGCTCGAGTTCTCACGCAGCACTGACGGTGAGTTCGAGCAGACGGACATCAACGAAGTCGTCGAGCAGGCGATTAGAAGCCTGGCATCGAACGCCGACGCCAACGGCGTCATCGTCGCAGCCGACTTCCACCGCACCGACATGCCCTGCGTCCGCGGGAGCCGACTCTATCAGGTCGTCTGCAATCTGATCAAGAACGCCGTCGACGCCATGCCCGACGGCGGCAGACTGGCACTGACCACCGGCATAGTCAGCGGTGAGGTCATGATCGAAGTCGCCGACACCGGCGCCGGCCTGCCGGACGATGCGCAGAAAGTCTTCGAGCCCTTCTTCACGACCAAAGGCGCCGGTAAGGGCACCGGCATCGGCCTGGCGATCTGCAAGGACTTCGTCGAGGACATGAACGGCACCATCCACGCCGCCAATGGCGCGGAAGGCGGAGCGGTCTTCACCGTGCGTCTGCCGCTCGACAGTTGCTTACCACCGACCGGGCTCACGGAGCCCGCACCGGATAAACCATAGGAACCGATCGATTGCCATGACAGTTAACGAATCAGATTTGATCGCACACGTGCTGGTCGTGGATGACGACCGGATCATCCTCGACTCCCTCGGCGAGTTCCTGCGGTTCGAGGGCTACGAAGTCCGCACCGCGGGGTCGCTCGAAGAGGCCATGGCGGCCATCAAGGCGAGCCCGGTCGACCTGATCCTCTGCGATGTCAACATGCCCGGCGGAAACGGCTTCGAATTGCTACATCTCGCGCGTAAACGGGCACCCGAGACAGCCGTCGTCATGATGACCGGCTATGGCACGATCGAAAGCGCCGTCGAGGCGATCAAACTGGGCGCGTACGACTACCTGACTAAGCCGATCGACGACGATGAACTCAAGCTCTGCGTCGAGCGAGCCCTCGCGCAACAGGCCATCCTCCGCGAGAACCGGGAACTCAAGACCCGCCTGCAAGAGCGGTTCGGGCTCGACAGCGTCGTCGGGCAGGACTACCGAATGCTCAAGGTGTTCGACCTGGTCGAGACGGTCGCAGCCTCGAAAGTCACCGTGCTGATCGAAGGCACCTCGGGCACCGGTAAATCGCTCATCGCCCGCGCGATCCACCAGCACAGCGAGCGACGCAACAAACCGTTCGTGGAGGTCGCGTGCGGTGCCATACCGGAGACATTGCTCGAGAGCGAACTCTTCGGCCATGCCCGCGGCGCGTTCACCGGCGCCATCGCCAACAAACCGGGAAAGTTCAAGGCGGCCGACGGCGGCACGATCTTCCTCGATGAGGTCGCCACCGCGTCGCCGGCTCTCCAAGTGAAGCTCCTGCGCGTGCTTCAGTCGCAACAGTTCGAGCCACTTGGCAGCAACAAGACGGAGACCGTGGATGTGCGCGTCGTGCTGGCGACCAACGTCGACCTCGAGGCCGAGGTCCGGGCCGGCCGATTCCGCGAGGACCTGTTCTACCGCGTCAACGTCGTCACGATCGAAATGCCGAGCCTCGCCGAACGCATCGGCGACGTGCCGCTGCTCGCGCGCCACTTCCTTCGCCGATTCATCGTCGAGGCCAAGCGCGAAATCATCGACTTCGACGACGAAGCCCTGTCGCTCATGCAGCGATACAACTGGCCCGGCAACGTACGCGAACTGGAAAACGCCGTCGAGCGCGCCGTCGTGCTCTGCAAGGGACGACTCATTACAGCCGAAGATCTGCCGCCCAAGCTCATCGACGCAGCCATCATTCCGGCACCGTCACTGCCCTACGAGGCCAGACCGCTCAAGGACGCATTGGCCGAGCCCGAACGACGCATCATCGAGGCCGCCCTCCGCGCCAACGGCTTCAACCGCCAACTCACCGCCGAACAACTCGGCATCAACCGCACCACACTCTACAAGAAGATGAAACGCTACGGCCTAGACGCCGAACCCGCCGGCGTGCGGTAGTAGCTCCACTCGTCACGCACTGACCGCTGAAAGCTGATAGCTGATAGCTGACAGCTGACAGCTACCTTGCCTCAAAACTTGCGAATTCCACCAAAATCGCGTATGAGCAACGTGTCAGCCGGCCTGTTCCCGACCTTTCACCATGGGCAAGTCCCATGAAGTGTATCACGGTACGACAACCGCACGCTCACCTACTCGCCACCGGTGCGAAGTTCGTCGACAACCGCACCTGGGAGACGAACTACCGCGGCTGGCTCGCGATTCACGCGGGAAAAAGCGAAAACGCGCTGTCAGACGGCGACATGGAGCGATACCCCGACATGGCGTTCTCGGCCATCGTAGCCGTGACACACATGGCCGGCTGCGTCCACATCAACCACATCGCCCGCTTGATCGAAACCCAGCCGGAGTTCGGCTGGATCCGCGACCAGAACCACATCATCGGCCCGTTCTGCTGGCTCCTTCCGGTGATCTACCCACTCGCCGAGCCGGTACAGCGCGTAGGCAAACGCGGGCTGTTTTCGCTGCCGCTTTCGACCGTGCGCCGACTCCGCGCAGCCGCCAAGACCTTCCCGTTCCGCGCAGCCGGTTAACGCCGATTCCCTGAATCGCCGACTTTGTTGACCGTGTTTGTTGTGCTCGCTGAGGTGCTGCCCGCCGATCATCGGCAGAGCTTGTCCAGGTCATGGATCTCGCGATCGACCGCCATGAGACAGAGGGTCTCGTCGCCGACTTCGCGCAGAACTTCCTGCATATCCTCGAAGAAGACATCGACGCCGCGCTGCTTGCACACCTGCGCCTTCCACGAGAAGAAGTTGGCTGCGCCGCCCTCGTACATGATCAGTTCCGTGTACCCGACGCCATAGTCCGCCAACTCGGCGATCGCCTCCTCGCGTCTTGCCGCGTCGCGACAGGTGAGAATAAGCACCGTGTGCCCCGCATCGAGCAGCGCGGAGGCGATGACCGAGAAGAACTCGGGATGCCGGGTGATCGTATCGTCAATATCGAAAGCGATGACCATGGTGTTCTCCCCGTGTGAGGCGCACCTTACTTCGTCAATAGATGGGGATGAAAGCTCGGCTTCGCCATGCTAGACCTGTGCCCAATCCACCGTAGGCGGGCGCCCCGGCTGTTCAACGAAACACCGGATTGTCGGAATGATCAGCTCGTTCGCGACGAGTTCGGTCGCGGCGAAGGAGGTCGGCTCATCGCCAACCCAGAACGACTCTTCGCCCTCCGCGTTCGGATCGCCGGCACTGACGTAGTGTGGCGGATCGCGCGAGTCCTGATACGTGAAACGCGTGCGCTCTCGCCCCAGGCCGACGGAGAGTTCTCGCGCGGTGCCGTCCTCCCACATGAACAGAAGCATGGGCGCATCATGTTGCTTCGCCAACTGGGAGACAATCCTCTCGATCTCTTGGATCTCGGTAACCAGCCAATCCTCGTTGCGCTTCCCATCGGCCCATTGAATTCTGAACGCTTTGCTCATTCGTTGTCCTCTGTCCTAGCACTGAACGAGGCGCCCGCGGCCGCCCCGGTCAACTCGCGCGGCGTCGAAGCTCGGCTTCGATCTCGCCCAAGTCGCGAAGATTGTAGGGTGCGTCCCGGACGCACCAATCCGAGTCCCACGTGTAAGTGGTGCGTCAAGGGACGCACCCTACCTCCTCTCGTCCACGAAGCCCCGGAGGCTGGTGACAGCGCGTCCAACGCGGGCGTCCAGGTTTCGAGTAACGCGGCTTCGCCATCAAACATCGTGATACACTCCGAATCGGATCCGTCGAAGTCAAACGCCGACCACTACTCGTGCGGGGCAGTCACCCCGCCCTACACGTGGGGCCTGGCGTGCGTCGCTGCAGCTATGCGCCGCCGTAATAGCTTTCGGTGGTGATCCACTCTGCTTTCAAACCCGGAGGCAGCAGTGCCGGGATGTGATCCAACGTGACCGCCTCCGTGTGCACAGCCTCAACGAACGACAGTCCCACAAGATCGTGCATGTCCTGTGACTCCGTAAGCGCGTCCTCAAAGATGGCGAGAACTCGCGTGACCCAGGCGGGCACGGCGTCGCTGCCAGCCGAATCGGCTCGTGATGAGCGTAAGAGCCGCACGAAAGCCCGGGAGATGTCGGCAAGCAGGACGTACGGGATAATCTCGTCGTTATCCTCGATATGCTCGCGGACGACTTCCTGGAATCCAGGCGCGGCCGCGACGAGCTGGTCGAAGAGCCGTTCAGCTTGATCCTGGTAGTTGCCTGTCATCGTGCCAACCGATCGCCCTGCGGCAGTTCTGTGGTGCGGCAAGCCGCACCCTACCCTCTGCCCATTGCATTCTGAACGCTTTGCTCATTCGTTGTCCTCTGTCCTAGCACTGAACGAGGCGCCCGCGACCGTCCCGGTCAACTCGCGCGGCGTCGAAGCTCGGCTTCGATCTCGCCCAAGTCGCGGAGTTCGCGGGCACATCTGTGTGAAAACGCCTTCCCGATGTGCTCGCAGTAGACGTAACCGGCCGTCACGATGTTATGAGTGAGTTCCCTGAATTCAGCGCACGCGCGGGTGAAAGTCGTGATCTTTCCGGTCAGGCTGGAGGGTCTCGGGTAGTATGGAGTAATGAGCACATGCGTTCCCGCCCGAATCGGTTCGAATACCACATGCGGATACTGCTCGTAGTACGTGAATTCCGCCTTTCGACCTCGGACAAGTTCCAGGGTCGCGGTGATCAGGCTGGGCCACAGCCAGTTGATGTAGTCGATGTAGTCCCTCGGCATAACCGGCTGGTAATCCACGATCAACTCGACCGCGCCGAACACATCCACTGCGTCCTCGATGGCCATGGACCCACTGAACGTCTCGATCGGAAAGAGACCGTCCGCTTTGTCGCAAAGGTAAGTCTTGACGCTAACCATGGCGGCCGCCCTTGCCGGAATACGGCAGATCAACAGGACTCGTTGCAGCGCTCACCGGCGAAGATACACCACGTTTTCGAGCCTATCGTCCGAATAGGCGTCCGAATTCGTGACGTGACCATCATACGGCCCGACCTTGTTCACCGTAAGACCATCCTTGAAGACGATCTGCAGCCCGTGCTCAACTTCCCAATCACAACCACATTCAAGTACAACGTAGATGCCTTTGTCGCCACGCCCGCGTCGTGCGATCATCGGCTCTGAGCCAAACCGCACGTGACGCCATACTTCGCCGGGCGACTCGATGACCACGAACTCGTCATCATCAGGCTCCCACTCGCTGTTGCAGTCCTCGTAGTATCGGAACACATGCTGCTCCGCATCCTTCAGCGCCGCTGCGTCGATCGACAGGAAGTTCGCGATGGCGGCATGGAACTCGTCTTTGCGGCGGTCCTCATCGTAGCCGTCGATCACGAGCCGGCACGCTTTCCCGCCGAGTACCGTGATCGGAATCGGGTCGCTGTAGTGCCAATCGAGTTCGTCGTCCTTGCTGACTTTGCCAAGGCCCGGAATGTTCATCGCCTCTCCCCTGCCTACGTGCTCCGGCCGCGCAGGGTGCGGGCCGGCCGCACCAATCCCGATCTCGCCGCCTCTGCGGGACGCACTCCGCCTCCGTGTCCTCTGTGATCTCTGTGGTTCAAAGACGAACGGCCACCACCCCACCGGTGGCCAGACTCTCCCGCTCCGTCTCAAGCAGCCGCGCGACGGCCAGCGCATCATCGAGCGTGGCGACAAGCTCGCACTTGCCCGCAATCACATCCAGCACGTGGGCAATCTCCACCTCATACCCGGTCGTCGCTTCAAGCTCGACCGGTTCGGACTTGCCCTCGCGAGTCAGCATCAACGGCGCCTCACGCGACAGGTCGAAGTCGGCCGTCGCATCCGCGAAGTTCACCACGTACCGCATCCGAAACGGAAAACCCGGAGCCTGATCCCAACCGCCCTCAGCCACGACTCGAGACGGACCGCCATCGAACCGGTACATCGTCGTGAGTTGGTAGATGCTGCCCGCACTCGCCACCGAAATAGGATCACCGAAGCACCAACGCACGAAGTCGGCGTCGTGGATGTGCAAGTCAATCAGCGCCGCACCGCTTCGCTCGGCATCACCGTAGAACTCAGCCGCCCAATCGGGCTTCGAGCCCAGCCGCTCGAACGTCGCACTGACCACCGGCCCGAACGTCCCCCGCTCGATCCGCTCCTTGAGCCACGCCCAACCCGGCCAAAACCGCATGCACATCGCAGGCATGCACACTTGCTCAGGAACCCGCGCAGCCGCCTCGACCACACGCTGCACATCCCGCGAGGCCACCGCCACCGGCTTCTCGATCAGGACGTGCTTGCCCGCTGCCAGCGCTCTGATCGCCAAATCGGCGTGCGTGTCGGTATGGGTGCATATGCTGAGAAGATCGACCCGCTCGTCCGCCAGCAGTGCCTCCGGCTCGGCGTACGCGTTCACGTCAGCCGGGTCGAACAGCGCCGGTCCTTCGTCGTCGTCAGCCACCGCGCCGAAGTTCCCCGCGGAACCGATCACACCGGCACGGCGAGACGGCACTTGATCGCAAACCGCGACGATGCGGCAAGCCCGCCCGCCCCGCTGCGCCTGGCGGAAGCCTGCCAGGTGAGTCCGCCCCATGAACCCCAAGCCGATTACCCCGACGCCAATCTCGGCCTTAGTGCTCATCAGGCTCTACTCTCTGACTCACCAGGCAGACTTTCCACCAGGCTGCAAGCTCGTGCCATGTCTTTGACCCGCGCATCACCCGCTTCACGTTCGATCATCAAATCGCAATCGAGCCCCGCGCTGTCGATCACACCGAAAAACGCGGGCCAATCAACCGCCCCGTCACCAACCGGAACCTCCGAGCCCCACGTGCCCGGCTCGGACGAAGGCAAGGCGTCCTTGATGTGTATCTGCACAACACGCGGCGCAAGCAGCCGCAGCGCCTCCACCGGATCACCCATGCCATAGAGAATCATGTTCGCCGGATCGAAGTTGACACCCACTTCCGATCGATCGAACTCGTCGAGCGCCGAAATCAGCGTCGAAGCCGTCTCCTGACCGGTCTCGAACCCGACCCGCACTCCTTCACCGGTGAAACACTCGACCACCGCCCGCAACCGCTCGATCATCACCCTACGCAACGGATCGCCCGGCTCGTGCGGAATGAAACCCGCGTGGAACGTGACGAGGCTGATACCCAATTCGCCCGCAATGACGGCGTTCTGCCCCGCGGCCGACAGGTTCGCCTCCCAGTGCTCGTCGAGCCGCACGCCACCGGTCCGCTTGATGGTCTCCAGCGTCGAGTAATCCTCGCCGCGCATCGCCATCATGCCGGAACGAATCTCGACGCCGGCTGTGCTCAGCGACGCTACCGTCTCGTCAATCGGCCAATCGCCGGTTCGCAGCGGGTCAAGCGCCAACTGCACAGCCGAGACGCCAACCGCTTGGATCTTGCTCGCCAGATCAGCCGGCGACTCCGGCTGCAACGACCAGGAACATGCCCCCACACGCCTCGTCATGCCGCCGCCTCTTTCTTCGTCTCGTCTCTAAAGAGCGCCACGAACACGATCGCCGTCACCAGCCCGATCAAGGCAACCGCATGCCAGAACGACGAGTAGTCGAGCTGCCCGCCCGCGAACCAGCCGGAAAGCTGCCCGCCGACTACTGCCGGCCAGAAAGCGGAGGGATCAACTACTGCGTACCGAGCCCCGAGCCAACCGGAAAGCTGCCCGCCGATCACCGGCCCG
>JAJDDX010000139.1 GCA_029260055.1 Phycisphaerae bacterium
GCCGACCCAGCCGAGCACGGCGGTGCCGCCGCCGCCGAGCACGAGGCTGACCCGGCGTGCGGGCTGTGCCCCGGCGATGTCGGGGTTCGGATCCAGCGAGATGTACTTGTTGCGCTGGACGTAGCACGTCCCGTCTCCGCCTACGCCCGCCGGGGGCAAGACGCAATACACCTCGGATGTCGGGCTTAACCCGACGAGGCAATCCGCGTCGGTCGCACAGGTTCGAACGCTGCCGTCGATGTGGAAGGTAGCATCGGGCATCGGGGGTCCTTCACAGCCATCCGGGATCCCATTCGCGTTGTCGTCCGTGCTGGTCCCGTCACCCAGATCGCAGGAATCGGGGCGCAGATTCCGGTTGCAGTCTACCTCAGTCCCGGCGCCGATGTCGCAGATGTCGGTCACGCTATTGTTGTTGCAGTCCTCGACTGGCTGGCAGTCGTCCGGTATGGCGTCGGCGTTACAGTCGTCGCTCGAACCGGCGGCGATATCGCACTCGTCCGGGATGTCGTTGACGTTACAGTCCGTCTCGCACTCATCGGGCACGCCGTTGCTCTGGCAGTCGGTGCTCGTTCCCGTACCGACGTCGCACTCGTCGGGAATGTCATTTGTGTTGCAGTCCGCGGAGACGCCGCCGGCGATGTTGCAGAGATCCGGGATCATGTCGTTATTGCAGTCCAGACTCTGCCAATCATCGTCCTCGCAGTCGTCCGGTACCCAGTCGGCGTCGCAATCCTGTAGGAATCCGAAGGCGATGTCGCAAGTGTCCACCAGCCCGTTCGCGTCACAGTCGTTGCTTGCCTCGCACTGGTCGGGTATTCCGCTGTCGTCGCAATCCAGGCCGCACGCGTCGCTAATCCCGTCGAGGTCGCAGTCCGGGCCCGGGAGGCCGATCGGGAACAAGTACGAATTGCCGCTGGAATACGAGAAGTGTGCGTCGGCCATGAGCCACTCGTTTGACAAGCTCAAGTTCGCGCCGAAGAACCTGGTTTCTTGTACGGGGTAGAAGGCCGTGCGTACGGAGCCGTCACCGCCAAGACCGTAGACGTAAACCATGCCGCCATCGGGATCGACGGGATTGTCGGCATTCCTCGCGGCTATCGCCAACAGGCCGGCGTCCATTGCCAAGTCGTTTCCGAACCGATCGGTATCTTCTGGCGCCGGTGCGATGAGCGTATCCTGCGGAATCCAGGCTGTGCCGATCTCGTGGTAGATGTAGACCTTGCCAGGGGAGCCGCCCCAACCGGGCGCTCCAATCGCCAGGAAATCGTCCCGGGACGCGATAGAAGCGCCGAAGGCCGCGCCTTCGAGTGGGTCCGCAGGCGAGAACTTGAGATCCTCGTTCCATTGGGCTCCGTCGTAGGTGAACAGGTAGGCCGCGCCACCGTCTTGAACGGGAAGGTCATGTTCCGGGGCTCCCACGAGCAGGCGATCCGCGTCGAGAGCGAGCGCCAACCCAAACAGATCATCCTCGCCCGAATCCGAGCCGGTAATCTCCTCACTGTGCAGCCAGTTTGCTCCGTCGTAGCGGAAGATATGAACGGCACCTGTCTTGAGCGAGGAGTCGCAGCACGTGGCAGAGGAAACCGCAATGACATTACCGCTTATCGCTACCCTGCGTCCAAACTGGTCGACGTCGCGAGGGACGGGCGCAACGAGAATCGCCTCTTCTATCCATGTGGATCCGGTTTTGCGGAACACGTACGCGCCACCACTTGCATAAATGTCATTCGTACGTTTATTGATGGCGCCGACGACTATCACGTCGCCGCTCTTGTCCAGGTCGCTGCCAAAGTAGGTGGCGATCGGAGCGTCGCTTGCGAACAGCGAACCGGTCTGATGCCAATCAGTTCCGTCGTGCTCGAACACGAACACGGCTCCCTCCCCGTTGGGGCCTTCGTGGCTCGCCGCCCCCATGAGAGCCAGGTTGCCGTTCACGAGTACATCGGTGGGTTTCGTATACGTCGCTGCTTCAGCCGGTTCCAACTCGATCCCACATTGTGCGATGGCGCTGCGTGCGGGTAGGATTGCCGATGCAAGCCCGACGAGCACCGACAGCAATGCAAAGTGAGTCGCGGAGCATGTTGATCGAAGTGCCATGGTCAGGTCTCCCCTTGGTCGCCGTTCGGCGACGTACCCCAAAACGCATCGCACGCGAGTCGACGGCCCGGCCTCAAGGTCAGTCGACTCCCGAGTCATCCAACAAACGCGATTCGCCGTCCGCCTCCGGGTCTACGGGCCGATCTGATCCGGGCAATCGAGCGGGGCGAAGAACGGATACGACGCGCCCTGGAAGCCGGCCACTGAAGCGTTGATGTCCGTGAAGCTGATGTCCGTGAAATCCGGCCGGTATGGCGTGGCGAGCGGACCATAGAGGTCGAGCCAGACCTTGGATTCCTTCTGCACGCTCTGGAAGCCTCTTATCACGGCGTTAATGTCTTTGAAGTTCCTGCTCTTATCCGGCGGCTGGTACGTAGTGCCTCCGGTTACGTCGCCCCAGTTTGTCACCGTGCGCAGCTCGAGCGGCTCTGAGTAGTCGGCCTCGTCCAAGATGTCCGCACCTTGAACGATCGACTGAAGGTGATACGTGTGCCCCGGTGAAATCTCGCAGTCGCCAACGTGGACGGTCGGGTCGACCCATGGAAGACCGCCGTTGTCAACGGCCCAATCACGGTAGTGTGGATCAGCCTCGATGCGGGACAGCAATTGCGGCGACGCCTCCGCCGGGCCGCCTTGCGGTCCGCCAGCCACATCGAGCGGTGTAGGCTCACCGATCCAGCCCAGCACTGCCGTCCCGCCACCGTCGAGCAGAAGGCTCACGCGTCGAGCCGTCAGCAGTTCGTCTTGAGCGGGGTTCGGGTCGGTCGAGATGTACTTGTTGCGCTGCACGTAGCATATACCGGGATCGGCGCTGCCGAACGGCGGCGGGATGCAGTACACTTCGGAATCCGGGCTGATTCCGAACAGGCAGTCCGCGTCTGTCGTGCAGGTCCGAACGCTCCCGTCGATGTGGAACGTGGCGTCGGGTCGCGGGCCGCCTTCGCATACATCCAGCACTCCGTTGCCGTTCAGGTCCGT